>NZ_CP038469.1:3025315-3327846 GCF_004684345.1 Citrobacter tructae
CCAGCCCGCGCAGGGTTTTGATCAGCATTGGCTGATGCGGGTTGTTCTCTATTTTTCGCCGCAGCCGCATGATTAACACATCGATGGTGCGATCAAACACTTCGACGCTGTCACTGCGTGTGAGTTCTAAAAGTTGCTCGCGACTCAGCACCCGACGGGCGTTTTGGGCCAGCGCCAGCAGCAGGCTGTATTCGCCCTGCGTAAGGTCAACATTCAGTTGCTGAGGATTACGCAACTGGCAGCCCGCTGTATCCAGATGCCAGCCATTAAACGAAAGCCCGGTGGTTTGCACACCTGCACTTTCAGGTGTGAGCACGCCTACACGTCTGAGCACCGCCTTCACCCGTGCCACCAACACGCGCGCGTTGAACGGTTTACCGATGTAGTCGTCAGCACCCATTTCCAGCCCGACGACCACATCCGATTCGCTACCCATACCGGTCAGCATCACCACTGGCAGGCCGGGTCTCATCTTTTGTACCTGCTGCAACACCATCAAACCGTTGATATCAGGCAACATCATGTCCAGCAGTACCAGGGCGATATCTGGCTGCGTCTCAATGCTGCGCAACGCCTCCTGGCCGCTATGACAGGCGGTCACTGCAAAGACATGCTCGCTCAGCACGTCCTGTAAAAGCGTGCAGATCGCCACGTCATCATCCACAACCAGTATCGCCGGCTTCATTGTTTTTCCCCATCTCGCGCCAACTCAAATGAGTGTGAATGATTCTGCGCAGAGTGACAGCGATAAGGCGCAAGCACATGCGGGAAACATAACCTCGGTCACACTGCCAGACCGTCACACCCTGGGGATTCGTCACGTCAAATATGACGACAGCCTGTTTTTCGTCAGGGTTTTGCGCAAATTATGCCCGTATTATCGGCTGATGCCCCTGATAAAAACATGGCATAAAAGATGCATAACAAAAACGACAAGCGCGTATGCGCGATTTGATTAACTGGAGCGAGACCGATGAAAAAAGTCGTCACGGTTTGCCCATATTGCGCATCAGGTTGCAAAATCAACCTGGTGGTCGATAACGGCAAAATCGTCCGGGCTGAGGCGGCGCAGGGGAAAACCAACCAGGGTACCTTGTGTCTGAAAGGCTACTATGGCTGGGATTTTATCAACGATACCCAGATCCTAACCCCTCGCCTGAAAACCCCAATGATCCGTCGCCAACGTGGCGGCAAACTGGAATCTGTTTCCTGGGATGAAGCGCTGGATTACGTGGCTAACCGCCTGAGCGCTATCAAAGCGAAGTATGGCCCGGACGCCATTCAGACGACCGGTTCATCTCGCGGAACGGGTAATGAAACCAACTATGTAATGCAAAAATTCGCACGCGCCGTTATTGGTACCAATAACGTTGACTGCTGCGCTCGCGTCTGACACGGCCCTTCGGTTGCAGGTCTGCACCAATCGGTCGGTAACGGCGCAATGAGTAATGCGATTAACGAAATTGATAACACCGATTTAGTGTTTATTTTCGGGTACAACCCGGCGGATTCCCACCCTATCGTGGCGAATCACGTGATTAACGCTAAACGCAACGGGGCGAAAATTATCGTCTGCGATCCGCGCAAAATTGAAACCGCGCGCATTGCCGACATGCACATCGCGTTAAGAAACGGCTCGAACATCGCGCTGCTCAACGCTATGGGTCATGTCATCATCGAAGAAAAACTGTACGACCAGGCGTTCGTGGCCTCGCGTACGGAAGGCTTTGAAGAGTACAGCAAGATTGTCGAAGGCTATACGCCGGAGTCCGTTGAAGACATTACTGGCGTAAGCGCTCAGGAAATTCGTCAGGCTGCGCGTATGTACGCATCGGCAAAAAGCGCGGCTATCCTGTGGGGCATGGGTGTAACCCAGTTCTATCAGGGTGTGGAAACCGTGCGTTCACTGACCAGCCTCGCCATGCTGACCGGCAACCTCGGTAAGCCAAGCGTGGGCGTTAACCCGGTTCGTGGCCAGAACAACGTTCAGGGCGCGTGCGACATGGGTGCGCTGCCGGATACCTATCCGGGCTATCAGTACGTTAAGTTCCCGGAAAACCGCGAGAAATTCGCTAAAGCCTGGGGCGTGGAAAGCTTACCTGCACATACCGGCTATCGCATCAGCGAGCTGCCGCACCGTGCGGCACATGGCGAAGTACGCGCGGCGTACATTATGGGTGAAGATCCGTTACAGACCGATGCTGAACTCTCCGCAGTGCGCAAAGGCTTTGAGGATCTGGAACTGGTCATCGTGCAGGATATCTTCATGACCAAAACCGCCGCTGCCGCAGACGTTATTTTACCGTCTACGTCATGGGGTGAGCATGAAGGTGTCTACTCTGCCGCAGACCGTGGCTTCCAGCGCTTCTTTAAAGCGGTTGAGCCGAAGTGGGATCTGAAAACGGACTGGCAGATTATCAGTGAAATCGCCACCCGTATGGGCTACCCGATGCACTACAACAACACCCAAGAAATCTGGGATGAGTTGCGTCATCTGTGCCCGGATTTCTACGGCGCTACCTACGAGAAGATGGGTGAACTGGGCTATATCCAGTGGCCTTGCCGCGATACGTCGGATGCCGACCAGGGGACCTCTTACCTCTTCAAAGAAAAGTTCGACACCCCGAACGGTCTGGCGCAGTTCTTCACCTGTGACTGGGTCGCGCCAATCGACAAGCTCACTGAAGAGTACCCAATGGTACTGTCGACGGTGCGTGAAGTCGGCCACTACTCTTGCCGTTCCATGACCGGCAACTGTGCGGCTCTGGCGGCGTTAGCGGATGAACCGGGCTACGCCCAGATCAACACCGCCGACGCAGAACGTCTGGGTATTCAGGATGAAGATCTGGTATGGGTTAACTCGCGCAAAGGTCGCGTTATCACCCGTGCGGCAGTCAGCGATCGTCCGAACAAAGGCGCGATTTACATGACCTACCAGTGGTGGATTGGGGCATGTAATGAACTGGTAACCGAGAACTTAAGCCCGATTACCAAAACGCCGGAGTACAAGTACTGTGCCGTCAACGTTGAGCGCATTGCCGACCAGCGTACTGCTGAGCAGTATGTGATTGATGAGTACACCAAGCTGAAAGCCAGCCTGCGCGAAAGCGCGATGGGTTAATCCGTTTTCGTACCTGTTCTGCAACAGCCTCCGCCCGGAGGCTGTTTTTTTATCCATACGATCTCTTTATACTGTTCATTCCGTACCCTAAATAAAACTCAAAATGAAACAACTCATTGCATTGATGTTCTTTATGACATTCTTTGCCCATGCCAGTGATACTGAGCCCGGAAGTCAGTATCTACAGGCAGCAGAGGCAGGTGACCGACGCGCACAGTACTTTCTCGCCGATACCTGGTTTAGCTCAGGTGATTTGAGTAAAGCCGAATACTGGGCGCAAAAAGCCGCCGACAACGGCGATCCGGACGCCTGGGCCCTGCTGGCACAAATTAAGATAACCAATCCGGTTAGTCTGGATTTTCCGCAGGCCAAAACGCTGGCTGAAAAGGCAGCCCAGGCGGGCAGTACGAGCGGCGAAATTACCCTGGCACGTATCCTGGTTAACACCCAGGCGGGTCGCCCCAATTATCCCAAAGCTATTACGCTGTTACAAAACGCCTCTGAGAATCTGGAAAGCGACTCTGCCGTCGATGCACAGATGCTGCTCGGGCTGATTTACGCCAACGGCGTAGGCATTCCCGCAGACGATGACAAAGCCACCTGGTATTTCAAACGCAGCTCAGCCATTTCGCGTACCGGGTATTCCGAATACTGGGCCGGGATGATGTTCCTAAACGGCGAGCAGGGTTTTATTGAGAAGAATAAACAGAAGGCGCTGCACTGGCTGAATCTGAGCTGTACGGAAGGGTTTGATACCGGCTGCGAGGAGTTTGAAAAGTTAACCAACGGTTGATGTTTGTCACCTGATGGCGCGATGAACGGCGCCATCAGGCAACCCGCAATCAATTACTGATTGGCGGTCTTATCAAATTTGCCCAAAACCTCACGCTCATAGGCCAGCGCTTTTTTGCGGTCAAATTTGTGTTCCCACTTGGCGATAACCAGCACCGCCAGCGCGTTACCTACCACGTTCAGCGCAGTACGCGCCATATCGAGGATACGGTCAACACCGGCGATAAACGCCAGACCTTCCAGTGGAATACCCACGCTACCCAGCGTCGCCAGCAGCACCACAAATGATACGCCCGGCACGCCCGCGATCCCTTTCGAGGTCACCATCAGCGTCAGCACCAGCACAATTTCCTGCCACAGCGACAGGTCAATGCCGTACAGCTGGGCGATAAAAATCGCGGCGATACTTTGATACAGCGTCGAACCGTCGAGGTTAAACGAGTATCCGGTTGGCACCACGAAGCTGGTAATTGAGGCCGGTGCGCCATAGGCTTCCATCTTCTCAATAATACGCGGCAGCACACTCTCAGAGCTGGCGGTAGAGTAGGCCAGGATCAGCTCGTCTTTCAGGATACGAATCAGGATCCAGATGCTCAAACCGCAGATACGCGCCACGATACCCAGCACTACCAGTGCGAAGAACAGGATGGCGAAATGCACCAGCAGCACCAGCTTCGCCAGCGGCCACAGGGAGGCAAAACCAAAGTTGGCTACAGTGACGGCAATCAGCGCAAAGACACCGACCGGCGCATAACGCATCACCATGTGCGTCACTTTAAACATCGTTTCAGAGATGGAGCGGAACACAGTCACCAGCGGCTCGCGGTGAGTAGCTGGCAGTGAAGACAGACCTAATCCAAACAACACCGAGAAGAAGATAATCGGCAGCATGTCGCCTTTCGCCATCGATGCAACGATGTTGGTCGGCACCAGTGACAAAATCGTACCCATCAGGCCATGCGCGTGGCTCTGCACTTCAGCGGTTGTACTTTGATATTTCGAAATATCCACAGTCGCCAACTGCGACATATCAATCCCGGAACCCGGTTGAAACACGTTCGCCAGCGTAATGCCGAGGATAATGGCGATGGTGGTGATCACTTCGAAATAGAGAATGGTTTTGGCGCCAATACGGCCCAGCTGTTTGGCATCACCAACCCCAGCAATACCGACGACCAGCGTGGAGATGACAATCGGCACAACAATCATTTTAATCAGGTGGATAAAGATATCCCCTGCCGGAGACAGCAGGTTAACCACCAGCCATTCGCGGCTGTCACTGTGGTAATGCAGGTAACTCCCTAGCAAAATGCCCAGCACCATGGCGATAAGAATCTGCCATGCCAGGCTGACTTTCAAATTTTTCATAACAACGGACTTCCTCGATGGAGCGCTATTCCACACGCGTAATGTGGGGATAGTACATACTGAAAGGGTATGAATTGTGTTGCGTTCGTTTATGGAGTTTTTTAACGCTTATTATCATTATCATTAGCGTGGCATTCAGCGCAACCCTCTAAGAACGGGGCCTTTTGCTGAATTTATGCATAAGAATGCGATTTTGTGCTGCTGATGATGAATAACTTTTTGTTATAAAAGAATTTTGATTTGATAAAAAATGAAGAAGTCATGGTGTGAGTTTTTTTTGCCCATTTGTTCGATCGCCTGTTTTTTAAACAGGCAAAATGATGCAAATCACAAAAAAACAAAATTATTTTTGTCGATTCTGCAGCAATTTCGCCATATTAATCGAGTCAATCAGCTGTGCGCGATCCACTCTCGGCGAGTTTAAATCGAGGACCTTTTGCCACTTCAAAATGGCCTGCGCGTAGTCGGCCTGCATAAACGCATCGGAAGCCAGCAGCATCAGCGCGGTGACTTCTGTCGGGTCCAGTGCCAGCGATTTATCGATCATTTCACGGGTGGGCGGCGTCATATGTTGCCCGGCCTGATAGTACAACACCGTCGCCAGCGCCGAATAGATTTCGGCGTTTGCACCGCGCAAACGCAGCGCCTGCTCATAGGCCAGTAGCGCATTATGATACGCGTTTTGCCAAAGATAATATTCACCCAGTTGCGCCCATTGTGTGCTGTCTTGCGGGTTGGCGCGAATTTTTGCTTGCAGCGAAAGCAGCTGTTTTTCTTGAATATTCTCATCAGAAAACGCATGCAGGGGATCTGCCAGTCTCACCTGCTCCTGACGCACCGCCTGCCATTTTGGCGTCATCAGATAAGCCCCAATGCAGGCAGTAACCATCAGTACAGCCGCTGCGGCCAGTCGTTTCACAGGCATCGGACGTAACGGTGCGGAACATTCAGGCTGACTCATCGTTTGTCCTCTTCTACGCGTTGGCACGCTCTCACCCGCCAGATGATCACCCCCACCAGCAGCAGTAACAAACACGGCAGTGCCCACAGCAGCAGCGTTTGCTCATTGAGCGGAGGGTTATACCGGACGAAATCACCGTAACGATCGGTCATCCACGTGGTGATCTCGTCTTCGTTTTTCCCCTCTGCCACCATGTTGTACACCTGATGGCGCATGCTGACCGCCACCGGCGCATTGGATTCCAGTAAGTTTTGATTCTGACACTGCGGGCAGCGCAGTTGGCTAGCAATAGACAGGGCTTTTTCCTGCTGTTGCGGGTTATCAAAGCGCCAGGTGTCCACAACTTGGGCATGCGTCGCGAAGGTGATGAAAAACAGGATGATAAAACCGCAGATACTACGCATCGCGCATCCTCCCCCGCCAGCCGCTGAGCAGCGCACCGAGTACCATCAGCAGCCCACCGCCCCATACCCAACGTACACCGCTTTGCACGTACAGGCGCATCGCGTAGCGGTCCTGTCCGGTTTTTTCGCCGATCACCGCATACCAGTCATGCAGCAAGTTCCAGCGGATACCCGGCTCCATCATTTGCTGGCGACGCGCGGCATAGAAGCGTCTCTCCGGTTGCAGACTGCCGATACGTTTTTCATTCTGCCACAGCGTAATCAGCGCTTTTTCGCTGGTGTAGTTTCCTTTTGCTTCCAGATCGAGGCGTTCGAAACGGAAAACGTAGCCCGCCAGCTCGACCTGCTGCCCTGGACTCAAATTCAGGCTCACTTCCTGACGGCTCCCGCTGGAGAAAACAATCCCTGCAGCAAAAACCAGTACGCCGGTATGCGCCAGCAGCGCCGGAAGCTGGCTTCGCAGCGACGCCTTCCGGCTTCTGATCGTCGCCAGCACGATGACCACCAGCATCAGCAGGCCAAACGGCAGCGTCGCGCGGTTGAAATAAGGTGCGCCAACGGAAAGTCGTCCCCAGCCAAACAGACCGTAGATCATCGGGTACAGCGTGCCAATCAGCACGATCAGCAGTACCGCGCAAAAGAGCAGCAGCGCAACCAGAATCAACATCTCACGCGACCAGCCGCCAAAACGCGCAGTCTGGCGTACATCCCGCGCCCGCCAGGCGTACAGCCCGAGAGAAGCCAGACTTAACACGGTAAACAGCGCAAACAGCGGCGCGGCACGGACGTTATCCAGCGCGAAGGCATGCACAGAAACCAGAATGCCGGAACGCACAATCAGCGTGCCAAGCAGCGATAAAATCAGCGTGACAATCGCCAGCAGCAGCGACCAATGCTGGAAGCCTCTGCGCTGGCGCGAGACGTACAGGCTATGCAGTAGCGCGCTGGCGGACAACCAGGGTAATAAGGAGGCATTTTCTACCGGGTCCCAGAACCACCAACCGCCCCAGCCCAGTTCGCAGTACGCCCACCAGGAACCGAGGATAATCCCCAGCGTCAGGGCGCACCAGCCGGGCAGCGCCCAGCGCCAGCATACCCAGGCAATCTGTGCGTTAAACCCGCCACGCAGCAGCGAGGCCAGCGCCACACCGGCCGCCACCATCAGACCACCGTAGCCCAGATACAGCAGCGGCGGATGCAGGATCAGCCCCAAATGTTGCAGCATCGGGTTCAGGTCGCGCCCTTCAATCGCTGGCGGGAAAATGCGTACAAACGGATCGGACCACACCACCACGAACAGCAGCAGTGAGGCCGTCATCATGGACAGGACGCTTAAGGTCAGCGGAAACAGCGCGTCCGGCTCGCGCCGGGAGCGCCAGGCGAACAGCGCGCTCCAAGCGGAAAGAAACAGCACCCACAGCAGCAGCGATCCTTCATGACCGCCCCACACTGCCGCCAGCTTTAAACCCCACGGCAACAGGCTATAGCTGTGCTGAGCCACGTAAACAACGGAGAAGTCGCTGGTCAGGAAACAGAACACCAGTATGGCAAAAGCCAGCAGCAACAGCGCAAACTGCGTCCATACACCAACGCAGGCCAGACGCATAACGCCCTGCCAGCGCTGGCGGACACCCGCCAACACGGCAAGCGGGGTCAACACGTTGACCCCGAGACTTAACAACAATGCCAGAAAACCGGCTTCAGGAAGGAGTACGTCCAGAAATCACCTTACGCAACGGTTAGCTGACCCGCATAGAGAATAAAAAAGCGCAGCAGCAGCACACCAGTCAGGCTCGCGCCGCACACCGCCAGCACGCCGTGAAACGTCGAGCTGCGATTAGCCCACGGTTTCAGCAGCATCGGCAGGATCAGCCCCAACCCAGCCACGCCAAGCCAGAACCACCAGGTCCAGAAACCGCCGCCCAGCGCCGCAGCCAGTGCGCGCATCTTGCCGTCATCGCCCAACGCCAGCCCGACGAAGAACGCCGCCAGCAGGAAGATTTCCAGCCACACCACCGGGGTTTCCATGCGGTGTACAAAGTGCGCCTCGGTGCTATGCGGGTTACTGCGATGACGCAGCGCCATAGCGATCAGCGCCACCGCCGCACCGGAGGAGATCCCGGAGAACAGGAACAGCACCGGCAGGATCGGGTTATTCAGGAACGGGTAAGATTTCAGTGCCGACAGCAGGAATCCGGTGTAGGCCCCGAGCAGAACCGCCAGCACCAACATCAGCGTCTCAAGCGCACGATGGAACGGCGTGATTAGCGTCAGTAGTTTTGGCACGATCGTCAGTCGCGGCACGAACCGCTGTTGCAGGGCAATCACCTCTTTTTCAAAGATTTTTGCCAGCCACAGCACCAGCACCACCATATATACCTGGAACAGCATGACCCCCATCGACATCACCGAGGTGAAGCTGTAGTGGAACATCAGTTTCCAGAAAGTCCATGGACGCGTCAGGTGAAAGACCAGGATCAGCAGGCCAAGAATAATTGCCCCCGGCCCGAGTACCAGCGTGGTACGAAGTAACGTGCTGTCTGAACCGCCCGCTTCCGGGTGCAGTCGTCGCAACAATACCGACAGCGTCACCAGTCCGGCGGAAATACCGATCAGGAACAGATAGATGGCGATGGGCCAGTCCCACACCAGTGATTCAAAATGGAATGCAGAAGCGGGTGTCATTGGCTCACCTCCCCATATTTAAAGGGAACGCGGTAGACCTTCGGTTTGGTGCCCAGCGCCAGCTTGTAACGGTAGGTATTTTTCTGGTGCAACAGACGAGAGATCTCGCTGTTGGGATCGTCCAGGTTACCAAACGTCAGCGCTTTCGTCGGACATGACTCAACGCAGGCGGGTTGTTTGCCCGCTTTCAGGTTGGTTTTACGGCAGAAGTCGCACTTATCCGCCGTCTTGTTGACCGGATGAATAAAGCGCACGCGGTACGGGCAGGCGGCGATGCAATACTGGCAGCCGACGCACAGATCCGGGTTCACATCCACAATGCCGCTGGCGGCATCGCGATACGATGCCCCCGTCGGACAGACGTCAACACAGGGGGCGTGATCGCAGTGCTGACACGAGTGGCGGAAGAAGCGGTACTTCACATCAGGAAAGGTCCCCAGCGGCTCGCTGCGAATAATCGTCAGACGCGACACGCCTTCCGGCACGTTGTTAACTTCCCGACAGGCGTCCATACAGGCGGTGCAGCCGATGCATAATGACTCATCATGTACCATACCGTAACGCACGCCGTTGATGTTTAACGTCTTCGCCACAACGCGTCCCGCCGTCCCGCTAACAGCCACCAGCGCGCCGACGCCGGTGATAAACTGGCGACGAGAGCAACTCATGGATGCTCCTTAAGCAAGGGAATCGACGCCGGGTTAAAGTTTGGATTGTTACGCTGATCGCTGTGGCAATCGACGCAAATCTTAATCCGTCCTTTATCGCTTAGCGTCTGCATCGTGTCTTGCTTCGGATGCAGTGAGTGACAGCTGGCACAGGCCACTTTAGTCACGTGGACATCGTGCGGCCAGAACGCTTTTTGCAACTGCTCAGGCAGGTGACAGGACATACAGACGCTGTTCTGCTGCTCCACGTTGTACATCGGCTCGTTAAAGCGCATCACATCCTTCACCCCTTCGCGGTGGTTCGGTGACGGCTGGCCGTGACAGTTGGTGCAGGTAACCGGCAGTTTATTATTCGGGTTGATGACTTCTGCATGTTTACCATGCATGCCTTCGGTGTCTGGTTTGTGACAATCCAGACAGGCGGCATCCGGGCTACGCTGTTGGGTTACCGTCCAGCGTTGATCCGATTCCTGTGGTGTGGGTGTGGCGGCATTCCCGCACAGGCTCCAGAACAGGCCTGACGCCAGCACCCCAGCAGTTAATAACGAACGTAATACGCTCATATTCACTCCGTTGAGTTATCCGCCCCTTGCGGGGCGGAATGGGGTTATTGGCTTAACAGACCGTTTTTACGCGCCTGGTCTTCCCATTGCGGAATCACCGTTTTGATGAAGTCCTGCTTCTCAGCATTGATTTGCTCCATGTTCAAACCGATCGCCTTCTGGGCTTTCTCTTTGGTAGAGATATCCGGTAACGGGATTTCATGCGTGATGCCTTTGGTCGCCAGCAGACGCACCAGTTTGGTACGCGCATCGGCGGCTTTATCCATCGCGCTACCCAACATGCGCAGACCTTCTTCCGGCGCGTGCATGTGAATACCGTGCGAAGCGATTGACAGATCCCAGCGCCATTGCGCGTGACGGATATCTTCCAGAATCGGCTTCATTTCGGCTTCCGTTGCGCCCGCATCCCATGCCGCTTTCGCTTCGAAGTGGGCATGTACCAGCTGATCTTCAACCTTGATTTTCAGGTCATGAATCGCTTGTTTACGCTCGGCGACAACTTTTTGCAGGGACGCTTTGTCCTGGGTGTGGCAGTTGGCGCAGGTCTGAGGGAAGTTATCGAACGGGTTACCAATTTTATGGTCGGTGTAGATCTTGCCTTCGGCGTTTTGCACTTTCGGCATGTGACAGTCAATACAGGTCACGTTGTTCTTGCCATGAATGCCCGCAGTCCAGGTTTCATATTCCGGGTGCTGTGCTTTCAGCATTGGCGTTTTAGACAGGGAGTTAGTCCAGTCAGAGAATGCAATGGCGTCGTAGTATTTCTCCATGTTCTCGACTTTCATCCCCTCGTCCCACGGGAACTTAACGGCTTTGTTTTTACCGTCGAAGTAGTACTCCACGTGGCACTGGCCGCAGACCATGGACTGCTGGTCAAAGCGACCGGCTTTATCAAACGGTTTGCCAATAGTTTCCATTGCGCGTTCCGCGTAAGGACGAGACAGCGTCAATTCAGGCTTACCTTTGGCGAAATCTGGCGATGCGGTGTTATGGCAATCGCCGCAGCCTAAGTTGTTAACAATTTCTGGGCCGCCGCGAGCCCATTTGCCGTGGAAGTAACCGTCTTCCCCGTCTTTCTGGATCAGACGCGCTACGTCCGGGCTTTTACAGCTCCAGCAAGCCATCGGCAGCGGGCCGTCTTCCGCCGTTTTTGGCGCGCCGGTACGTAAGGTTTCACGGACATCGGTCACGGCATACGCGTGTCCACGCGGTTTGTTGTAATCACGCGAGAATGGATATCCCGCCCACAGAATCACCAGTCGCGGATCTTCTGCCAGCGCATCTTCACGTGCGGACTGCTCCGACGTGGCTTTCCATGAGAGATATTGATCGGGATGCTGAGGGGCGAAAGTTTCATTCTTCGCTTCAACGGTGACGGTTTTTGCGGGTACTGGGGTTTGTTCAGCGTGAACGGCAGAGATAAATAAAAACGGTAATATCAGGCTGAAAAAACGGAGTACGGGTGATTTTGTCCTTGCCATAGAGGGGGTCTCATCCAGATGACGCCATTGTCTGCAATGGCGATTCTTTTATTGTTTTCCATAACAGCAACCACACGCATACTGTCATGACATTGCTCCACCCTCTTTTTAACAAAAAGCCACACTAAAAATGTTGTTTTTAATCAATTGTAAGTGCATGTAAAATACCACTTTAGAGTTATTACCCCCCTTTAACCTCTCACTCTTTTGTCTATTCCCGATACAGATCACCTTTTCAACAGCTTTCATATAACTGCATGTTATCGCGAGATTTAATCAATTTTTGCTAGTTCCCTTCAAAAATCAGTTTGCCGCTAATTTGCACAATTCGGTTATTGCGTGATCTGCCGCTCAAATCCCAAACAAAACTCCCAAAGCCCCTACATTTAACGTTTATGAGACATATTATTAACATCCTACAAGGAGAACAAAAGCCATGAGCCAAATACATAAACACGCTATTCCCGCAAATATTGCGGATCGTTGCCTGATAAATCCGGAGCAGTACGACGCGAAATACCAACAATCTATTACTGACCCCGATACATTTTGGGGCGAACAGGGAAAAATTCTTGATTGGATCAAACCGTACAGCAAGGTAAAGAACACCTCTTTTGCACCTGGCAACGTATCCATCAAATGGTACGAAGACGGCACGCTGAATCTGGCAGCTAACTGCCTTGACCGCCATCTTGAGGATAACGGCGATCGCACCGCCATCATTTGGGAAGGCGATGACGCCACCCAAAGCAAACATATTACCTATCGCGAACTGCATCACGACGTTTGCCGTTTTGCCAATACATTGCTGGATTTAGGCATTAAAAAAGGCGATGTGGTAGCGATCTATATGCCAATGGTCCCGGAGGCTGCGGTGGCTATGCTCGCTTGCGCCCGTATTGGCGCGGTGCATTCGGTCATCTTCGGTGGATTTTCGCCGGAAGCCGTTGCCGGACGTATCATCGACTCCAATTCACGCCTGGTGATCACCGCCGATGAAGGCGTGCGTGCCGGACGCGGCATCCCACTGAAAAAGAACGTGGACGATGCGCTGAAAAATCCGAACGTGAAGACCGTTGAGCACGTGGTGGTCCTCAAACGTACCGGTGGAAAAACGGACTGGCAGGAAGGTCGCGATCTGTGGTGGTCCGATCTTATTGAAAAAGCCAGCCCAGAGCACCAGCCGGAAGAGATGAACGCGGAAGATCCGCTGTTTATTCTGTATACCTCCGGTTCAACCGGTAAGCCAAAAGGCGTGCTGCACACCACCGGCGGGTATCTGGTTTACGCCGCAACTACCTTTAAGTATGTGTTTGATTATCATCAGGGTGATATCTACTGGTGTACCGCTGATGTGGGCTGGGTAACCGGACACAGCTACCTGCTGTACGGACCGCTGGCCTGCGGCGCCACCACGCTGATGTTTGAAGGCGTACCCAACTGGCCAACACCGGCGCGCATGTCGCAGGTCGTTGATAAGCATCAGGTCAATATTCTCTATACAGCCCCAACCGCCATCCGCGCCCTGATGGCAGAAGGCGATAAAGCGATTGAAGGCACCGATCGCTCGTCACTGCGCATTCTGGGTTCCGTCGGCGAGCCGATCAACCCGGAAGCGTGGGAATGGTACTGGAAGAAGATCGGCAACGAAAAATGCCCGGTCGTCGATACCTGGTGGCAGACCGAAACCGGAGGTTTCATGATCACCCCGCTGCCGGGTGCGACCGAACTGAAAGCCGGTTCGGCAACGCGTCCGTTCTTCGGCGTGCAGCCTGCGATCGTCGATAACGAAGGCAACCCGCTGGAAGGTGCGACCGAAGGCAACCTGGTGATTACCGATTCCTGGCCGGGTCAGGCAAGAACCCTGTTTGGCGATCACGATCGCTTTGAACAGACCTACTTCTCCACCTTCAAAAATATGTACTTCAGCGGTGACGGCGCACGCCGTGACGAAGATGGTTATTACTGGATCACCGGGCGGGTGGACGACGTACTGAACGTTTCCGGCCACCGCCTGGGGACGGCAGAAATCGAATCGGCGCTGGTGTCGCATCCGAAGATTGCCGAAGCCGCAGTGGTGGGTATTCCGCACAATATTAAAGGCCAGGCGATCTACGCCTACGTCACACTCAACCACGGCGAAGAACCGTCGCCTGAGCTGTACGCCGAAGTTCGCAACTGGGTACGTAAAGAGATTGGCCCGCTGGCAACGCCAGACGTGCTGCACTGGACCGACTCACTGCCAAAAACCCGCTCCGGCAAAATTATGCGCCGTATTCTGCGCAAAATTGCGGCGGGCGATACCAGCAATCTGGGCGATACCTCGACTCTCGCCGATCCTGGCGTGGTAGAGAAACTGCTCGAAGAGAAGCAGGCCATCGCAATGCCTTCATAACCATAACCGTGAAATACCCGATGGCGCACAGCTATCGGGCCTACAAATCTGACCCTACCCTCTCTTCACCGGGAGGGAAATATAAAAACCTCCCCCAAAGGATTTCGCGTTACAGGAAGGCGGCAAGCAAGCATATCCCCAAGAGCATAGTTCACTATGTGACTGGGGTAGGCGAGTGCGGCCAACGAACCTGTAGCGCGAAAGACGCAGGGGGACCTCTGGAGAGCTCTGTGATGAATGACAATATTTATCAGCGGATAGAAGACAGTGCGCGTTTCAGGGAATTAGTTGAAAAAAGGCAACGGTTTGCCGCTGTTCTGTCCATCATCATGCTGGTGGTTTATATCAGCTTTATTTTACTGATTGCCTTTGCGCCTGGCTGGCTGGGAACACCGCTGCATGCGGGAACCAGCGTTACCCGAGGTATTCCGATTGGAGTGGGCGTGATCCTTATCTCCTTCATCCTGACTGGGATCTATATCTGGCGGGCAAACGGTGAATTCGATCGTCTTAACAATGCAGTTCTGCACGAGGTTAAAGCATCATGAAGAGAGTCCTGACGGCGCTTGCCGCCACGCTGCCCTTCGCCGCAAACGCGGCGGATGCTATTAGCGGTGCAGTCCAACGCCAGCCAACCAACTGGCAGGCGATTGTCATGTTCCTTATTTTCGTCATCTTTACGCTCGGCATTACCTACTGGGCGTCTAAGCGCGTGCGTTCGCGTAACGACTATTACACCGCTGGCGGCAACATCACCGGCTTCCAGAACGGGCTGGCGATCGCGGGCGACTATATGTCAGCGGCCTCGTTTCTGGGGATTTCTGCGCTGGTATTTACTTCCGGTTATGACGGACTGATTTACTCGCTCGGCTTCCTGGTCGGCTGGCCGATTATCCTGTTCCTGATCGCCGAACGTCTGCGTAACCTCGGTCGTTATACCTTTGCCGACGTCGCCTCTTACCGTCTGAAACAGGGTCCAATCCGTATTCTGTCGGCCTGCGGTTCGCTGGTGGTGGTTGCTCTGTACCTGATTGCCCAGATGGTCGGTGCCGGTAAGCTTATCCAGTTGCTGTTCGGTCTGAATTATCACATTGCCGTGGTGCTGGTTGGTGTACTGATGATGATGTACGTTCTGTTCGGCGGCATGCTGGCAACCACGTGGGTGCAAATCATCAAAGCCGTACTGTTGCTGTTCGGTGCCAGCTTTATGGCTTTCATGGTCATGAAACACGTTGGCTTCAGCTTCAACAATCTGTTCACCGAAGCGATGGCGGTACACCCGAAAGGCTCCGCGATTATGAGCCCGGGCGGTCTGGTAAAAGATCCAATATCGGCGCTGTCGTTAGGCCTTGGATTGATGTTCGGTACGGCTGGTCTGCCGCATATTCTGATGCGTTTCTTCACGGTCAGCGATGCCCGCGAAGCGCGTAAGAGCGTGTTCTACGCCACCGGCTTTATGGGTTATTTCTACATCCTGACCTTTATCATCGGCTTTGGCGCGATCATGCTGGTGGGTGCGAACCCGGCGTACAAAGATGCGGCTGGCGCGCTGATCGGCGGTAACAACATGGCTGCGGTGCATCTGGCCAACGCGGTGGGCGGTAACCTGTTCCTCGGCTTTATCTCGGCAGTGGCATTCGCCACCATTCTGGCGGTTGTTGCCGGTCTGACGTTGGCGGGTGCTTCAGCGGTATCTCACGACCTGTACGCTAACGTGTTCCGTAAAGGCGCAACCGAGCGTGAAGAACTGAAAGTCTCGAAAATCACCGTGCTGGTGCTGGGCGTCATTGCCATCCTGCTCGGCGTGATGTTTGAAAACCAGAACATCGCCTTCATGGTGGGCCTGGCGTTTGCCATCGCGGCAAGCTGCAACTTCCCGATCATCCTGCTTTCCATGTACTGGTCGCGTCTGACCACGCGTGGCGCAATGCTGGGTGGCTGGTTAGGTCTGATAACAGCGGTGGTATTGATGGTGCTTGGCCCAACGATTTGGGTGCAAATCCTCGGTCACGAAAAAGCCATTTTCCCGTATGAATACCCGGCACTGTTCTCCATCAGCGTGGCGTTCCTCGGTATCTGGTTCTTCTCTGCCACCGATAATTCCGCAGAAGGTAACCGCGAACGTGAGCAATTCCGTGCTCAGTTCATCCGTTCCCAAACCGGGTACGGCGTAGAACAAGGTCGCGCGCACTAACCTCCCTTTCCCTCCGGCTCTCGGGCCGGAGGAACCATCTTTTCTCAGAACATCACTCTCGCGACCAGCGGTGCCACCAGCACCATCACCACGCCGGAAAGCATCATCACCAGGCTGGCAATCACCCCTTCCTGCTGACCGAGTTCATAAGAACGTGCAGTGCCCGCGCCGTGCGACGCCGCACCAAATCCGGCCCCTTTCGCCATGCCTTCGCGGATTGAAAGACGCAAAAATAGCATGTCGCCAACCGCCATTCCGAACACGCCAGTGATCACCACAAACAACGCCACCAGATCTGGCTGCCCGCCCAGCGGTTCTGCCGCCGCCAGCGCAAATGGCGTGGTCACGGAGCGCACCGCCAGGCTACGTTGGATCTCATCGGGCAACATCAATAAGCGAGCCAGCCAAACCGAACTGGTGACAGCCACCAGTGTTGCCGTGACCACACCTGCCGTCAGCGACATCCAGTGGCGCTTAATCACCGCGAGGTTATCGTAAACCGGCACGGCAAACGCAATGGTCGCCGGCCCTAGTAGCCACATCAGCCAGTGCGATTCACCAATATAGTTTTGCCAGGAGATATGCCCGAACACCAGCATCAACACCAGCAACGCTGGCGTGAGGACCAGCGGCATCAGCGGTAATTTGCGAAAACGGCGATACAAACGCTTGTTGGCAAAATAGATGCCCAACGTAATTACCAGACACAGCACGCTTAACTGGAAATTACTCACGGTTTAACCTGCTCATTTCATAGCGATACACTTTATCGACCACCCACGCCGTTGCGCCGAGCACCATAAGCGTACTGATCGCAATAACAGCAAAAATACGCCAGCCATCGACCAGCAGCAGGTGCGTATAATTAACCACTGCGACCACCGCCGGGACAAAAAACAGCAGCATTTCAGCCAACAGCCAGCGGGCGCCTGCGCGTATCCAGCTAAGTGGGATCACCCGGCACACAATCAGCGCCAACATCAGTACCATCCCGACCAGGTTGGCGGGGAGTGGCAGATGCAGCCAAGAGACAAGATATTGGGCAAAAACAAATAAACCTGCGTACAACAGAACCTGAACGGGGATCTGGAGTCGATGAATAACGGCAGGCGTCACGCGGCTTATCGCCACAGCCATAAGGGAGTGTCCGTAAAAAATAGAGAGCGCCAGTATAGAGACCCACCTCCCTGGACTGAAATGAATTAAACTCATTGCAGGCATAGTCTTAAGGAATAATGATGGATATCAGAACACTGCGATATTTTGTTGAAGTGGTTCGCCAGCAGAGTTTTACCCGCGCGGCGGAGAAGCTCTTTGTCACTCAGCCCACTATCAGCAAAATGTTGAAGAACCTTGAAGACGAGCTGAACTGTACGCTGTTAATTCGTGACGGGCGGCGATTGTTGTTGACCGACACCGGGCGAATCGTCTTCGAGCGCGGCCTGGCGATCCTCGCCGAATTTCGCCAGCTTGAAGCGGAACTCAGCGATATTAACCATCTCAATAAAGGGATCTTGCGTCTCGGTATTCCCCCGATGGTCGGCATGTTAATGGCCGGTCCCATCAGCCTGTTTCGCCAGCGCTATCCCGGGGTTGAGCTGAAAATAGCAGAATTTGGCGGCTTAACCGTCCAACAGGCGGTGATGAACGGCGATCTGGATGTGGCAATGACGGCGCTGCCAGTTGAAGAAGATAGCGGGCTGGCGACGTTACCACTTTTCAGCCATCCGCTCTGTGTGCTGGTGCCGCGCTCCGGCCAGTGGACAACGTGTGATTCCATTTCCCCCGAGGCGCTGGCGGAGCACCCGCTGCTGATCTACAACGAAGATTTTGCCCTGAGCCGTCAGCTACTGGAATTGTTTAGCCAGCACAACGTCAAGCCACGCATTGCAGTACGCAGCGGGCAGTGGGATTTCCTGGCCGCTATGGTACAAGCCGGGGTCGGGATCGCCATTTTACCGGAACCGATTTGCCAAAAGCTGGATAAGCAGACGCTGCGCTGGATCCCACTGGAGAGTCATTTACGTTGGCAGTTGGGCATGATTTGGCGCGAAGGTGTTTATCTTTCTCACAGCGCCCAGGCGTGGCTCAAATGCTGCGAAGGTTTTTGGTTAACCCAGGAGTCGTAAATTGCCGGATGGCGGTGTGTAACCGCCATCCGGCCTGCAGTTTATTGATTCTCTATCAACAGCGCTTCCAGCAAATCCAGATCGTGCAGCAGTTTCTGCAGCGTTTCATTACTGATTTCACGCGTGGCGCGCAGGTGATAAAGCTCTGCGCGCTCTGAACGCAGCGCGGCCAGACGAAAACGCCGTTCGAGGTTTTCTTCCTGCATGGAGCTTTCTACGTCGTTTCGCCCATCGGCACGACGACGTAGATTACCAATCACCCGCGAACTCACCTCGGTCAGTAGCTGATTATCAATATTCTCTTCGCTATCCGCAGCCAGACGCTCTTCCATTTTCTGGATGGCAACAATCGCCACTTCCGCCGTCGCGGCGCGGGCAATACGTATCTCTTTTTGCTGCTGTGAGTGATCCGCCACTTCCAGATGCTGCAGCAGAATCGGCAGCATCACCACGCCAACAAACAGCGAGAACAGGATCACACCGGCGGCGAGGAAGATCAGTTCATAACGTGCCGGGAAGCCGCTGCCGTCCGGCAACAATAGCGGTATAGAGAGCACACCGGCCAGGGTGATAGCCCCACGCACGCCAGCAAAGGATGCGATCAGGATTTCACGCGTGGTCCAGGAGCCAAACTCCATTGGCTTTTTCTTCAGAAAACGCATGCTGAAGTTTTTCATGGTCCACAGCCAGCCAAAACGCACCAGCATCAGCGCCACGTAAATCAACACGATATCGGTAAACAGCATCCAGATTTCGACATTCGGATCGGCTTCTGCTGCCGCCAGTGAAGACTCCAGAATCCCCGGTAACTGTAGCCCTAACAGCAGGAAGACCATGCCGTTAAACACGAACTCAAGCATTGCCCAGGTGCTGTTCGCACGTAAGCGCATCGCCAACGGCGCGCGGCGCATCACGCCGGAACGGGTGATTGTCATCCCCGCAGCCACCGCCGCGAGGATCCCGGAAACACCAATATGTTCCGCAATCAGATATGAGGCAAACGGTAGCAGGAACAGCAGGACAATTTGTGTCGCAGGTTCGTCACCGCCCCAGCGGCTGAGAAAGCGCAGAGAGCGGCCATAAAGCCAGCTGACCACAAAACCCGCCAGGATACCGCCAATCGCCACCTTGAAAAATTCAACCGTCGCTCCGCCGACGGTAAACACCATCGTGCCCATCGCCACGGCGACAGCAAACTTGAGTGAAACCAGGCCAGAGGCGTCGTTCATCAACGCTTCGCCCTGCAGGATACCCATGATTTTCTTCGGTATGCGTCCTTCGCCGACGATGCCGGAAAGCGCAACGGCATCGGTGGGTGACAGCACGGCAGCCAGCGCAAAAGCCGGGATCAGCGGAATCCCCGGCACCAGCCAGTAAATCATAAAGCCAATTCCGACCACCGTGACCAGCACGAGCGCCAGCGCAAGGCCGAAAATCTCTCGCCCGTGCTCAAGAAATTCACGCGTTGGCGTCTTCCAGCCATCGGCAAACAATAGCGGCGGGATGAACAGAACCAGAAACAGTTCGGGGTCGAATTCCACATGCAAACCAAACGTCGGCCACGCCAGCAAGGCGCCGATGGCGATCTGCATAAGGGGTAAAGGGACTTGGAAGGGCAATACACGAGTAAATACCCCCGACAGCGAGACCACAAGGGTCATGATGAGTATGGTAAAAAAGATTTCCATGCGTTCCCTGTTTGCGATGTTTCTTATGATATGTGACAAGAGGCGTCGTGCCTCAATTCTATCTTCTTCAGAGTAACGCAAAAGACAACGGGATGTGTTCCGAAAATAAAAACGGGCGGCAAAAGCCACCCGTATTTAGGATCGTCATCGAATAAAAATCAGATTGCCCAGCCGCCTGCATAGAAGGCTACCAGCGCGATGGAAATGACCACGGTACCGATGTTCAGTTTGCGCCATTCACCGGAAACAATACGTCCAATTACCAGGGTAGCAAAGCCGATCATAATGCCGGTCACGATGTTACAGGTCAGCACGATAAACACGGCAGTCACCAGACCCGCCATCGCGTCCACAAAGTCTGCGAAGTCAATTTTCGCCACGTTGCTCAGCATCAGCAAACCGACATACATCAGCGCAGGTGCGGTTGCGTAGGCAGGAACCAGATAAGAGAGCGGAGAGAGGAACAGGATCAGTAGGAACAGAACGCCGACGGTAATCGCCGTCAGACCGGTTTTACCGCCCGCTGCCGTACCCGCTGCAGACTCAATGTATACCGCTGCAGGTGCTGCGCCCACCAGACCAGAGAACACGCTGCTCAGGGAGTCGGTGGTCAGCGCTTTGCCGCCATCAATAATCTGTCCGTCTTTGTCCAGCAGGTTCGCCTGCCCAGCCACGGCACGTATCGTTCCGGTCGCATCGAAGACAGCGGTCATTACCAGCGCCAGCACGCTCGGCAGAACGATAGGATTCAGTGCGCCCATAATATCCAGGCTGCCAATCAGAGAATTACCTTCCGCATCGCTCAGAGAAGGCATGGCAAAAATACCGGAAAAATGCACGGCAGGATCGAAAATCAGGCCAACGACGGAAATACCGATAATGGTCAGCAGGATACCGCCCGGTACTTTCAGTTTTTCGAGGCCGATAATGACCGCCAGGCCAATCAGCGACATAATCACCGGGAAGGTATCGAAGTCCCCCAAAGCAACCGGCAGGCCGTCCAGCGGGTTCTTAATCACCAGACCAACGCCGTTTGCCGCAATCAGCAGCAGGAACAGACCAATACCGATCCCCGTGCCGTGCGCAACGCCCTGCGGCAGGTTGCGCAGGATCCAGCTACGGATACCGGTCGCGGAAATAATGGTAAACAGGACGCCCATCAGGAACACCGCACCCAGCGCAACAGGCACGCTAATATGCTGTCCCAGCACCAGGCTAAATGCGGTAAACGCCGTCAGAGAGATAGCACAACCAATCGCCAGCGGCAGGTTGGCCCACAGGCCCATCACAATAGAACCCACACCGGCTACCAGGCAGGTCGCTACGAATACTGCCGCAGGTGGGAATCCGGCTTTACCCAGCATCCCTGGAACCACGATAACGGAGTAAACCATTGCCAGGAACGTCGTTAATCCGGCAACGACTTCCTGACGGACGGTACTGCCACGGTGCGAAATTTTAAACCAAGCGTCGAGTGAACCGCCGGTACGCGCTGAAGGCGTAGACATAGAAAACATCCCCTGAGAGTTTATTTTTCGTCAATATGCGTGATGGACAATCCACTGCCTGCTAAACGTTTTCTCCATGTGCCAGCTTTGCGTCAAAAGGGGTGTCGCAAAAAAGCAAACGTTTAGCTCCGCGCATAAAAACGGGTGGTAAAAAAAAGCAAACGATTATCCTGCGATCATACGGCGATTTTCAACAGAACTTTGCCGCTTTTTATGCATTTCTTCTTATAGCGCACAAGAAATAGCCAACCGATGCGCAAACGTTATCGTTAATGCGCAATCCGGCAACACATTTCGCTATGTTATTGCAACATCCGCAATTATTTCACGCGTAAAGTCGCACAGAAAAATGGGTGAAGATGCTGGGAAAATTTCGGCTAAAAAACCATCAATTGACTGGAAATTGTCCTGGTGTGGCTTACAATTACTTTATCAACACAAACCGGAACCTCCACTAAGTGCTCGATGAGGGGTGTTGATGTCGGGGGAAACCCTCCCGTGAACCAGCGGGATAGAGTGAAAGACAAAGACCGGAACCAAACTAAAGCGCCCTCTTGTGGCGCTTTAGTTTTAATCATCTTCCAGCAATCGAGCTCCTGTCCCCTGCTTGCCCAGCTGATCGCCTGGGTTACGCAACGGGCAATCACTGCGCGACAAACAACCGCAGCCGATACAGCCATCGAGCTCATCGCGTAGCGCCACCAGGGTGTGAATGCGTCGGTCAAGCTCTTCACGCCACTGCGAAGAAAGCTGCCTCCACTCTTTCGCACTGAGCGAGTGGCCTTCAGGTAAAACGCCCAACGCATCACCAATCGTCGCCAGCGGAATACCAATCCGTTGAGCAATCTTAATAATGGCCACATAACGCAGCACATCACGTTTGTAACGACGCTGATTACCGCCATTACGCATGCTGCTGATTAACCCTTTGCTTTCATAGAAATGCAGGGTCGATACCGCCACGCCGCTACGCTTTGCGACTTCACCGGGGGTGAGCAGCGCTTTAATACGGGGTAATTTATTTTCCATAAATCGCTTTACCTCAAGTTAACTTGAGGAATTATACTCGCCCACAGACAAAACGACGAATCGAATACTGAGAAAGAGGCTGCCATATGTCCCATCAGCAGATTATTCAGACACTTATTGAATGGATTGATGAACATATCGACCAACCGCTGAATATTGAAGCGGTCGCGAAAAAATCAGGTTATTCAAAATGGTATTTACAGCGAATGTTCCGCACGGTGACGCGCCAGACGTTAGGTGACTATATCCGCCAACGTCGACTGCTGCTGGCCGCCGTTGAGTTACGCAATACCGAACGGCCTATTTTTGATATTGCGATGGATCTCGGCTACGTATCGCAACAAACATTCTCCCGAGTGTTCCGCCGCGAGTTTGATCGCACGCCCAGCGACTATCGCCACCGTCTGTAGGATTATTGCCCGCTTTGCGTCAGTATGGCGGGCGACCGTTGGAGCCAGTGCATGAACTCCTGCGGCGGCAATGCCTTCGCAAAATACCACCCCTGACAGTACTGTACGCCACGCTCAAGCAACCAGCTGATTTGCTCAGCCGTTTCTACCCCTTCTGCAATCGTCTTCAGCTGTAAACTTTGCGCCATTTCGATGATATGTTCGGCAATCATGTGGCTGGTGCTGTTGGTAGCCAGCGTGCTGATAAACGATTTATCTATCTTCAGAATATCCACGTTCAACGAAGACAAATTGTGCAGATTGGAATATCCAGTACCAAAATCATCAAACGCGACTTCATAACCCGCCTGACGAAATGCCTGAATGACTGGGGTCATTTTCTGTAAATCAATAAACCCACGTTCGGTCACCTCAACCTTAATTTGCTGTGAACGAACGGAGTAATCACGTGATTTATCAGCAATCAGCGCAATCAGTCGGGACGAATGAAAGTCAGAAGCAGAGAGATTCATTGAGATATAAAGCTGAGGGTGTGCCGACAGAAAATAACCCAGATCGCTGAACACTTCTTCAACCACGTAATCCGTTATCTTCTCAATCATCCCTTCCTTTTCGGCCAGCGGAATAAACTCTGCCGGGCTCATAACCTCGCCTTTACAACCGGGCCAGCGCAGCAGCGCTTCGGCCCCGACGCATTTTCCATTTTTGATATCAATGATCGGCTGGTAATGCAGGCAAAGCTGGCGTTTTTTGATCGCTCGTTTTAGCAGGCGACGAGGAGAATAGTATTGTTGGCGTGTACGCCACCACATGAGCAGTATCAGGATGCTACTGATAACGCCGAAAGGGAGCGTCAACGTAGCTTCATGATAGAAATTCTGATTTACGCGCTCGCCCGTGGTCGAGACAATAATCGCAATCGGCCGCTTTTCTGAATGAACGATGGTATAGAAGCGATCGTCTTGCTGGAACGTGGAGGCTTCGCCACGTACCAGCGGCAATAACTGCGCTACGTTTGCCCCTTCGCTGGCAGAGAAAAAGCTATCCGTTACCGTATCGTAGACTCCCCAAGCCAGACCTGGGTCATCGGACATTACCTCACTGTAGGATAATGGGTTGATGACGACAACGTAGTTTCCTCTTTGCATATACGTCATTTTATAGCCAGAAAAAAACGGCGTATCGCGATAGTAATAGATGGAGATGTCCGGCGTACGTTTATAGTCAGCCGTAGGCATAATATATGGGGCTGACGGTGCCATCGACGTAGAGCACAAAAAATGATCAGCCTGCGCATAAATGAGCTCACTGATATATAAACGCCCGCGAATAATATTTAGCATGCTTTGCTGATGCGCTAGGGTACACATCTTCCCCTGATACAGCTGTGCCATATCACGTGCTAAATCGGCTTGCTGGATCACCAGCTCCGTTTTATTTAGGACCAGTTGAGCAAAAGTGCGGAGTTGATGACGAGTTTCGGACATTGCCCTGACGTGTGCAAACCATAATGCCAGCACCACGGGGAGCAATACCACCGTGAACGTTCCGAGGAATCTCAGCGTCTTACGTCGCGCACTGTGAGTCATGTCAGCCCTATTTCCCTGTATCGTATATGCCATTACCCATCAAGGCAGGATGCTATAAACGCCGGCTAGTTAAGTTGCATGAATCTATCAACATTAGCAACTGCCGTCTCTATGTAAAAGTCTGATAATAGAGAATAATGATATTCTTTTTCCGTAAGGCAAACGTTAAGTTAAGCTTATTTAAAAATAGCACACTGCAAAAATCGTAATGTTTTATCCGCGTTATACTGGTTGTTCATAAAAAACACATTAGTTTTTTTAAAGATTAATTTAGGATAAAGATAACAAGCAGTATAAATACACCTTCGGTACTCTACATAATTCGAGTTGCAGGAAGGCGGCAAGGGAGAGAATGTCCAGGAGCATAGATAACCAAGTGACTGGAGTGAACGAGCGAAGTCAACGCACATACAACTTGAAGTATGACGAGTATATTACGAATAATTCATTCTCTGTTTACGCTTATATAACCACACAATAATAAAGGTAATAAGTCGACAAAAATAGCGTCCTGCACTGGTGAACAAACGAACATATGTGATATAGTTCACAAAAATAATGTAACAGAAACAGTGTTTCATTGATGTGCATGCCCGTCGATAGCCAGAGTGCCACACCTGTTGTGAACAACCCCACGCTGTCCTGGGCATCAAGACTTTTTGAGGACGTTTTTCATGGCAACAATAACAACTGGCGTAGTTCTTCTGCGGTGGCAACTGCTGAGCGCGGTGCTGATGTTTTTAGCCAGCACGCTCAATATCCGTTTTCGTAAATCAGATTATATTGGTCTGGCCGTCATTAGCAGCGGTTTGGGGCTAGTTTTTGCCTGCTGGTTTGCAACCGGATTGCTCGGCATCACCCTGATGGACGTGTCCACTATCTGGAATAACATCCAATCCGTTATGGTAGAGGTCATGAGTCATACGCCGCCAGACTGGCCGATGGTACTGACTTGATAAAAAAAGCGTCCGACTGAGTCCTGGCTTCAGTCGGACGCTTATTTTTAGGTTAAATGGATCAATTTAGGGCTTTGGCTGACCATTCCATACGGAAACCCGCGTTAACCTGCCAGTTCGTATCGATATCGCCACTCCATTTGCCGTTTTTTTCGGCAAAGTAGTTAGTTTTATGCCCGTGCTAATAGGAATCCGCGCCATTGAGCGTAATATTCATCTGGCTTGTATTCGGATAAAGTTTCTCGCCAAAGTCGAGGTTACCCAATAAATTAACCTTGTTAATTCCTGCCTGATTAATATTAACGACATCACCATTTACCGTAATGGTTGAACCAGCACCGCGCGCATATAATGCAGTATTGCTATGCACGAACTTAGAGTCGATCAGAAAATTATTTATAAGACCAAAATTTTCGACAGTAACCTTGGTGTTACTACCTTCTACAGATAACCCAAAGAAGGCTAATCTGGCACGATGCCCCAACTGCGTGGTCCCGCCAATATTATGCGTAAAAATATTGCCAGATACGTTTCTTCAAATACAAAAAAACCCCATCGAAACGGGGCTTTTTCACTACGTCATTAATCGTTTAGCAACGATTAGAATGGAATATCGTCGTCAAAGTCCATCGGTGGTTCGTTAGACGGTGCTCCCGGAGCAGACTGCTGCGGACGAGACTGCGCGCCGCCGCTGAACTGGTTGCCACCCTGTGGCTGCTGAGGCTGACCCCAACCACCCTGTTGACCACCACCTGCATTACCACCTGCCGGTGCACCACCGCCCTGACGACCACCCAGCATTTGCATGGTGCCACCGACGTTAACAACAACTTCAGTGGTGTACTTCTCGACACCAGACTGGTCGGTCCATTTACGGGTACGCAGTTGACCTTCAATGTAGACCTGAGAACCTTTACGCAGATATTCGCTGGCCACTTCCGCCAGTTTGCCAAACAGCACAACGCGGTGCCATTCAGTCTGCTCTTTCATCTCACCGGTCGCTTTATCACGCCAGGATTCGGAAGTAGCCAGCGTAATGTTGGCAACTGCGCCACCATTCGGCATATAGCGTACTTCCGGGTCCTGGCCCAGATTACCGACGAGAATCACCTTGTTTACGCCTCTGCTGGCCATGATCGTGTCTCCTGAAAAACGTTTCTTAATAAGTGTAAGCGCGGGATTGTAGCATTTCCAATAGCGCCTTTACTACGTTGCGAGGTCGATTCCAGTAAACAACCCCAGCCAGACATTGTTGCACAGACACCTGCGTTTTGCATTCCAATACTGTATATCCATTCAGGTTAGGTTGTGTCATAATTAACCGTTTGTGATCGCCGGTAGCACCATGCAGCCAGGCAAAAAGCGTTTAATCCGGGAAAGATGAATGGATAAGATCGAAGTTCGGGGCGCCCGCACCCATAATCTCAAAAACATCAACCTCGTCATCCCGCGCGACAAGCTGATTGTCGTCACCGGGCTTTCGGGCTCAGGCAAATCGTCGCTTGCTTTCGACACCTTGTATGCCGAAGGACAGCGTCGTTACGTTGAATCGCTTTCCGCGTATGCACGTCAGTTCCTGTCGCTGATGGAAAAACCGGATGTCGACCACATTGAGGGGCTCTCTCCTGCCATCTCAATTGAACAAAAATCGACATCCCATAACCCGCGATCCACAGTAGGCACCATTACCGAAATACACGACTATCTGCGCCTGCTGTTTGCCCGCGTCGGTGAGCCGCGCTGTCCGGATCACGACGTACCACTGGCGGCACAGACCGTTAGCCAGATGGTGGACAACGTTCTGTCACAGCCGGAAGGCAAGCGCCTGATGCTGCTGGCACCGGTCATTAAAGAGCGTAAAGGCGAACACACCAAAACGCTGGAGAACCTGGCAAGCCAGGGTTATATCCGCGCCCGTATTGACGGTGAAGTGTGTGACCTTTCCGATCCGCCAAAACTGGAGCTGCAAAAGAAACACACCATTGAAGTGGTGATTGACCGTTTCAAAGTGCGCGACGACCTCTCCCAACGCCTGGCGGAGTCTTTTGAAACCGCGCTGGAGCTTTCCGGTGGTACGGCGGTGGTTGCCGATATGGACAACCCGAAAGAGGAAGAGCTGCTCTTTTCCGCCAACTTTGCCTGCCCCATCTGCGGCTACAGCATGCGCGAACTGGAACCACGCCTGTTCTCGTTCAACAACCCAGCGGGCGCGTGTCCAACTTGCGACGGTCTCGGCGTACAGCAGTATTTCGATCCTGACCGCGTGATCCAAAACCCGGAGCTGTCGCTGGCTGGCGGAGCTATCCGTGGCTGGGATCGCCGTAACTTCTATTACTTCCAGATGTTGAAGTCACTGGCAGAACACTACAAGTTTGATGTGGAAGCGCCATGGGCCAGCCTGAACCCTGCCGTTCACAAAGTGGTCTTGTACGGTTCCGGCAAAGAGAATATCGAATTCAAATATATGAACGACCGCGGCGATACTTCCGTACGTCGTCACCCCTTTGAAGGTGTGCTGCACAATATGGAACGCCGTTATAAAGAGACGGAATCCAGTGCAGTACGCGAAGAATTATCTAAGTTCATCAGCAACCGACCATGCACCAGCTGTGAAGGCACGCGCCTGCGTCGTGAAGCGCGCCACGTATTCGTTGAGAATACGCCACTGCCCGCCATTTCCGACATGAGCATCGGTCATGCGATGGATTTCTTCAACAATCTCAAGCTTGCCGGTCAACGGGCGAAGATCGCAGAGAAAATCCTCAAAGAGATTGGCGACCGCCTCAAGTTTTTGGTTAACGTCGGTCTGAATTACCTGACGCTGTCACGCTCTGCCGAAACGCTCTCCGGCGGTGAAGCCCAGCGTATCCGTCTGGCAAGTCAGATTGGTGCAGGTCTGGTCGGTGTAATGTACGTGCTGGATGAACCATCTATCGGTCTGCACCAACGCGATAACGAACGCCTGCTGGGCACGCTTATCCATCTACGCAATCTGGGTAATACCGTGATTGTGGTCGAGCACGATGAAGATGCGATTCGCGCCGCTGACCACGTGATCGACATCGGTCCGGGCGCGGGTGTCCACGGTGGACAGGTGGTGGCGGAAGGCACGCTGGATGACATTATGGCGGTACCGGAATCGCTCACCGGTCAATTCATGAGCGGCAAGCGTAAGATTGAAGTGCCTAAACAACGCGTGCCCGCTAACCCGGAAAAAGTGCTGAAGCTCACCGGCGCGCGGGGCAACAACCTGAAAGATGTCACCCTGACGCTGCCGGTTGGCCTGTTTACCTGTATTACCGGCGTATCCGGTTCCGGTAAATCGACGCTGATTAACGACACGCTGTTCCCGATTGCCCAGACTCAGCTCAACGGCGCCACGCTGGCCGAACCCGCACCGTATCGCGAAATTCAGGGACTGGAACATTTCGACAAAGTTATCGATATCGACCAAAGCCCGATTGGTCGTACGCCGCGTTCAAACCCGGCGACCTATACCGGCGTATTTACGCCTGTACGCGAACTGTTTGCCGGAGTGCCGGAATCGCGCGCGCGCGGCTACACGCCGGGACGTTTCAGCTTTAACGTGCGCGGTGGTCGCTGCGAAGCCTGCCAGGGCGATGGCGTGATCAAAGTCGAGATGCACTTCCTGCCGGATATCTACGTGCCGTGCGACCAGTGCAAAGGCAAGCGCTATAACCGTGAAACGCTGGAGATTAAGTACAAGGGCAAGACTATCCACGAAGTGCTGGATATGACCATTGAAGAGGCGCGTGAGTTCTTTGACGCCGTTCCGGCGCTGGCGCGTAAGCTGCAAACGCTGATGGACGTTGGTCTGACCTACATTCGCCTGGGGCAGTCCGCAACGACCCTCTCCGGCGGTGAAGCCCAGCGCGTGAAGTTGGCGCGTGAGCTGTCAAAACGCGGTACCGGACAAACGCTGTATATTCTCGATGAGCCGACCACCGGTCTGCACTTTGCGGATATTCAGCAGTTGCTGGACGTGCTGCATCAGCTCAGGGATCAGGGCAACACCATCGTGGTGATTGAGCATAATCTGGACGTGATTAAAACAGCCGACTGGATTGTCGATCTCGGCCCGGAAGGCGGTAGTGGCGGTGGGGAAATCCTTGTTGCCGGTACGCCGGAAACGGTCGCTGAGTGTGAAGCCTCACACACTGCGCGCTTCCTCAAACCACTGCTGTAATCATACCCATGCCGCTTCCTGAATCATCAGGAAGCAGCAGATTATGACACCAGCAACCTGCGTTTTTCTTCCGGCAGCGTATTGATGGCCTGTTGCCAGGAGGCATCCACCAGATAGTAAATCTGTGAATCCGGCAACGATCCGTCCAGATATACCGTGCTCCAGTGCGCTTTGTTAAGATGTCTGCTGGGTCGCACATCGCTATGCTGCTGGCGCAATAATTCGGCCAATTCAGGGCTGGTTTTCAGCGACACCGCCGGGCGACCCTCCACCTCTTTCACCATTGCAAAGAGCACATCTTCGACTTTAATTTGAGTGGCCTTCCAGTCACTGTGCACGCTTTGTTCGGCACCTGTTTTCGCCATGCAGTATTGCAGCAGCTCCGAATTCGTCATTTTTATTCCCCTTACCAGCAGCTCGCCTAATGAGAACATCTTTTACTCAGTGTGCAGCAAGTCTGCCAAAGGTAAAAGCCAGTAACGTAAATTTGTTTAAAAAACCACCAACAAGAAACCTGAGCCTCAGTATTCTGAGTTTACGATCACCTCTTCACCATATGCCCCAGCCTGTGGCAACGGTTTATAGGTGGAGTTAGAGGCACGTAAAATGCGAATACCCCGAATGCCAACGTCGCGCGCGGCGGTGATGTCATTGTCGGAATCGCCGTAAAACATACGGATGTTCTTATCCTGCAACCACTGCGTTTTGGTGTTCTGTCCGACTTTATCACCAGCGAAGATAACCGGATTCATATTGGCAGGCGGAATGTGAAAGTTATCGGAGAGCGTTTTCGACACGGTTTCGGTTTTTGTCTGGCTACGCCCCGTGATAAAAAAGATGCTGTCGCCACGACGCACGTGCATATCAATCAACTGACGCGCCACTTCTTTTGGAATGCTGAACTCATCCCAGCCATTGTTCATTTTTTCCCAGAAGGCCGGATTCTTCAGGTAAGCCTCACTGTCCGGAGAATACGTTTTTTTACCGCGCCAGAAACCCGGACTGGAAAAAAGAACGGTGTCATCAATATCAAACCCAACGGCCATCGGCGGGCGTCCGGTCAGGCTGTTTTCAATTTGGACAACAGAAACCCAGTGAACAGGAGACTGCTCTGAGAGTTTTGCAACGTTGGTGCCTGGATTGAGCTGTGAGGGGGAAGAAACTAAAGCCTGGGCAGAATGATTTAACGTGAACAATAAGCAAACGGCACTGAGTGCCAACGTAATCTTGCGCATATTTTTCCCTAAGTAGTCAGCTAGTTATCATTTTTTTATTAACAACTGGTCAAAAAACTATCTGACCTTACCCCCTGGGGAGGGTGAAAGGAAGGGGTTTCTCTCGTTTTGTTACAGAAAAAGAGGACGATCACATTGGAAATGGGCCTGATAGCGCTACGCTTATCAGGCCCACAAACTCAATTACATAACAGCGGCAAATGCCTTCGCCACACGCTGGACGTTGCCGTGATTCAATCCTGCGACGCACATGCGGCCGCTGGCGATCAGGTAGACGCCAAACTCATCACGCAGGCGATCGACCTGGGCGGCACTCAACCCGGTATAGCTGAACATTCCGCGCTGGCGCAGCAGATAGTCAAAGTTACGCCCTGGGATCTCCATATTGAGAACCTTCACCAGTTCCTGACGCATCGCCAGAATGCGGGTGCGCATCGCTTCCACTTCTGCCAGCCAACTGGCTTTCAGAGCGTCATCACCCAATACGGCGGCAACCACCTGCGCCCCAAAATTCGGCGGGCTGGAGTAGTTACGACGCACCGTGGCTTTAAGCTGACCCAGTACGCGAGTTGCAGTCTCGGCGTCTTCGCAAACCACAGAAAGACCGCCGACACGCTCGCCATACAGAGAGAAAATCTTCGAGAAGGAGTTACTGACCAGTGCGGGCAGCCCAGCGCTGGCGATCGCGCGAATGGCATACGCATCGTCTTCCATCCCCGCGCCAAAGCCCTGATAGGCGATGTCGAGGAATGGGATCAGATCGCGGGCTTTCAGTATCTCGATAACGGCATCCCACTGCTCATGCGTTAAATCTGCGCCGGTTGGGTTATGACAGCACGGATGTAGCAATACAATGCTGCGCGCCGGTAAGTCATTGAGGGTCGTCAGCAGGTCGTTGAAACGCACGCCGTTGGTCGCGCTGTCATACCAAGGGTAAGTACTTACTTCAAATCCAGCCCCTTCAAAAATCGCGATGTGGTTTTCCCATGTCGGGTCGCTGACCCACACGCCAGAATCAGGGAAATATCGTTTCAGGAAGTCGGCACCCACTTTTAGCGCACCGGATCCCCCCAGCGTCTGAATCGTCGCCACACGCTGTTGCTGGAGAACAAGATGGTCAGCGCCAAACAGCAGCGGCGCAATGGTGTGCCGATAGCTGTTCAAGCCTTCCATCGGCAGGTATAACGACGCGCCCTGCGGCTTAGCATTGAGCCGGGCTTCCGCTTCGGCCACAGCTTTAAGCTGAGGAATAATCCCGTCTTCGTTGTAATACAGACCGATGCTGAGATTCACTTTGTCACGACGTGAATCTTCCTTGAAACGCTCCATGAGCGATAAAATCGGGTCGCCGGCGTAGGCGTCAACTTTTTGAAACACGTGGTGGTTCTCCAGGTTTACAGGCAGGGGATAAGAACACAATAAACCGGAAGCGGGAGAAGATCGAGAGGATGTTGAGAGGATTATTGCCGGATAGCGGCGAAACCGCCATCCGGCTGACTACCAGGTTCAGTCCACGTACTTCATCGCCACCCTTGAGGTCAGGCGCGTGATAAGTTCGTAAGCACTAACTTTCGTTATTTCTGCAATGCGTTCAACGGGCAGCCCCTCGCCCCACAGAATCACGGGATCACCGGCTTTTTCCTGCGCTTCAGGCCCCAAATCAACACAGATCATGTCCATGGCTACGCGGCCAACAATCGGCACTTCCCGGCCATTGACCAGTACCGGTGTACCCGACGGCGCCGCACGCGGATAACCGTCGCCATAGCCCATCGCCACAACACCCAGGCGCGTGTCACGCTCGCTGTGCCACGTTCCGCCATAGCCAACGGGTTCGCCCGCTTTGTGCTCACGCACGGCGATCAGGCTGGAAGTGAGTGACATCACCGGCTGGCAGCCAAAATCGGCACCGGTGGAGTGATTCTCCAGCGGCGATACGCCATACAAAATCAGCCCCGGACGCGCCCAGTCGAAATGGGACTGCGGCCACAGCAGGATACCGCCAGACGCGGCAATAGAACGCTGACCCGGCTTGCCTTCACAAAAGCTATTGAAGATATCGAGCTGCTTTTCCGTCGCGCCGCATTCAGGCTCGTCTGCGCGGGCAAAATGACTGACGATGTTCACTGGCTGGCGCACATTTTTACACTGTGTCAGGCGCTGATAAAACGCCTCAGCCTGCTCCGGGCGCACGCCCAGACGATGCATACCGGTGTCGAGCTTCATCCAGACGGTGACCGGTTCCTTCAGTTCTGCCGCTTCCAGGGCCGCAAGCTGCTCCTGATTATGGACGGCAGTATGCAGTCGCTGCGCGGAGATAGTCGGCAAGTCAGTGGCATCGAAAAACCCTTCCAGCAGCAGGATGGGTTGCGTGATCCCACCTGCGCGCAGGCGCAGGGCTTCTTCAAGACGAGCGACACCAAAAGCGTCCGCATCGGGGAGCGTTCGCGCGGTCTCTAACAGACCATGGCCATAAGCGTTCGCTTTCACGACCGCAACCAGTTTACTGGCAGGTGCCAGTTCACGCAGACGTTGCAGGTTGTGTCGCAGAGCGCGGCGGTTAATCACAACAGTTGCCGCTTGCATTTGTGTTCCTTAATAAATGGATGGCGAAGCGTTATTCATCATCATATTGTGGTCCGGCATAGTTATCGAAACGCGACCACTGGCCGTTAAACGTCAGACGCACCGTACCGATTGGACCGTTACGTTGCTTACCAATAATAATTTCCGCGATACCTTTTAAGTCACTGTTTTCGTGATAAACCTCGTCACGATAAATAAACATGATTAAGTCGGCATCCTGCTCGATAGAGCCCGATTCACGCAGATCCGAGTTAACAGGACGCTTGTCGGCGCGTTGTTCCAGAGAGCGGTTGAGCTGCGACAGCGCCACCACCGGCACATGCAGTTCTTTCGCTAACGCTTTCAGCGAGCGAGAAATTTCAGCAATTTCCAGGGTACGGTTGTCGGAGAGCGACGGTACGCGCATCAGCTGTAAGTAGTCGATCATAATAAGTCCGATACCGCCGTGTTCACGGGCGATACGGCGCGCGCGCGAACGCACTTCCGTTGGTGTCAGACCGGAGGAGTCATCAATATAGATGTTTCGTTTTTCCAGCAAGATCCCCATGGTCCCGGAAATTCGCGCCCAGTCTTCGTCATCCAGTTGACCGGTACGGATTTTAGTCTGGTCCACACGCGACAGCGAGGCCAGAGAACGCATCATGATCTGTTCTGAGGGCATTTCAAGACTGAAGATAAGAACCGGCTTATCCTGCAACATCGCCGCATTTTCGACGAGGTTCATTGCAAACGTCGTTTTACCCATCGACGGACGCGCGGCGACGATAATCAGGTCCGACGGCTGTAGACCGGCAGTCTTTTTGTTGAGGTCATCATAGCCGGTATTGACCCCGGTGACGCCGTCATGCGGCTGCTGGAACAACTGCTCGATACGCGCAACGGTGGCGTCGAGCACCTCAGTAATATTTTTCGGGCCTTCGTCTTTATTGGCGCGGCTTTCAGCGATTTTAAAGACGCGGGATTCCGCGAGATCCAGCAGGTCTTCACTGGAACGCCCTTGCGGATCAAAACCGGCCTCCGCGATTTCATGGGCGACCGAAATCATGTCTCGGACCACGGCACGTTCGCGGACGATGTCGGCATAAGCGCTAATGTTCGCCGCACTTGGCGTATTTTTAGATAACTCAGCCAGGTAAGCAAAACCGCCGACGCTGTCGAGTTGCCCCTGTACTTCCAGCGACTCTGCCAGGGTTATCAGATCGATGGGTTTCCCCATCTCCTGCAGACGGTGCATTTCGGTGAAGATATGTCGGTGCGGTCGGGTGTAAAAATCCTCCGCGACGACACGCTCGGCGACATCGTCCCAGCGTTCGTTATCCAGCATTAAACCGCCCAACACCGACTGTTCCGCTTCAATCGAGTGCGGCGGTACTTTCAGCCCGGCGACCTGCAGATCGCGGTCACGAGCATCAGTCTGTTGTTTGTTGAAGGGTTTATTTCCTGCCATAGTGAATGGAGTTACCTGCGTTGAAAAAGACAAGAGAGTATAGCGAGAAACACCATCTCGCTACAGGCATTTAACGCCCGCGCGGCCCGGTTGATGCCCGGATCTGAAGCGTAGGTCGATACACATAATGGTTAAGAGGCGTTTCCGGTTGTGTTATCCGCCGCAGAATTTGTTGAGCTGCTTGTTTACCCAGCGCCATGGGTTCTACCGCGATAGTCGACAACGGCGGGTTACTGTATGCGCAGGCTGCAACGCCATCATAGCCAATTAGGGAGATATCTTTCCCGGCAAATAACCCTCTTTCCCCCAGTGCGGATTCAGCCCCAAACGCCATTAGATCGTTATAGCAAATTACCGCTGTTGGCGGCGACGTGCTATCAAGCAACTTCTGCATCAGAAAGAACCCATTCGCGCGGGTCGGTTCACAGCGCAATGAAGCATCATCGATACACCAGGGTTGTAACCCGTGATGAATAATTGCTTCAAGGTAGCCCTGGTAGCGTGAGTGATTCAGTGGCCCGCCGATAAACGCGATCTGCTTGTGGCCCTGATGAATAAGATATTCCGTCGCTTCTCGTACCCCGGCATAGCTATCCACGCCGACATAGTCAACAGGCAAACACTGCCAGTCCAAAGGCCTCATCGCGATGAGTAGTGGCGTTGCGCTGTTGGCATAACGCTGGAGATCGACCTCTGATGAGCTGTTCACCGGGCACAGGACGATTCCCGCGACGTGGTGTTCCAGTAACGCATCCAGCACCTGCTTTTGCCGGTCGCTACGCTGAGACGTGTTTGCCATTACCGTAATGTACCCCTGCTCCGCCAGGGTCATTTCCAGCCCCATGGTAAATTCAGCGAAGAACGGGTTGGTAAGGTCATCAATGACCACGCCAATGGTTAGCGATTTTTGCGAACGCAGGTTTGCCGCAAAGCGGTTATACACATAGCCCAATGCTTCCATGGCCTGCTGGACTTTCTCCTGCGTCTCTTTTTTGATCAAAGGGCTGTCATTCAGTACCAACGATACTGTCGATTTTGACACGCCTGCCGCGCGAGCCACATCCGTTAAGGTAACGCGCTTTCTTCCTGTCTCCGCCCTTACCATGCCTGCTCCCAAATAGCCCTCAGATCAAAGGCGGTTACTTTACCATATTCTGTTCCTGCTCAAGGCAAACGATCAGAATCAGGATCGTAGAGAGATCGCCAGATCGATCACAATTTTGCACTTCTCACCTTGTTTTTTATTTCTCTCAATCGTACAAATCACACACAAATTGGAACGTTCCAATAAAAATTGGATCGTTAAGCATATGTTTTAATGCAATTAAATTATTTTTATTTATATCGAAATAAGGAAAAAGGATATGTGTACTGTACGTACAATCTCCGCTGCCGAAGCCTCCGAACTGATAGCGGATCACGCTATCGTGACCGTTTCTTCTTCCAGCGGTATGGGCTGCCCGGATGCCGTCCTGGCCGCTATCGGCGAAAGATTCAAAAACGAAGGACATCCGCATACCATCACCACGCTGCATCCGATTGCGGCGGGAGATATGTATGGCGTGAAGGGGATAGATCATCTGGCACAACCGGGTTTACTGGCGAAAGTGATCGCCGGATCGTATCCATCCGGCCCCTCATCCATGGCGCCACCAGCAATCTGGCAAATGATCAATAACAATGAGATCCCCGCCTGGAATCTCCCATCCGGAATCTTATTCGATATGCATCGTGAAGCTGCCGCACATCGTCCTGGCGTACTGACGCAAACGGGAATGGATACCTACGTTGACCCGCAATTACAGGGCGGCGCGATGAATGAGAAAGCAGCGCAGATTCCTTTCGTTGAGCGGATCACATTCGCCAATGACGAGTGGCTTTTTTTCCCCAGCATCGCCCCGCAGGTTGCCATTATCCGGGCAACGACTGCCGATGAACGCGGCAACCTCAGCTATGAACACGAAGGCGCCTACCTTGGGCCGCTGGAGCAAGCAATGGCGGTACGCAACAACGGCGGAATTGTGATTGCCCAGGTTAAGCGACAGGTAGCGGCAGGCAGTCTGAAACCGAAAGACGTTCGTATCCCTGGCGTACTGGTGGATTACATCGTGGTTGCACCTGAGCAGACTCAAACCACCCAGACGGTGTACGAACCAGCGATTAGTGGGGAAATCGTCCGCCCTCTCGACAGCTTTAGTCTAATGGAAAATGGCCCCGCTCGCGTTATTGCCCTGCGCGTTGCAGAGGAGTTAAAAGCCGGTGATGCCGTCAATATTGGCTTTGGTATTTCCGCCAATGTACCGCGTATTTTACTTGAGCAGGGTCGTCATGGTGATGTCACCTGGCTGCTGGAACAGGGCGCGATTGGCGGTGTGCCATTGCTGGAATTTCAGTTTGGCTGTGCGTCCAATGCCGAAGCTTTTCTCCCTTCCCCACAACAGTTCACCTACTTCCAGGGGGGCGGCTTTGATCTGACGCTGATGTCCTTCCTGCAAATCGGTGCGGACGGTTCTGTTAACGTTTCATATCTACCCGCAAGACCGCACGTCACCGCTGGGTGCGGCGGATTTATTGATATAACCTCTCATGCGAAACGCATTATTTTTTCAGGCTTTTTCAACGCGGGCGCGCAACTGAGTCTGGAAGGAGGGCGTCTTCATATCGCCAAAGAAGGGAAAGCCAAAAAGCTGGTGCAGGAGGTCTCACACGTCACGTTCTCTGGCAAACGCGCGTTGGCTCGTGGGCAGCAGGTGCAATATGTCACCGAACGCTGCGTTATGGAATTAACAGCAGATGGCCTGGTTGTCACCGAAATCGCCCCTGGACTGGATCCTGAGCGCGATATCCTGGCACAAAGCGAGGCACCTTTGCGATTGTCCGCCAATCTGAAAACCATGAACGCGAACTATTTCATACAAGGATGTCCTCATGAATAACGGCACTATTGATCTTCATCGCGACGGCTATGTTGCAACATTAATAATTAATCGTCCGACAAAACTCAACGCATTAACCCCCGAAATGCTGGAACAGCTCTTAGCGCATTGCTGCACTATCGAAATGGATGCGGAAATCAGAGTGGTTTTGTTAACCAGCGCCTGTGAAAAAGCCTTTTGCGTAGGTGCTGATATTCATCGCTGGACAGCGCTTTCACCACTGGATATGTGGCGAAGCTGGATCCGCCGGGGACATCAGGCCTTTGATGCACTGGCGCAACTGCCACAGCCAGTTATTGCATTAATACATGGGCTGGCATACGGCGGCGGTCTGGAACTGGCTGCCGCCGCCGATATCCGCTTATGCAGCGAAGAGGCACGAATGGCGCTGCCAGAAACCGGGTTGGCGACGGTTCCTGGCTGGTCTGGTACCCAGCGTTTGACGTCTCTGCTGGGACGCTCATTGGTGAAAGAGATGGTGTTCATCGGCGAGCCGCTGGATGCTCAGCGAGCACTAGATTGTGGCCTTGTGAGCCGCGTTACATCGGCTGCTGACCTCGTTGCTGCCGGTCAAGATCTGGCACAGAAGATTTCCCAGCGCGCGCCAATCGCGGTACAGATTGCCAAGCAAGTTATTGATGCGGGTGAAGGAATCTCGACTGGGCGAACACTTGAAGCTCTGGCAGGTGCCTGTTCGGCAGCGACAGAAGATGCACTTGAGGGTAGCCAGGCATTCAGGGATAAACGGCAGCCTCACTTTACAGCCAGATAACACCCGTTCTGGCTAATCCACAAGGATTGCAATTAAAAACAGTAAGTTCCCCATTAATTTCGGGCGGGATTCTTGTATCCGCCGGAAAGGAGACATCACCATGCAGTCAAAAAATACAGAGATGGCATCATCAGAAAACCAAGCAGAGCAAGGACATGTTACACCGCAGGATCTCCGCCGCGCGGCATGGACCTGCTCACTGGGCAGCGCCCTGGAATATTACGATTTTGCCCTGTACAGTCTGGCCTCGGCGATTATTTTTGGCCCGCTCTTTTTCCCTAATCAGGAACCCGGCATCGCCCTTATTGCCAGTTTTGGTACCTACTTTTTAGGCTTCGCCGTCAGACCAGTCGGCGGCATTCTTTTCGGATCGTTAGGTGACAGGCTAGGAAGAAAATTTGTCCTGCTGGCAACGGTACTATTAATGGGCACAGCCAGTACACTTATCGGCTTACTCCCCACCTATGAAACCGCAGGTATCTGGGCACCCGTGATGCTGGTCGCACTGCGTCTGCTGCAAGGACTGGGTGCTGGCGCGGAGCAAGCGGGTGCTGCCGTGCTGATGACGGAATACGCCCCACGAGGCAAGCGCGGTTATTACGCTGCATTACCGTTCCTGGGCATTCAGATCGGTACATTTATGGCATCAGCCGTCTATTTTATCCTGCTGCATAATGTGACCAATATTGCTGAAAGCTGGTTGTGGCGTCTGCCGTTCCTCGCCAGCGTTCTGATCATTGCCGTCGCAATTTACATCCGTTTGCACCTGAAAGAGTCACCTTCATTTTCGAAGTTGGAAGCTCGTAAGCAGGTCACCGATTCACCATTACGCAATTTGCTGAAAACCTCACGCCGCAATGTGTTTGTCGGTATTGGCCTGCGCCTCGCGGAAAACGGTGGCTCTTCGATTTACCAGGCACTTGCCATCAGTTATATCGTGGGCGTTGTCGGGCTGGATAAATCGGTCGGCACTCTGTGCCTGATGTCCGCCGTGGTGGTTGGGGCCATTATGGTGCCAATTGCAGGATGGCTTACTGACCGCTTCGGTCGGGTGATTGTTTACCGCAGCCTGGCAATTTTCCAATTGCTTATCACCTTCCCGGTATGGTGGTCATTCAGCCACGGTAATGTGCCTGTTACCATCGTGTCTCTCTCACTGGCTCTTGGCGTGGGTGCATGGGGAATGTTTGGCGCACAAGGTGCATTCTTGCCAGAGTTATTTGGTGCCCGTCACCGCTATATTGGTGTCGCCCTGGCTCGAGAAGTTTCTGCCGTTATCGCGGGTGGGATTGCTCCTCTGATTGGCTCAGCCATTATTACCTGGGTTATCCACACTACTGACCCGAGCGGTATCTCAGCCTGGATGCCGATTGCTATCTACCTCAGTCTACTCACCGTAGGAACTATCATCGCCACGTTCTTCGCGCCGGAGACTCGCGATCGCGACCTGGATGATTTAGCAGATGCAAAAGTGAATGCAACCGTACCACGCCAAGGGACCACGGAGTCATATCATGACGCATAACGTTTCCAGCGCCATTGTTGATAACCTGACTGATGTAAAAATGCCTCATTACTCTCCGCTGGCGCAAGCCAGCGGAAGTATCGACGTCGATGGCTACGTTTTACCGGAGTACCACTGCAATACGTTAGTGCTGGGCAGTGGTGCTGCGGGTTGGCGCGCCGCTGTTGAACTGAAGCGCCGCGATGTTGATGTGATCGTGGCCTCCAGCAAAGCGTTTTGGGGTACATCTGCCTGCTCGGGTTCCGATAAGCAAACTTTGCATACCGCAAACACACGCGGTAATGGCGATCGCTTCCTGGCTCTGAGCGATGCGCTCTCGGCAGGCGGGTCAATGGATGAAGATACAGCCTATATTGAGGCTGTCGGATCAGTGAATACATGCGAGGTGCTGAAATACCTTGGGCTGGATCTGCCAGAAGACACATTCGGTGCGACATTGCGTTATCAGACGGACCACGATGAATTCGGTCGGGCCACCAGTTGTGGCCCACGGACGTCTCGCCTGATGGTTAAAGTACTGGCTCAAGAAGCGATGCGCCTGAATATTCCTCTGCTCAATCATACTACGGCAATAAAAATCCTTACCGATGGCGAAGGTGAGATGCGACATGTGACGGGCGTGGTCGCTATCGACAAATCATGCAGGGAAAATCCCTGGCGTATGGTTATTATCCGTTGCCAGCATCTGGTATTCGCCACAGGTGGCCCCGGAGAGCTTTATCGGGAAAGTGTTTATCCGGTGAGCTGTTTTAGCGGACTGGGTATGGCGCTGGAAGCAGGGATTACGCTGGTTAACCTTACTGAGAGCCAGTTCGGTATCGGTACGCCGCGCACGCGGTTTCCCTGGAATCTTTCAGGGACCTACATGCAGGCGATGCCCCGTATCTTCTCTCAGGACAGCAAAGGTCAGCGATACAATTTTCTGGCAGATTATTACCCTACTACCCGTATGCTCGCTTCGGCCATTTTCCGCAAAGGCTATCAGTGGCCGTTTCATGCTGAGCGTATGCTTGATTATGGTTCCAGTTTGCTGGATGTTGCCGTTTTCGAAGAGACGCAAAAAGGGAACGCCGTTTTTCTCGATTTTCTGTCTGAACCCGAACCGGCAGCGGACGGCATCCCCTTCAGTCTCAACAATCTGGATGAAGATGTCGTTACCTACCTGAAAAATAACGATGCTCTGCTGGCAATGCCGCTTGCCAGATTGCAGCGTATGAATCCACTCGCTATCCGACTCTATCAGCTACATGGGCAAGATATCAGTAAATCACCACTACAATTTACTCTGAATAACCAACATCTTAACGGTGGAATTGATGTCGATGTCTGGGGAAAAACATCTCTTGCCGGTTGCTATGCTGCCGGAGAAAACGCAGGTACACACGGTGTAACGCGTCCCGGCGGAGCTGCACTCAATGCCGGGCAGGTTTTTGCTCGCCGCTGCGCGCAACACATCGCGCATCAGCCACAACAAGCCCAACATGCAGGCATCGATCGACAGCAAATATTGTCTGCAATACATGAGGCGCAAAAATGTCTGACATCAGCCCCACAAGGCTTACTACGTGAGAATGTGCGGGAAATCATCCAGACCACGATGAGCACCCACGCCGCCATTTTATGCCGCATGGAAGGGATCGAAGATGCCGTGCGGACAATTAAAAAACTGTGTGACGATATTGAGCAGTTCGGCATTCAGTCTGATGCAAACAGCCTTACTCGCTCACTCCAGTGGCAACAGAGCACTCGTCTCGCGCTGGCAGTACTGCTTTCACTTCAGTTTTATATCCACAACGGTGGCGGAAGCCGGGGAGCCAGAGCGATTTATGACGGGAAATCAGGCATCTCACCACAAAGCGCTCGTGGACCACTTCAGACCTGGAGCTTTCGACCTGAAACTCAAGCTGACCGTCAAAGAATGATCTGTATTCGCCGGGTTTCCGATGATTATCAAATCTACTCGAGGATCTGCCGTGAAAGGGGATCATTATCATTAAACGATTTTGAACGTCAGTGGCTCAATTGGTTAACAGCCAGTGTTTTTTACACGACTGAGTAATCATTTAGTGATAGCGGCCCCACCGGCAAAAAAATGACCACAGAGGATGTCGACTACTGTTAGGCTTAGGAAAGATCTGTCGCTCAGCAAAGGAGTTTACATGGCAACACGTATTGAATTTCACAAGCACGGCGGCCCCGATGTACTGAAGGCTGTGGAGTTTACGCCCGCTGACCCGGCGGAACATGAAATCCAGGTTGAAAACAAAGCGATTGGCATTAACTATATCGATACCTACATCCGTAGCGGGCTGTATCCGCCCCCTTCTCTTCCCAGCGGGTTAGGCACCGAAGCGGCGGGCGTGGTCAGCAAAGTCGGCAGCAAAGTGACGCACATAAGCGTCGGCGATCGCGTGGTTTACGCCCAGTCCATGCTCGGCGCCTACAGTTCCGTGCATAACGTCCCTGCCGATAAAGCCGCCATTTTGCCCGACACCATCTCATTTGAGCAGGCTGCAGCATCCTTCCTGAAAGGCTTAACCGTTTTCTATCTGCTGCGTAAAACCTATGAAATCCAACCTGGCGAACCGTTTCTGTTCCATGCAGCCGCTGGTGGTGTCGGTCTGATTGCCTGCCAGTGGGCAAAAGCATTAGGGGCGAAGCTGATTGGTACCGTCGGCAATGCGCAGAAAGCGCAGACTGCATTGCAGGCCGGTGCATGGCAGGTGATTAACTATCGTGAAGAGAGCATTGTTGAGCGCGTTAAAGAGATAACCGGTGGTAAAAAAGTGCGGGTGGTTTATGACTCCGTGGGTAAAGACACCTGGGAAGCCTCACTGGACTGCCTGCAACGTCGGGGTCTGATGGTCAGTTTTGGTAATGCTTCCGGGCCGGTGACCGGCGTTAACTTAGGGATTCTGAACCAGAAAGGTTCACTGTATGCCACACGCCCTTCTCTGCAGGGCTACATCACTAACCGCCATGAATTGACCGAAGCCAGTAATGAGCTTTTTTCGCTGATTGCCAGCGGGGTTATCAAGGTTGATGTGGCAGAGAGTCAGAAGTATGCCCTGAAAGATGCGCAACGCGCGCATGAAGTCTTGGAAAGCCGGGCAACGCAGGGTTCAAGTCTTCTGATCCCTTAATTTCTACCGTTCCTAACTCATTTCAGTAGCAAGAAAAAAACCGATACGTTACTGAAGTTTGTGTCCGGAGTAAGTGAACACAGCCAGCACACTAGCGGTTTGAATGATGGCGGGAATACAAAGAATTAGGGCTTCCCGTAGGAAGCCCTTTCTTTTTTTAGTTCGGCTGTATGTAGGGTACAGCTCGATGAATTCGTTAACCGCGCAATAGTGACAGATTTGATTATCAATTCCTATTTGGTTCTAAAGGCAATGTTTCAGGTTGTGACGCACCGCTCAATACCTTAGTAAAACCGACGGTTATTGCGCTGATACTGTGGGACTTTTGGCGCTTTTATCGCCTTGATCACCCACACGACGGCGACAGCCAGTAACAGCCACGGCAACAGTTTAATCATCAGCGCAAACATCCCGCCAAGGAACATCACGGCAGTCGCCACCATCAGCGCGGCCAGAATCCCCAGCAGTGACACGCCGGTGACCATCAGCATGACAAAAAAGCCAATCACAAAAAGTAGTTCCAGCATGATGCTCTCCCATAATGAATTTCTGCTTAAACCATTACAAAAATCATGCCAAAATTAATACGTTGATTTATAAAGAAAACGTCCCGCGACAATGCGCAGGACGTGGTGAAATTGACTAACTTTTGGTGAATACTTAACGTTTATCTGCCACCAGCTTTAAGGCATGTTCCAACACGTTAATATCCGCTCCGGCTTTGTGCGCATTTTCGCTCAGATAACGACGCCACTGACGTGCCCCCGGAATGCCCTGGAACAGCCCCAGCATATGGCGGGTGATATGCCCCAGATAGGTTCCCTGGCTCAGTTCACGCTCAATGTACGGGTACATGGCGCGCACCACGGCAACAGGGTCCGCATCAGCGCCAGCACTGCCGAAAATTTCGCGATCCACAGACGACAGAATACCGGGATTTTGATAGGCTTCACGCCCCATCATCACGCCATCCATATGTTCAAGATGCGCTTTCGCTTCTTCCAGCGATTTAATACCGCCGTTGATCGACATAGTCAGTTGCGGGAAATCACGCTTTAGCTGATAAACGCGGTCATAATCCAGCGGTGGGATCTCGCGGTTTTCTTTCGGGCTCAGCCCGGAAAGCCAGGCCTTGCGGGCGTGGATGATAAACATCTCGCATTCGCCTTTACCAGAAACCGTGTTGATGAAATCACACAGAAATTCGTAGCTGTCCTGGTCATCAATACCAATACGGGTTTTGACCGTGACCGGAATCGATACCACATCGCGCATCGCCTTGATGCAATCAGCAACCAGCTGCGCGTTGCCCATCAGGCAGGCACCAAACATCCCATTCTGTACGCGGTCAGAGGGGCAACCTACATTAAGGTTAATCTCATCATAACCCCGTGCTTCAGCCAGCTTCGCGCACTGCGCCAACGCCACCGGGTCGCTTCCGCCCAGCTGTAATGCTATCGGATGCTCTTCGTCGCTATACGCCAGATAGTCGCCTTTGCCATGAATGATTGCCCCGGTGGTCACCATCTCCGTATAGAGCAACGTCTGGCCAGACAGTAAGCGCAAAAAGTAGCGGCAATGTCTGTCCGTCCAGTCGAGCATCGGCGCGATAGAAAAACGATGAGCAGGAAAAGCGGTGGACTGAGATTCAGGCAGCATGGCGAATAATTAAGCATCCGGTTAAAAAAGGGCGCTACTATAGCATAGACCGCGACGATAGTGAGCCACATCGTCGCGGATCCCCTCACGCTATTTCTGCCCTGGCTTTCCGTCGTGGGAACCAAAAAACTGCGGTGGATGGTCCACCCAGCGATCTTCGCGCGTGGCCGCATACACCGGGTTGAGCGGGTAATAGATTCGGTTAAATTTTTTATTTGCCTCACCGACGACCAGCAGGCGTACCTCTTCACTGGTGTTATTGATAAAGGTGTGGCACACGCCAGTTCCTGCCGGAAATCCAACGCTGTCGCCCGGTTCCAGCTTCCATAAATAACCGTTAATCCACGCCTCCGGATACCCTTCAAGCACGTAGATAAACTCTTCTTCATCGCTTTCGGCGTGAGGATACGACGTGCGGCGGCCCGGTGGCAGGCGTTCATGATGAATGCCGAGGCGTCCCAGGCCCAGTTTGCGGGCAAGCGGCGCGCCAATAGAAAACAGCTCATCGCTGCCGGGATAAGTAGAGTCATCTACCCCTTCCACCTCGCGCCAGTGGCGAATACAGTCCGGTCTTTTCATTTTATATTTTCCAGTATTGCGATGCGTCAGGTATAGCACACGGCGGCGGATCTCGGCGTTTTAAGCAGAACATGATAAAGTAAGGGAATATCCTTCCACGCAAATCGAGGCGCTAAAATGGAAAGAACCCCTACCCAGGAGTTGTTGGCTCAAGCTGAAAAACTCTGTGCGCAACGTAACGTGCGGCTCACGCCACAACGCCTCGAAGTGCTGCGTCTGATGAGCCTGCAGGAAGGAGCGATTAGCGCCTATGATTTGCTTGATCTGCTGCGGGAAACCGAGCCACAGGCCAAGCCGCCTACCGTGTATCGTGCTCTCGATTTTCTGCTAGAACAAGGTTTTGTCCACAAGGTGGAATCCACCAACAGCTACGTGCTCTGTCATCTGTTCGATCAACCCACCCACAGCTCAGCAATGTTCATTTGTGACCGCTGCGGTGTGGTGAAAGAAGAATGTGCGGAGGGAGTAGAAGACATCATGCATGCGCTGGCGGCGAAAATGGGTTTTGCCCTGCGTCATAACGTGATTGAGGCACATGGTCTGTGTCAGGTCTGCGTGGAGGTTGAAGCCTGCCGTCACCCTGGCGACTGCCAGCATGACCATTCGATTCAGGTGAAGAAAAAAGTCGGGCGCTAAGCGGAAGAACGTACATCCTTGTACATTCAGGCGGGAGGGGATAATTACCAACGGTAGTCGTTGCGGGTTTCCCAATCCTTCACTTCTTTCTCCGCCTGATCTTTCGCGTAACCGTAACGTTCCTGGACTTTACCCACCAACTGGTCACGCTTACCTTCAATGACCGTCATATCATCATCGGTCAGTTTGCCCCATTGCTCTTTCACTTTACCTTTCAACTGCTTCCAGTTACCGCCGACTTCGTCTTTATTCATCATCAGATCCTCATCGTTAGGTTGTGAATAGCGAGAGTGCTGCGTCCAGACACGCTATGTTTTTGCTGGACGTGAGAATAAGTGTAGTCAGTGATTCTGAGTTCTATTTATTATTCGGAACTTTTAACCATCCTGTTCAGGCAAACCAGGTACCATTTCGCCAGTGACGCCGCCAGATGAAGGCCAATGAAAGTCCACGCAGCGCCAGAAAAACGGCGAGCGCCAGCCATAAACCGTGGTTTCCCAACAGCGGTAACGCGAATAAGGTTAATGCGAATCCCACAGCGGCAACGGCCATGCTGTTACGCATTTCTGCAGCTCGCGTCGCGCCAATAAACATACCGTCGAGCAGGTAACACCAGACGCCTACCAACGGTAACACCACCTGCCAGATGAGGTAACGATCGGCTAACTGCTGAATCTGTGGCAAGGAAGTCAACGATGCAATGATGTGCCCGCCGAAAAGGGCATAGACCAGCGAAAAAAGGATCGCCACAATTCCCGACTGCCGACACGCGGCTCGCCAGACATCCAGCAGTTGGCTGCCATCCCGCGCGCCATAAGCCTGACCAGAATGTGCTTCCACGGCATAGGCAAATCCGTCCAGCGCATAGGCGGTGAACGTCAACAGAGTCATCAGAACGGCGTTGACTGCAATAATATCGCCCCCGAGACGCGCCCCCAGCACCGTAATCGCGCCAAAACAGAGCTGCAACAACAGCGAACGCAGCATGATGTCGCGGTTCAGCGCCAGCAAACGGCGAAAGTTTCCGCGCCATGCCTGTTTCAGTATCGCGAGTGAAACACCACGCAGATGGAGAACCTTGCGCACCATCAGCAGACCAATCAACAGCGTGGCATATTCTGCAATGACCGTCGCCAGCGCGGCCCCCTGCACGTTCATATGCAGGCCCATCACCAGCCATATATCGAGCACAATGTTAAGGATATTGCCGACAATCAGCAGGATAACCGGCGCCCTCGCGTACTGAACACCGAGCAGCCAGCCAAGCAGCACTAGATTCGCCAGCGAGGCTGGCGCGCTGAGCCAGCGGATTTCAAGGAAGCGCCGGGCCTGTTCCAGTACCGCTTCACTGCCACCGACAATGTGCAGCGCCAGATCGATAATCGGCATGCGAAACACCGCAATTGTCACCCCAGCTCCCAATGCCAGAATCAGCGGTTGCACCAGCGCACGTGCCAGCGCCTGCGGATTTTTTGCGCCAAATGCCTGAGCCGTCAGCCCGGTGGTACTCATGCGTAAAAAGAGCAGCAGCATAAAGAGAAAACTGGTTGCCGTCGCCCCAACGGCTACGCCGCCAAGATAGACCGGGCTATCCAGATGACCAATCACCGCCGTATCCACCAGTCCCAGCAGGGGAACGGTGATATTGGAGAAAATCATTGGTAAGGCGAGGTGCCAGAGTGCTTTATCAGAGGAGGTAAAGAAAGGCATACAGAAAAGCCTGATGAAAAGAAGTGAAAACTAACTGTGGCGCAGAATGCGCCACAGTATTAATACAGAATTACAGCCATTCACCGTTACGGATAACGCCGACGGCCAGTCCTTCAATAGTGAAGTTTTGCTCGCGCAGGTCAACAACGATAGGTTTGAATTCGCTGTTTTCTGGCAGAAGCTCGACTTTATTTCCCTGCTTTTTCAGTCGCTTAACCGTCACTTCATCATCGATACGAGCAACCACCACCTGGCCGTTACGCACGTCCTGCGTTTTATGCACTGCCAGCAGGTCTCCGTCCATAATCCCAATATCTTTCATCGACATTCCGCTGACGCGCAGCAGGAAATCGGCATTCGGTTTGAACAATGAAGGATCGACCTGATAGTGGCCTTCGATGTGCTGTTGCGCCAGAAGCGGCTCACCTGCGGCAACACGGCCTACAAGCGGTAATCCTTCTTCTTCTTCATGCAACAAACGAATACCACGCGATGCGCCAGAGACGATTTCGAGCACCCCTTTACGCGCCAGCGCTTTCAGGTGTTCTTCAGCCGCGTTTGGGGAACGGAACCCCAAACGCTGCGCGATCTCCGCACGCGTCGGTGGCATACCTGTCTGGCTGATGTGATCTCTAATAAGATCAAACACCTCTTGCTGCCTGGCCGTTAACGCTTTCATTCCGCCCCCTGGGTGTATATACAGTTATGCTGTGAGTATATACAGCTAAAGGCGATTTTGGAACCGCAAACTGCACAAAAAACAGGAGATTTATGAAGTTGTGGAATCCTTATCGCAAATGCGACCACAACAGGATGCCCCAGGTGATCAGGGCGACAAAAATAGATAGCAGAACGGCTGCCGACCCCATATCTTTAGCCCGACCGGAAAGTTCGTGATACTCAGATCCAATACGGTCAACTACAGCTTCAATGGCGCTGTTTAAGATTTCAACGATCATCACCAGCATCACCGAGCCAATCAACAACACGCGGGTAATGGCATCGACATCCAGCCAGCAGGCGATGGCAACCCCCAGCAGCACGGCAACACTTTCCTGACGAAATGCTGCTTCATTTATCCATGCGGCGCGGAAACCTTTCCAGGAATAGCCTGCAGCTTTGATAATTCGGGTGAATCCAGTGGTATTATTGGCCATCAAAAAGAACCTTTTTACATTATTAGCGTCAATGTCATTGTAACGTTACCCCGTTTGTTTCAGGGTGTGGCAAAGCAGCGCGAAGTATGACCGGATACACCAGAAATTCACTAAACTTTCTGATATCCTTGCAGCGCATTTGCATTATTAACCAGAGGCTTTACATCGTTTATGTCCGGCTGGCCACGAATTTACTACAAATTACTGAATTTACCATTAAGCGTCCTGGTAAAAAGCAAGTCTATTCCGGCGGAACCTGCCCCGGAGTTGGGACTCGATACGTCTCGTCCCATTATGTACGTTCTACCGTACAACTCAAAAGCTGACTTGCTGACGCTGCGTGCTCAATGTTTGGTGCACGATCTCCCCGATCCCCTGGAACCGCTGGAGATAGACGGGACTTTACTGCCGCGCTACGTGTTTATTCACGGCGGCCCGCGCGTGTTTACCTATTACACGCCAAAAGAAGAGTCCATCAAGCTGTTCCATAACTATCTCGACTTGCATCGCAGCAATCCAGACCTGGATGTGCAGATGGTGCCGGTTTCGGTGATGTTTGGTCGTGCGCCAGGACGCGAGAAAGGCGAGGTCAATCCGCCGCTGCGTATGCTGAACGGTGTACAGAAATTCTTTGCGGTGTCCTGGCTCGGTCGCGACAGTTTTGTCCGCTTCTCGCCTTCGGTCTCCCTGCGTCGCATGGCAGACGAACACGGCACGGATAAAACCATCGCCCAAAAACTGGCGCGCGTGGCGCGTATGCACTTTGCTCGCCAGCGCCTGGCCGCAGTCGGCCCGCGCCTCCCTGCCCGTCAGGATCTGTTTAATAAGCTGTTGGCCTCAAAAGCGATCGCCCGCGCGGTAGAAGATGAAGCGCGCAGTAAAAAAATCTCCCACGAAAAAGCGCAGCAAAACGCGATTGCGCTGATGGAAGAGATCGCCGCCAACTTCTCCTATGAGATGATCCGCCTGACGGACCGTATTCTGGGCTTTACCTGGAACCGGCTATATCAGGGCATTAACGTTCACAATGCGGAACGTGTACGCCAACTGGCGCACGACGGCCATGAAATTGTCTATGTGCCCTGCCACCGCAGCCATATGGACTATATGCTGCTGTCGTACGTTCTGTACCACCAGGGGCTGGTTCCACCGCACATCGCTGCCGGGATCAACCTGAACTTCTGGCCAGCAGGTCCGATTTTCCGTCGTCTGGGCGCGTTCTTTATTCGTCGTACCTTCAAGGGCAACAAGCTGTACTCCACCGTTTTCCGCGAATACCTGGGCGAGTTGTTCAGCCGCGGTTACTCTGTTGAGTACTTTGTCGAAGGCGGACGCTCACGTACCGGTCGTCTGCTGGACCCGAAAACCGGCACGCTGTCGATGACCATTCAGGCGATGCTGCGCGGCGGTACGCGTCCGATTACCCTCGTACCAATCTACATCGGCTACGAACACGTGATGGAAGTCGGCACTTATGCAAAAGAGCTGCGTGGCGCGACCAAAGAGAAAGAGAGCCTGCCGCAGATGCTGCGTGGCTTAAGCAAGCTACGTAACCTGGGCCAAGGCTACGTCAACTTTGGCGAACCGATGCCATTGATGACCTACCTCAACCAGCACGTGCCGGAGTGGCGTGAATCTATCGATCCTATCGAGTCGATTCGCCCAGCCTGGTTAACGCCGACGGTAAATAACATTGCCGCCGATCTGATGGTGCGCATTAACAACGCTGGCGCGGCCAACGCCATGAACCTGTGTTGTACCGCGCTGCTGGCTTCCCGCCAGCGCTCTCTGACCCGCGAACAGTTAACTGAACAGCTTGATTGCTACCTCAGCCTGCTGCGCAACGTACCGTATGCGTCAGATGCGACGGTTCCTGCGCAAAGCGCCAGTGAGCTTATCGATCACGCCCTGCAGATGAACAAATTTGAGGTTGAGAAAGACACCATCGGCGACATCATCATTCTGCCGCGTGAGCAGGCGGTATTGATGACTTACTATCGCAACAATATTGCGCATATGCTGGTGCTGCCGTCACTGATGGCGGCGATTGTGACTCAGCATCGCCGTATTTCGCGTGCTGCGTTACAACAGCATATTGACGCACTGTATCCGATGCTGAAAGCCGAGCTGTTCCTGCGCTGGGAGCGCGATGAACTCGCAGGGGTGATCGACGAACTGGCTGAAGAAATGCAGCGTCAGGGTCTGATTACAGTGCAAAACGATGAACTGCAAATCAACCCGGCCCGCTCCCGCACGCTACAGCTGCTGGCGGCAGGTGCGCGCGAGACTCTGCAGCGCTACGCTATCACCTTCTGGCTGCTGAGTGCGAACCCGTCCATCAACCGTGGTACGCTGGAGAAAGAGAGCCGCACCGTGGCCCAGCGTCTTTCCGTACTGCATGGTATCAACGCGCCGGAATTCTTCGATAAAGCGGTGTTCAGTTCTCTGGTGCTGACCCTGCGTGACGAGGGCTACATCAGCGACACCGGCGATGCCGAGCCGGAAGAGACGATGAAGATCTATCAGATGCTGGCCGAGCTGGTCACATCCGATGTACGTCTGACCATCGAGAGCGCCACACAAGGCGAGTAAGCATAAAAAAACCGGTCGACATGACCGGTTTTTATTTTGCAGACTAACCTAAACTCAAAGATGCCAGTAACTCATCGCCAGACCTAAAAACAGCACCAGGCCCACATAGTTATTATTCATAAACGCTTTAAAGCAGGCATCCCGTTCGCGGTTAACGATCAACTTCTGCTGATACACAAACAGCGCACCCGCAACCAGCAGAGACCAATAATAGCCCAGCGCCAGTCCGTTTAGCCAACCCACCAGCGCCATCAGCCCCAGTACGCCCACCTGCAGAATCCCAATGATCAACTTATCGTTCTGACCAAACAGAATCGCGGTTGATTTAATGCCAATCTTCAGGTCATCATCCCGATCAACCATCGCATACTGCGTGTCGTAAGCCACCGCCCACAGAATATTGGCGAGGAACATCAGCCAGCAGCTCAGCGGTACAGACTCGCTCACCGCGGCAAATGCCATCGGAATAGACCAGCCAAACGCCGCGCCCAGCACCACCTGCGGCAGATGCGTGTAGCGCTTCATGAAGGGATAGACCCACGCCAGAGCTAGCGCGGCAATAGATAACAAAATCGTCATCGTATTTAGCGTTAACACGAGCAGGAAGGCGAGCAGCACCAGCACAACAAACAACGTGCGGGCCTCTTTCTCAGTCACCGCTCCGCTTGGCAGTGGTCGATTCGCCGTGCGTTTGACATGTCCGTCAAATTTTCTGTCGGCGTAATCATTTACCACGCATCCGGCAGCGCGCATTAACCACACTCCGGCAACAAAAACCGCCAGGATCCACAATTGCGGCACCCCAGGGGTTGCCACCCACAGCGCCCACAGCGTTGGCCAGAGCAGCAGTAAGGCGCCGATTGGCTTATCCGTACGCATCAAGCGGTGAAACGCCAGTAGCTTATTCTGCGTCAGACTCCACTCCATCTTTATAATCCTCTCAGTACAACGGCGATGCAGGTAAAAAAAGCTCGGTAAGCATCAGCGGCTTACCGCTCAGTCGCAGGCGGGAACGACGCCCCCACAGCGCTGCATCGCGGCCAATCTCAATAAAATCTCGGGTCAATGTCGATGATGTAAACAGGTAGCGCCCGAGCGGGGTTTTCCCCAGATTTTGCAAGGCCAGCTCAGGGCCGCACAACGTAGATTCAGGCACCACTGTGCGCCCGGCAAGCCAGGGTTCACCATCCGCGCAGAGCAGGATTTCACGTAGCCAATAGCGGGATTCTGTCGGTAGCAGCGTCAGTTCTTCAGCCACCTCATTTTGACCAACAAATCCTTCTCGTATCAACGTTACGGTTACCCGTTTTCCCTGCTGCTCAAAACGTTTGGTCATGGAGTCTTCCAGTAACAACCAGTCAAGCAGTTGGGGGTCTAGCGTCGGGATCGCATCAAAATAACGCAGCGCACGCAGTTGCGTTAACGCAGGGTGTGGCATGCCTTACTCTCCGATTTATAACCTGGAGGCATTGTATCGCAGAAAAGGCATTACGGGGTGAGCAAACATAATTAAGTGATCGGCAGAGCAACATAAGTGTAACAAGTAGCACCGAAGGATAAAAAAAGGTGCGCCAGGAGACGCACCAGTTGTTGCAAAATCAGCAATGTGGGGAGACGGTTACCCCTTGCCTTTTACACTGCTGATAAAGGTGGAACGGGCAGATTTCGATCCCAGACGTTCAGCTTCATCAAGCAGCTTCAGCGCTTTATCGACATCGCCTTTCGCAACGGCATCCTTAATAGCCTGGTTAAAATAGCTTTCAGTGTCGTTCAGCATCGGCTCGCTTTTCTGCGGTGCAGGCGCCGCTACCGGAGCGGCTACCACCGCAGTCGGAGCCGCATAGGCTGCTGCAGGCGCGGCGGTATTACCCACCGTCACCGGTCCTGGACCGGCGGAGCCAAACAGCGGCCCGACCAGTACACTGGAAGAAGAGCTGGTTTTCACTTTCAGATTCAGCAAGCCATCGGTGGTATGACGGGCGATTGGGTCCGGAATATCTGGTACAGCATTACCCACGCCCTTGGCATAGGCTTTTGCCGGGTCAAGCAGGGTCGTGGTCTGTTGGAGATCTTTCTCGGTGGTAAAGACCAGAACATAGAGCTTCTGCTGGCCCAGCGCTGGCGTCAGGCGCATGACCCCTTCCAGGCGATCCGCGCTCATCACGCCCGGTTCCTGGTAGGTGAAATAGCTGCTGGGGAAGAAAGCAGATGGCGTCATGTTCTGATCAAGAATCAGCACGTTTGGCGCAAATACGCTGGTTTGTTTGTTCACTTCGCTGGAAAGCGTCAGCGTCAGCTCACCAATATTGGCCGGTACGCTATAGGCGGCAACCGGACCGCTAATCCCCGCCACGTCCAGTCGTTGACCGGCAGTCGCAAGCTGCGTGGATTGGGTTTTGGATTGATCTACGGGCGTCCAGGCTAATTGTTGCAGTGCGGCTGTGGGAATAGCGGGTGCGCCAGTGGTGTTCTGCGGCACAAAATTCACATCGGCCAGGCTGATGCCGGGCGCACTGGCAAATAACCCTGCAGATAAACAAAGGGCAACGAGACTTTTCTTCATTTTCATTGTTATCACCTCAGATAGCATGGGTTCAGCGGTGGCCAGGCAATAGCGCGCTAAACCTTAAGTAAGAGGGGCTTACGCCCCTCTTTCGGTCATGACGTCAGATTAATGCTGGATTACCACCAGATTTCCATCTGGGCACCGAAGGACCACTCGTCGCTGTCGCCACGGCTGGTGGTGCTGATACCGGAATTAGTCGCCGCAGCGAATTTGGTTACGTCGTTACCATTTTTGACGTAGCCCCATTCTTCATCCCATTTTGCATACGTTGCGAAGACGCGGATTGCCGGGCGTGACCAGATGCTGTCGCCAGCCTGCCACTGTTGCGCCAGGGTGATTTTGTACTGGCTGTTGCGATCGCTGGTCTGTTGCGATTTCACGTTGTCATAGCCAACTTCCAGCAAGGTGCTCATGATCGGCGTCCATTTGTACATCGGACGGATACCCACGGTGTACCACTCGGTACCCAGGTCGTTATCCATGTCGAGGTTCTGGTACATACCGACGTACATCAGATCCCATTTGTCGCCCAGGGAGATTGCACCGTGGTCCAACACGCGGAACAGGCTACCGTTGTTATTGACGACGTTATTGGCGATATTCGAAGTAGAACCATCTGGATTGGTAATGGTTCCGGTAGAAGAACCATAAGAGCCTTGGTTCAGGCCTTTACCCTGAGTGGTCATGGAGTCTGTCGCATACTGAACGACAAACTTGTTATAGCCTTTCAGCATGCTCTGGGTATGTTCAGCGGTGAACATCCAGCCATCTTTTGAAGCACCGTCTGCCAGGCTGTAGTCATCGGTGGTGTTAGCACGACCGTAGTCCACACCCAGTTCCAGCATACCGTCCGGGTTAATGGCCATCTGCGCTAAACGCACGTCGAACACGTCGTTAGCGGTGTCTTTGGTACGGTCATAAATATTCTGGCTGCTGAACGCGTAAGAGCCGCCCGCTTCCTGAGAACGCGTCGCTGCCAGGGCCAGTTTACCGAAGCCCAGATCGATGTTTTCAATACCGGCACCAGGACCAGAGATATCCCAGTAGTAGAAGTCGATCATGTGAACATCATGACGCTGATAGAAGCGCTTACCGGCCCAGATAGTAGAACCAGGCAGCCATTCGATCAGGTTTTTACCCTGCACGTTTGCTTCACGGAATGCCGGGTCGGTACCTTCCCAGTCATTCTGCTGTGCGACGGAGTAAGCGACGTTGGTGTCGAAGTAGAAGCTCTTATCGCCTTCTTTCCACACTTCCTGGCCCAGTTTCAATTCCGCATAGGTTTCACATTCGTTACCGAGACGGTATTTACTTTGTGCACCGGTTGCCTGGAAACACTGTTGTTCACCGCCACTCCCCGTCCAGCCAATACCGGAACGAGCGTAACCGTGGAAATCTACAGCCATTGCCTGAACAGACATAATGCCTGCTGCTACAGCAACCGCCAGAGGGAGTTTGCGCAGAGTAATCATCGTTCTATCTCCTGAGATCATTGCTTTTCTTTAAACGCTTCACCCTTCGGACTGCCTCTTTGTTGGCTGCGTTCTTTCACTTGCCGCCTCGATGCAGTCGCGAATAGTTTTGCGTTTTGTTTTTTTAATGGGGACCTTAAACGCCCGGCTCTTGGTGCAACCGACGACATGCAGTGCCATCCTCACGGAACAGATGGCAACGCTCTGGCGGCAGGCCGATAGCGAATGTGGCACCCTCTTCTACCAACACCACGTCGTTCTGGCGGTAAACCAGGTTTTGACGGATGGCGGGGATCTGGATATGAATTTGCGTTTCGTGGCCCAGTTGCTCGACCACCTGAACTTCGCCTTCAAGCGTGACGTCAGCAATATCGCTGGGCAGCAGATGTTCCGGGCGAATACCTAAAGACATGTTGGCGCCAACCTGAACGGCGCGACTTTCTACCGGTAGCCAGATTTGCTGGCGGTTAGGTAATTCAACCTGCACCTGATCAATAGCGGTCGCGGTGACTTTCACCGGCAGGAAGTTCATCTTCGGTGAACCAATAAAGCCCGCAACAAAGCGATCGGCTGGGTAGTGATACAGCTCCAGCGGCTTACCGACCTGCGCCACGCGACCGGCATCCAGCACCACGATTTTGTCGGCCAGCGTCATCGCTTCGACCTGATCGTGGGTAACGTAAATCATCGTGCGACCCAGACGTTTATGCAGGCGGGAGATTTCAATACGCATCTGCACGCGCAGTGCTGCGTCAAGGTTGGAAAGAGGTTCATCGAGCAGGAACACGCGCGGTTCGGCCACCAGCGTACGGCCAATCGCCACACGCTGACGTTGACCACCAGAAAGCGCTTTTGGCTTACGCTCCAGCAGGTGCGCCAGTTGCAGGACTTCAGCGACCTGATTAACGCGCTGATTCATGACGTCTTTTTTTGCACCGGCCAGTTTGAGGCCAAAGGACATGTTCTCGGCAACGGATAAATGGGGATACAGCGCGTAGGACTGGAAGACCATACCGACGCCACGTTCGGCGGGCGGGATTTCATTCATTCGGGTGTCCCCGATATACAGGTCGCCGCTGGTGATGGTTTCCAGCCCGGCGATCATACGCAGCAGAGTCGACTTACCGCAGCCTGACGGTCCGACAAACACCACGAATTCTCCTTCGTGAATGTCGAGATTGATATCCTTCGATACCACCACGTCACCCCAGGCTTTCGTTACATTTCGCAGCTGTACGCTCGCCATGCCCTTCTCCCTTCGTTACAACCTGTCATCGACAGCAACATTCATCATGGGCTGACTATGCGTGATCCATTAGGAGCGTGAATCCTCCACCCCCCGGCTTTTTTATGGGGGAGGAGGCGGGAGGATGAGAGAGCAGCGTCTGAGACCCTGGCAGTACGCCGTCAAGGAATTTCGTGATGTTGCCCGCAAAAATCAGTGGGTTTTTATGTGCGCCAGCACGCATTACTCACATTTTTGTAACACAGGTCACATAAAGAACAGGTGGGGCGTAGGGGCAAGGAGGATGGAAAGAGGTTGTCGTATAAAGAAACTAGACACCGTTAAGCCACCTCTGTGTATCCAAGCGCACATCACCAAAAAGGATGGGGAATATGAAAATCAAAACTGGCGCACGCATCCTCGCATTGTCTGCATTGACGACGATGATGTTTTCCGCCTCAGCTCTCGCCAAGATTGAAGAGGGCAAACTGGTTATCTGGATCAACGGCGACAAAGGCTATAACGGCCTTGCTGAAGTGGGTAAAAAATTCGAGAAAGACACCGGCATCAAAGTCACCATTGAACATCCGGATAAGCTGGAAGAAAAATTCCCGCAAGTTGCCGCGACCGGTGACGGCCCGGACATCATCTTCTGGGCACATGACCGCTTTGGCGGCTACGCGCAATCCGGTTTGCTGGCTGAAGTCACCCCGGATAAAGCCTTCCAGGATAAACTGTTCCCGTTCACCTGGGATGCAGTACGCTATAACGGCAAGCTGATTGCCTACCCAATCGCCGTTGAAGCGCTGTCGCTGATTTATAACAAAGACCTCGTACCAAACCCGCCGAAAACCTGGGAAGAAATTCCAGCACTGGATAAAGAGCTGAAAGCGAAAGGTAAATCCGCCCTGATGTTCAACCTGCAAGAACCGTACTTCACCTGGCCGCTGATTGCTGCCGACGGTGGCTACGCGTTTAAGTTTGAAAACGGCAAGTACGACGTGAAAGACGTGGGCGTGGATAGCGCTGGCGCGAAAGCGGGTCTGACCTTCCTGGTTGACCTCATCAAGAACAAACACATGAACGCGGATACCGACTACTCCATCGCCGAAGCGGCCTTTAACAAAGGCGATACCGCGATGACCATCAACGGTCCGTGGGCATGGTCGAACATCGATAAGAGTAAGGTGAACTACGGCGTAACGCTGCTGCCAACCTTCAAAGGCAAAGCATCTAAACCGTTTGTTGGCGTACTGAGCGCCGGTATTAACGCCGCCAGCCCGAACAAAGAACTGGCGAAGGAGTTCCTCGAAAACTACCTGCTGACCGATCAGGGTCTGGATGAAGTGAACAAGGACAAACCGCTGGGTGCCGTCGCGCTGAAATCCTTCCAGGAACAGTTAGCGAAAGACCCTCGTATCGCGGCCACCATGGGTAACGCCGAGAAAGGCGAAATCATGCCGAACATCCCGCAGATGTCTGCATTCTGGTATGCCGTTCGTACCGCCGTGATCAACGCTGCCAGCGGTCGTCAGACCGTCGATGCCGCGCTGAAAGATGCACAAGGTCGTATCACCAAGTAATACGGTTTCCCTTATTTCTTAGGGAATCAGGTTTATTGAATACGTTGTTACACGAAATCATTCGCGCTACATCGAGGCGGCAAGGATGCAAATCCCCAGGAGCTTACCTACGTAAGTGACTGGGGTGCGCTTTCGCAGCCAACAAAGAGGTAGCGCGAAAGATAAAGTGTAAAGAGGAAGATCCCCATGGATGTCATTAAAAAGAAACACTGGTGGCAAAGCGACGTGCTGAAATGGTCAGTAATAGGTCTGCTGTGCCTGCTGGTGGGCTACCTTGTTGTTTTGATGTACGCTCAGGGGGAGTACCTGTTTGCCATCATGACGCTGATTTTAAGCTCTGCTGGCCTGTATATTTTCGCCAACCGTAAAGCCTACGCCTGGCGCTATGTTTACCCTGGCGTTGCCGGTATGGGACTGTTTGTCCTGTTCCCGCTGGTTTGTACCATCGCAATTGCTTTTACCAACTACAGCAGTACCAACCAGCTGACCTTTGAACGCGCCCAGGAAGTTCTGATGGACCGTTCTTATCAGGCAGGTAAAACTTACAACTTTGGTCTGTATCCGGCGGGTGATGAGTGGCAACTGGCGCTCACCGACGGTGAAACAGGCAAGAATTATGTTTCCGACGCCTTTAAATTTGGTGGCGAACAGAAACTGCAACTGAAAGAAACGGATGCCTTACCAGCGGGCGAACGTGGGACGCTGCGCATCATCACGCAGAACCGCCAGGCGCTAAACCACCTGACCGCTATCCTGCCGGATGAAAGCAAAGTTATCATGAGCTCGCTGCGTCAGTTCTCCGGTACGCAGCCGCTGTATACACTTGCCGATGACGGCCTGCTTACCAACAATCAGAGCGGCGTAAAATATCGCGCTAATAACGATATTGGTTATTATCAGGCGATTAACGCTGACGGTAGCTGGGGTACAGAGAAACTCAGCCCGGGCTATACCGTTGCCATCGGCTGGGATAACTTCACCCGCGTCTTTACCGATGAAGGCATCCAGAAACCGTTCTTCGCCATCTTTGTCTGGACGGTGGTGTTCTCAGTCCTGACGGTGATTCTGACCGTTGCCGTCGGTATGGTTCTGGCGTGCCTGGTACAGTGGGAATCGCTGAAGGGCAAAGCAATTTACCGTGTCCTGCTGATTCTGCCGTATGCCGTACCGTCGTTTATCTCGATTCTGATCTTCAAAGGGTTATTCAACCAGAGTTTCGGCGAAATCAACATGATGCTGAGCGCGCTGTTTGGCATCAAGCCGGCCTGGTTCAGCGACCCAACCACCGCGCGTTCGATGATTATTATCGTCAACACCTGGCTGGGTTATCCGTACATGATGATCCTGTGCATGGGGCTGCTAAAAGCGATTCCGGACGATCTGTATGAAGCCTCGGCAATGGATGGCGCAGGCCCGTTCCAGAACTTCTTTAAGATTACGCTGCCGCTGCTTATCAAGCCGCTGACGCCGCTGATGATCGCCAGTTTTGCCTTTAACTTTAATAACTTCGTACTGATTCAGCTGTTGACCAACGGTGGCCCGGACCGACTCGGCACCACCACGCCAGCCGGTTATACCGACCTGCTCGTCAGCTACACCTACCGTATCGCCTTTGAAGGCGGTGGTGGTCAGGACTTCGGTCTGGCGGCAGCGATTGCCACACTGATCTTCCTGCTGGTTGGCGCGCTGGCGATTGTGAACCTGAAAGCCACACGAATGAAATTCGACTAAGGAGGGCATTGAACATGGCTATGGTCCAACCCAAATCTCAGAAGCTACGCTTGTTCACCACGCACCTTCTGCTACTGATTTTCATTGCAGCGATCATGTTCCCGCTGTTGATGGTGATTGCTATCTCACTGCGCGAAGGTAACTTCGCCACCGGCAGCCTGATCCCGGAAAATATCTCCTGGGAGCACTGGAAACTGGCGCTGGGCTTTAGCGTTGAACATGCAGACGGTCGCGTGACGCCACCCCCGTTCCCTGTGCTGTTGTGGCTGTGGAACTCAGTGAAAGTGGCCACCATTACCGCGATCGGTATTGTGACGCTTTCCACCACCTGTGCTTACGCCTTTGCCCGTATGCGTTTCCCGGGCAAAGCGACGCTGCTGAAAGGCATGCTGATTTTCCAGATGTTCCCGGCGGTGCTGTCGCTGGTGGCGTTATACGCGTTGTTTGACCGTCTGGGCCAGTACATTCCGTTTATCGGACTTAACACCCACGGCGGCGTGATCTTCGCCTATCTCGGCGGTATCGCGCTGCATGTATGGACGATAAAGGGCTATTTCGAAACCATTGACGGTTCGCTGGAAGAAGCAGCCGCGCTGGATGGCGCAACGCCATGGCAGGCATTCCGTCTGGTGCTGCTGCCACTTTCGGTGCCGATTCTGGCGGTGGTGTTTATTCTGTCGTTCATTGCCGCGATTACCGAAGTACCGGTCGCCTCACTGCTGTTGCGTGATGTGAACAGCTACACCCTGGCAGTCGGTATGCAGCAGTATCTCAATCCACAGAACTATTTGTGGGGTGATTTTGCCGCCGCAGCCGTGCTTTCTGCTATTCCGATCACCCTGGTGTTCCTGCTGGCCCAACGCTGGTTGGTTAACGGCCTGACGGCAGGCGGTGTGAAAGGTTAAGTTTCATCGAAGTACCTGCCCGGCAACGGGCAATGCCACTGCAACCCTCAACTTATGTTATCCCAACCTGTGACTGTTATTTGGCGCTCTACGGAGCGCCTTTTTTTTAAGTAATTTACTCACGCTTCAACCGTTTGGAATTACACAGCCACAGCGTGATCACCAGCAACAGGATCGCCGCAGAATAGATCAGCACATCCATAGGCGCTTTATGATCGACGATGATCAACCGCACAATCGCGGTGATCCCGATATAGACAAAATAGCGTAGCGGAAAGTGAAAGCCAGACTGAAAATACTTCACAATCAGCGCGATAAATTCAAAGTAGAGGAAGTAAACCACCAGCCCTTCCACCAGTTCATACTTGCTGGTTTGTTCCGGCGCGAACAAAACATCTGCCAGATGCAGCGTCTCTTTCCCGAGGAATACCACCAGAATCAATCCCAGACACAGCAATCCAAGATTCAACACGGTCTGTAAAATCGTGGAGATAAACTCCACGCGCGGACGAGATAGCGACGTCATAACAGCACCTCTTACTCAGTGGCAAGGTTCCTGTATAACGCAAAAATGTGACAGAGATCTACATTTTTTGTTTATGTTTTGTGCAGCTCAATAATGATGCAACAATAACGATGCCTCTAACCTCTTGAACGGACAGCAAAATGCTTACGATTCAAATAGCAACTCTCGACGATGCCAGCCTGTTAAGCTCAATGGGATATACCAGCTATAGACATCATTTTTCATCTCTGTGGAATAACATGGATGAGCTCGATACTTATCTTGAGCAAGAATATTCCCTGTCGGCGATCGCCAGAAGTTTAGCCCAGCCGGGGACCATTTGGCTGATCGCCTTTGCCAACACACCCGTTGGTTTTGCGAAATACAGCCTACAACAATCGATGGAAACAGGCGGCCAATCCGGAACATTGCTGCATAAGATCTACCTGATGCCTGGTGAAACCGGCAAACAATATGGCGAGCAAATTTTTACCGAAGTTATCCGGCAAGCCAAAGCGCAAAATGAGACATGCCTTTGGCTGGACGTACTGGCTGATAATCCCCGTGCGCAGCGGTTCTATGAGCAGCAAGGGATGACGTTTGTGAAGGACATGGCTTTTACGACGGCTTCCCAGACAAGCATACTGCACATCATGGAAAAACAACTTTGAGAAACCAAAATGACAACAATTCGTCAGTCCGCTGTCCGTAACGTCACGTGTGGTGAAAACGTCGTGATTTATGAGCCTGTCAATCTCTATGACTGCCAACTCGACGACAACGTGTTTGTTGGACCCTTTGTTGAAATCCAGGGGAATACGCGTATTGGCACGGAAACAAAAATTCAGTCGCATACTTTCATTTGCGAATATGTCACTGTCGGATGTCGATGTTTTATCGGGCATGGCGTGATGTTCGCTAACGATATGTTTCGGGATGGAAAACCCAATGCTGATCGCAACAGTTGGGGGCGAATTACCATCGGCAATGATGTTTCTATCGGTAGCGGTGCAACCATCCTCGCGGTCAGCATCTGTGATGGCACTGTGATAGGCGCAGGCAGCGTGGTGACAAAATCAATTATTGAGAAAGGTGTGTACGCCGGAAATCCAGCCAGGCTCCTGCGCAGATTGTAGGCCCGGTAAGCTTAGCGCCACCGGGCAATCAACATTTACCTCAACGGAAATTCTCGCTCCTGTCGCTGGTCATATCGTACAAACCAAACTTACGCCCAAGCTGCTGGCCGCCATCACGCGTCAACGGCGTCCAGCCAATTGCGGCTCGGCTGCGGGTCGGGCCTGACGAGAACAGATCAAGCGGTACGGAAACGTACACCCCTTTGGTGAAATCGCCCTCTCCGTACTCATCCGGCGAGGCATTGGTGATAGTTGCATAACCGCCTACCACCACGCCGCTGTCAAAGCGTTTAGCGATTTCCAGCGTTCCGCCTTTATCGCCCGCCAAATACTGCCCCACGCTGGCTTTCACCAGCACATCCTGGGCGAATGACGGGTTCCAGTACGCTGTCAGATGCCCGGTCTTCACGCTGTAGTCGGTGAATTTCATCATGTCCTGCGCGCTGCGCCAGTCACGCTGCTTCACGTAGTTGGCGTCAACGCCAAACGCCCAGTTGCTGTCCAGCGGACGATACAGCACTTCAGCCCCCGCGCCGCCGAACATGGTTTCCAGATAGCCGCCGTACACCTGCCCGTAGAACCCGTTGCCAAGTGACTGGAAGTAGTTGGCCTGCAGGTTATTCACGTAGACATCGTTTTGCACGTAGTCTCGCACATGGGTACGAACTCGCGGCAAATGCGAATCACTGGGCGGATTGGTGTAGTTAAACTTGTCGTAGTTATTGGCCAGGTTGGCAAACAAACTCCCGGTGGTCAGCAGATGATCGGTTAGCCACAAATCCGCCGTTCCCATCACGCCAAGCTGATACATATAGAAGTTTTCCGGGCCGCCCACCGACTGGTTAAGCACCGGATCAATGTGAAAATCAAAGCGTGACTTATCGATATACCAGCCTTGCTCGGTAGTCTGCGGCACCACCGGCTCGACACGTTTTTGCACCAGCTCAGTTTCATGTCCGAGCGGTTCACCTTCCAGATAACGCTTGAGACTGGCGACGTCCGTTTCAGTGGTGACCTGCGGTAAATTAAGGCGATTTTCTGTAATACGGATCGTGCGGATCCCATCAGGAAGATCGTTCATCACGATCCGATTTGCGCGATCGATCCCTTCGCGCGAGTCACGGTATTTGACCTGCTCGCCGGTCACATACAGCGCATCACCCTTCACCTGGAGTTTCGGATCCGCCAGCCCGGCGTTGTATTTCAGTAACGTGAGCTGATTCGCCACCACCGAATGTTGCAGGATGGCATCCTGCGATTCTGGTTGATATTGCGGTCGCGCGTTGTCGTTATAGGAAGGCCGCAAATCGTTGAAGTTAGTCCGCAGCGTAACGCCAAACATAAAGGTATTGCCGCGCTCGTAGCTGAGGTTAACGTCGGCCCAATCGGTGACGCGATAAATAGCGCCGACGTTAAACTTGCTCTTCTGTTCCAGCTTACCGGCAAAATCCTGCTGATAATTATTGCCCTCGTACTCCAGTTTAAGACGCAGCGGCTGCCAGGGAGTCTGATACTCTACGCCGCCAAATAGCGACGCTGGACCGTGGAACATCTGGCTGCCGTCAATAGAACCCGCCTGCTTATAGCTGTTATCGCGATAACAGAATTTATCGCTGTACGAGCACAGAGGATTACTCACATTACCGCTGGTCCCGAGGTATCCCCAACCAAGACCGAGAGAGAAATCAAACGGTCCCCAGGCTTTGTTCGCCACAATATACTCAGCATCAAACAGACCGGTTCCGCCGATATCCCGCGCACCAACCGCCACCTGCGGCATCCAGTAGCTCTCTTCCCACAGCCGCAATTTGAGGTCAAAAGCCTTGTCTTTATAAGTCTGATCGCCCGAAAACGACGCCACACTGCTGTATTTTTTGGTGCGCACATCGGTATAGCGCAGGGTTGTTTCCAGCCACGGGAACAACTGCACCGATGCGGAGTAGTAGCGGTACTGATCGTTATCACGGTAGTTAAGGCTCATTTCCCCTTCACGCGCCATTCGTGCGGTCGGGGTTTGCAGAAGCCCTACGCCGCCAAAGTCAGACTGGGAAGGACCAATGGGCGCAGGATACGTTTCACCGTGGCAAGCCGTGCTGATACCCAGCGCCAATAGGCTGAGCAGATAAGTTTTTCTCATTATTCAGGTATCCGCTGGATCAGGGTACGAAGAATGTCGACATTGAATTCATCCGGGGCACGGCTCCAGACAGAATCAGACAGCCCAACAAAAATGATGCTGCCAGGCATCGGCTCAACGTGGCGTTTATTCCAGTAAGCGACCGGCACTTTCTGCGTGCGTCCGTCGGGGTAGACCACCCACGCGTAGCTGCGATCCGCCCCGTTCAGCAGGCTTTGCCCTTCGAGATAACTGGCAACATCGCGCCCGGAGGTAAACGGCTGTTTACCCGGCTGGCTTAACAAGCCAAACAACGTAATGTCCGTTGGTTGAGGTCCGACCCACAGGGTGTAGTTGCCCTGCAACGGCGGATTACCACGCTCACTCACCCGCACCGCGTCCGGGTCGAGATTCACCAACTGTCTGCCAGTCACCTTCAGCGCCTGAATTTGCTGACGTAGCGTGTTGATGGCGGCAGCATCGTCGCCACTTTCTTCTGCGCTCAGCGCCGCCAGACGTCCCAACAGCGCCTGCTGTTGGCGCTGCGCCGTAACGGTTGCCAGCTCTTCACCAATCACCGCCGCCGGCCACCAGCTATTCGCCAATTTCGGCTGACCCACCAGATCGATCAGATGCTCTGCGCCGGTCAGCGTTTTCGCTTCTGTGCTGCCTGCCGTCATCACTTTTACGCTGCCAGCAGCAAAAACAGATGCAGCGCACAGGCTGAAGGTCAGTGCGGTAATCATTCGTTTCATCATGGTTTCGCCGCCTTGATCAGCGTGGTTTTCACCGGGAAATAATTCGCGCCCAGATACTGCTCTGACTGGCGAATCATGCCATCACTGTCTACCCAGTAGCGGTTATGCCAGCGAGTCTGCCCGGTCGTGACTTCTTCATCCAATACGCGTACCGGCGTTTCATCGCTGGCAATTCGGATGCTGTCAGTGCCATCCCATGTGAAGACCGAGCGGGCGGTGGCGTAGCGGACCTGCTTATGCTCGGTCCAGCCCATCGTGCGGGCCCACGTTGCGCCATCGACGACCTGATTAGGTTTGATGAGTGGGTCTGCCGCCAGATTATTCACTGCGATCAGGTTGTCCCCATCGAGCAGCGTTTTCACCAGACGTCCGTGTTGTGTCACGAACATTGCCCGATCCTGGGTGACCCATTTCTGCTGCCCATTTTCGGCGAACGCTAGCGCCACAAACAGCTGCGGCCCGCCGTTAAGCTGCATATACTGACTGGCATAGGGCATGTTGTGGATATCATCATCCGTCATCTGTATGCCGGGCGCCCCAAACACGCTATCCCACAGCGAATGGCCCAGCCCTTCGGTGGTGGCTGAACACGCCTGTAGTAACAGGCAAACCAATATGAGCGCAGGTCGCTTCACGACGTTTCTCCGCAGCGGCAAAATAACCACACCGAAGTGTGGTTAGAATTAAACGTACCGGTATTACTGGGTACTGGTGGTTGTAGTGGTGGTGGTTCCGGTATTAGAGCCATCGCCACCGCCGGTTGCCGCCAGGGCGACCCCCACAGCAGAACCTACGGTGCTTACGCTGGTTGCGGAGGAACTTCCTGCCGAAACCGATGCGGCAGCCGACCCTGCAGCTTCCCCCACCTGAACGGGGGCAGCATAGACAGAAGTCGCCGCAAGCGCAGATATAGCCAAAAGGCCATACAGTATTTTTTTCATCACAATTTCCCTTCATTGAATGAATGGATATTTACCCAAAAGAATTTCGGGCGAGAACGAGTATACACAAGCGAAGTATGCAAATTACGTCGAGAGGGAATTTAGGATAACGAGAAGGAGTGATAAAACATAATTTTTAATATGAAAATAAAAACAATAAAATCATACAGTTAAAATATACAAACAATAAACTCAATATACGTAAAATCTGAAAATATCAGGTATTACGTTACGCCAGTGAAATTATTTTAGGATTAAGCTCAATTAAATTTTTATGTGCTAGCGTGGCGAAATAGAATTATCTTATAAAAAAAGCCGATAATAATATCGGCTTCTATCACAGGTAATCTGCAAATTCATTCGAATTGCGGCAAGGCGGCAAGTTCGAAGGAAGAAGCAGATTAACGCCAGGCTTTATAACGGTTAATCAGACCGTTAGTCGAGCAGTCATGGCTGTTGATCTCTTTATCATCGTTCAGCTCTGGCAGAATACGGTTCGCCAGCTGTTTGCCCAGCTCAACGCCCCACTGATCGAAGGTGAAGATGTTCAGGATAGCGCCCTGAGTAAAGATTTTGTGCTCATACAGCGCAATCAGCGCACCCAGGCTGAACGGGGTGATTTCGCGCAGCAGGATGGAGTTAGTTGGACGGTTGCCTTCGAACACTTTGAATGGCACGACGTGGTCAAGCGTAGCCGGATCTTTACCCTGGTCGCGGTATTCTTGTTCAACCACTTCACGAGACTTGCCGAACGCCAGCGCTTCGGTCTGCGCGAAGAAGTTAGACAGCAGTTTCGGATGATGATCAGACAGCGGGTTATGCGTGATAGCCGGGGCGATGAAATCGCACGGCACCATTTTGGTCCCCTGGTGGATCAACTGATAGAACGCGTGCTGACCGTTAGTACCCGGCTCACCCCAGATGATTGGGCCAGTCTGGTAATCCACCGCGTTGCCGTTACGGTCAACGTATTTACCGTTGGATTCCATGTTGCCCTGCTGGAAGTAGGCCGCGAAACGGTGCATATACTGGTCATACGGCAGAATCGCTTCGGTTTCGGCACCGAAGAAATTGTTGTACCAGATACCAATCAGCGCCAGCAGCACTGGCAGGTTTTTCTCAGCCGGAGTGGTGGAGAAGTGTTTGTCCATCGCGTGCGCGCCGGAGAGCAGCTCAACGAAATTGTCGTAGCCCACAGACAAGATAATGGACAAGCCAATAGCGGACCACAGGGAATAACGGCCGCCGACCCAGTCCCAGAATTCAAACATGTTGGCGGTATCAATACCGAATTCGCCAACCGCTTTACCGTTGGTGGACAGCGCCGCGAAGTGTTTGGCAACGTGCTTGTTGTCGCCTGCGGTCGCCAGGAACCAGTCGCGCGCGCTGTGGGCGTTAGTCATGGTTTCCTGGGTGGTGAAGGTTTTAGAAGCGACCAGGAACAGCGTGGTTTCCGGGTTAACTTTTTTCAGCACTTCGGCGATGTGCGTACCATCGACGTTAGACACAAAGTGCATATTCAGGTGATTTTTGTACGGACGCAGCGCTTCGGTCACCATGAACGGGCCGAGGTCAGAGCCGCCAATACCGATATTCACCACGTCAGTGATAGCTTTGCCGGTGTAACCTTTCCAGCTGCCGGAGATAATCGCTTCAGAGAAGGATTTCATCTTTTCCAGCACCGCGTTCACTTCCGGCATCACATCTTTGCCGTCAACGATGATCGGGGTATTGCTACGGTTGCGCAGCGCCACGTGCAGCACCGCACGGTCTTCGGTACGGTTAATCTTCTCACCGGAGAACATGGACTTGATGGCACCGCTCAGGTCCGTCTCTTTTGCCAGATCCTGCAGTTTCGCCAGCGTTTCTTCGGTAATGCGGTTTTTGGAGAAATCCACCAGCATCAAATCGTCAAACGTTGCGGAAAATTTGCTGAAACGATCGCTATCTTTCGCGAACAGGTCCGCGATCGTAACGTCTTTCATCTCTTCAAAGTGTTTTTGTAGTGCCTGCCAGGCTGAGGTCTGCGTTGGATTGATGTTTTTCATTAGCAATACTCTTCTGATTTTGAGAATTGTGACTGAGATCGATTGTAACGCCAGTCACAGAAAAGTGTGATTGTTTTAGTGCCGTTGCCAGGGCATCCGCCAAACGAGGCTAAAAAGTATAGCGGTTATCAGCGTTGTTATTAGTACCGTTACTCAACGCCGTTGCAGCATGAAAAATCCGCATAATCCCGTCGTTGACAGCACAGGCTACACATTTTATTTATAAATACGGTATTTGCATTTGCGCCTGCACCGGTTTCCGTTCTGCCTTTGTGCCATGGTCGCTCTATTCATTCCCTGACACGAGGTAGTTATGACTGATGTAGTTGTCTCCAAGTTTGGCGGTACCAGCGTCGCGGATTTCGACGCCATGAACCGCAGTGCTGATGTGGTCCTTTCTGATGCCAGCGTACGTCTGGTAGTGCTTTCCGCATCCGCCGGGGTCACCAATCTGCTGGTGGCGTTAGCTGAAGGACTGGAGGCAACTGAACGCTTCGAGAAACTCGATACCCTTCGCCAGATTCAATTCAATATTCTGGAGCGTTTGCGTTATCCGAACGTGATCCGCGAAGAGATCGAACGTCTGCTGGAAAATATTACCACGCTGGCAGAAGCGGCTTCGCTGGCAACGTCAACCGCTCTGACCGACGAACTGGTCAGCCACGGCGAGCTGATGTCCACCCTGCTGTTTGTGGAAATCCTGCGCGAGCGCAATGTTCAGGCGCAGTGGTTTGACGTGCGAAAAGTAATGCGTACCAACGATCGTTTTGGTCGCGCCGAGCCGGATGTCACGGCACTGGCTGAACTGGCAACGCTGCAGCTGGCGCCGCGTCTGGCAGAAGGCCTGGTGATAACTCAGGGCTTTATCGGCAGCGAAAGCAAAGGCCGCACGACCACGCTGGGGCGTGGCGGCAGCGACTATACCGCCGCCTTACTGGCAGAAGCCCTGCACGCCACGCGCGTCGATATCTGGACCGATGTTCCTGGCATCTACACCACCGATCCGCGCGTTGTACCGTCAGCACAACGTATTGATGAAATTGCCTTCGAAGAGGCCGCAGAAATGGCCACCTTCGGCGCAAAAGTTCTGCATCCGGCGACGCTGCTTCCTGCTGTCCGTAGCGATATTCCGGTATTTGTCGGCTCCAGCAAAGATCCCAAAGCGGGCGGTACGCTGGTGTGCAATAAAACCGAGAATCCACCGCTATTTCGCGCCCTGGCACTGCGTCGCAAGCAAACGCTGCTGACGCTGCATAGCCTGAATATGCTGCACTCTCGCGGGTTTTTAGCGGAAGTTTTCGGCATCCTGGCACGCCACAATATCTCAGTGGATTTGATAACAACCTCAGAAGTCAGCGTCGCGCTGACTCTGGATACCACCGGTTCAACATCCACCGGTGATACGCTGCTAACACAATCCCTGCTGATGGAACTGTCTGCGCTGTGCCGGGTGGAAGTTGAAGAAGGTCTGGCGCTGGTCGCGCTGATTGGCAATGACTTATCTAAAGCCTGTGGCGTGGGTAAAGAGGTGTTCGGCGTGCTGGAACCGTTCAACATTCGAATGATTTGCTACGGCGCATCCAGCCATAACCTATGCTTCCTGGTGCCAGGTGCTGAAGCCGAGCAGGCGGTACAAAAGCTGCATCATAATTTGTTTGAGTAAGTAGAAGTCAACGCCCGATGGTTCTTGCGCCATCGGGCATTTTCACCGCATCACCGTGTCATATAACAGTCTGTCCAGTTCCCTGGCATCCCCTTCCCGACTGTCCGGTAACGTGGGCGGGATTTCTCCTCTCTCCAGTTCGGCGCGGATAAACGCATGTAACAATGGACGACGCGGACCATACTCAGCCTCACCTGACCGCTGTTTGCGTGCCAACAATTCGTCGATTTCCTGACGCAATGGCGCATCCAGTTCACTTCCCGCCAGCAGATCGGCAAAACGCATCGGCGGCACGCCCTTCCCTGCTTCCACCCAACGCACCGCCAACAGTGGTCGCAGAACGTAGAAATACTTCTTCAATCGCACGTCGTCGCCCTGCAGATAACCGCGAAAGTTTTTCCGCGCCATCGAGTAGTAGTGCCAGCGGGCACGTAGCGGGGAAAACCATTTAGGCACCAACGTCTTCAGCGCCGACACCGCCACTTCATCCTGCAGATAGATCACCGGCGAATCCAGCCACTCGATAAGCGTCGGGTTTGCGCCTTTGAGTAACCCCAGCGCCTTGCGCCACTCCCAGCCGCACACGTCCAGCTCATCATCTATCGGCAGCTCGATAACATCTCGTGGCGCTTCGACCCGCAGATACCATTCGGGGGGATGAACATAGAGAAATCGCACGTCGTAATCGCTGTCCGGCGAGGCAAATCCCCAACCACGGCTGCCGGACTCGCAGGCATACAACACCCTGACGCCATAACGCTGCTCAACCTCTTTTAGCTGGCGCGATACCCTTTCGCGCATCGCGCTTTCCACAGCGTTGTTGCTCATTTTTGTTATCCTTTTATGTTCACGAGACCGTGCAGCACCTGGTCCAGGCCACCGAATACCGAGATTTTATCGATTCGCTCCGCCACTCTTTCGAGGGTTTCCAGCTCTTTTAAACGCAGCGCTACCGGGTTGTTTTCCATCACTTTTGCGGTATTCAACAACGATCGCGTCGCGGCGGTCTCTTCACGACGACGGATCACGTTGGCCTGGGCGGATTTTTCCGCTTCAACCAGTTGCGACAAAATGGCCTTCATATCGCCCGGCAGGACGATATCTTTCACGCCCAGCGAAGCCACCTCGATGCCAAACGGTGTCATTCGGGCTTTCACCTGTGCGCTCACCACTTCATCGATCACCTGCTTATCTTCCAGCAGTTCGTCCAGCGTACGCGTTCCCACCACTTCACGCAGTGCAAACTGCAACTCGCGGTAAAGGTGCTCCAGCGGTTTTGTCAGTTGGCCAAAAGCCAGCAACACATCGCTGTAACGCCAGTTCGCCGCCAGGTTTAAACGCAGGTTGACCTTATCTTTGGTCAGGATCTCCTGGCCGCCGACCTCCAGCACCTGTAAACGAGTATCAACGACTTCCGCTTCAATCAGATGGTTTACCTTCCAGTAAGCTGTTAATCCTGGCGGTAACAGCGCCTGGGTTTCGCCATCAATTTTCAGCACACCGACGTGCCACGCCGGAACCTGCACCGTTAAGATAGCTTCGCGTCCTTTCACCGCACCGCTGCGACGGGGCTGTAACACCGCGTTCATCACGTCAACAGGAACCAAAACCTGACGCGTATCCATGCGCACCAGCTTCAGTGCCTCATCGGCCTGCCAGTACAGACGGCGCGTTGCCGGTGGCAGGATCTCCTGCAAAACGCCATTGACGTACAACGCCCCGGCTTCGGTGTCCATCGTATCCGCGACCAGGCAGTAACGTTCCACCCAGGAAGGCTGAAAGCGGCGCAAATACTCCGCTAACGCTTCCGGTACTTCGCTGCCATCCCTATTAACGATCAGCACTTCTGGGGTGTTAAACCACGGTAAACGGTGCTGACCCGCTTCCAGTGTCTGATAGTAATCACCCTCGCGGGATAAAAGACCTAACTGCGCTTTTTGTATAGTGATTTTCTTAGCCATTTTATATTCCTTAACGTCGTTCAGGCGCGGGTGCAGGGGCGAAGCGGCAGGGGAATTCCCTTTTGCCTGTCGCACGGCATCTTTACCGGCAACCTGTTCTGGAGCGTGCTAACTGCGCATTGCTCCGTTTTATTTCTATGATTAACAACCAGTTTCATTGGGAGAATGAATCGGGAATCGAACCCGTTGGGTGTCATCGGCTGACGGAACACTCCCGGAAAACAGCCTGTGCCGTTCCTGACGTGCCGGCGGGGTTTAACCCCCTGCGCTTTCAGCGTGATTGACGCAAGTGTTATTGCCAGAAGCGTGCCAAGAATTAAAACTGGTATGATTAATTTTTAATTAATTGATTTTTATGATTTTAATTATTTTCACCAATAATGGCGGTTGTCTCGGTGGGTTAAATTTTTTATCTTTTATTCTCTTATTTATCTTTTTGGATAAACCATGAAGAAGCGACGGGTAGTGATTGGCGTACTGGGAACGGTGCTGGATAAGCGCGGCAAGCGAGCCAATCGGTTTAAGAAGTGGCGACCCACAGTTGGGCTATGCCAACAGCCTGATTTCCCTGTCGACAGGCTGGAACTGCTCCACCAGCCACGCGATGAGAGCATGGCGCAAAGATTGATTGAAGACGTCGCGCTGCTTTCGCCTCACACCGAAGTTCGCCCGCATACCGTAACCATTAACGATCCGTGGGATTTTGAAGAGGTCTACGCCGCGTTTCTCGACTTTGCCACGAATTATGAATTTGATACGGAAAACGAAGAGTATCTGGTGCACATCACCACCGGCACTCACGTGGCGCAGATCTGCTGGTTTTTGCTGACGGAAGCGCGCTACCTGCCCGCCAGCCTGCTGCAAACCAGCCCGGCGCCGAAAGGTTCCACTGATGAAGCCGTTGCCGCTGGCGTCTGCTCGGTTATCGACCTCGATTTAAATCGCTATGCCACGCTCACCAGTCGCTTTCAGCGCGAGCAGCAGCAGTCGGTCTCTTTTTTGAAAGCGGGGATTGATACGCGCAACGCCACGTTCAATAAACTGATCGATCGCATTGAGCGGGTGGCTCTGCGTTCGACCGACCCGATCCTGCTGACCGGCCCTACCGGCGCGGGCAAATCCTTCCTCGCGAAACGTATTTTTCAGCTGCGCCAGTCGCGGCATCTGGTGGCGGGAAAACTGGTCGCGGTCAACTGCGCGACCCTACGCGGCGACAATGCGATGTCCACGTTATTTGGTCATGTGAAGGGGGCGTTTACCGGCGCACTCACAGCGCGGAGCGGATTGCTGCGAGAAGCGGATGGCGGTGTGCTGTTTCTCGATGAGATTGCCGAGTTGGGGCTGGACGAGCAGGCCATGCTGCTAAAAGCGATTGAAGAAAAAACCTTTTTTCCGTTTGGGTCGGACAAAGAAGTACACAGCGATTTTCAGCTGATTGCCGGAACCCATCGCAACATGCCGCAGTGGGTCGCTGAGGGCCGTTTTCGCGAGGATCTCTACGCGCGTATCAATATGTGGAGCTTCGCCCTGCCCGGTCTGGCGCAGCGGCGGGAAGATATCGCTCCGAACGTCGAGTATGAGCTGCAACGTTTTTCCAGCAACAAACAGACGCAGATCCGTTTCGATAAAGAGGCACGTGTTTGCTATCTGGCATTTGCCTGCTCCCCACAGGCGCAATGGCGCGGTAATTTTCGCGAGCTAAGCTCATCCATTGCGCGCATGGCGACGCTTGCCGAACAAGGTCGCATCACCTTATCCCTTGTCGAAGAAGAGATTGCGCTGTTAAAGGAGAGTTGGCAGATCGCCGCTTCGCAACCTGAACTGGATATGGACATTGACCTGTTCGATCGCCGCCAGTTAGAAACGGTGCTGGAAGTGTGCCGCCGCTGCGCGTCGCTGTCGGAAGCCGGACGCGAACTGTTTGCCGTTTCGCGGCAGAAAAAAGCCAATCCTAACGATGCGGACCGCCTGCGCAAATATCTCGCTCGTTTCGGGCTGAGCTGGGAAAACGTTCGCTGCGGAACATGAACATAATTTGTTTGAATAATATTCCATCACGCGATAAACAATAACTATGGCCGGGCTCGATCCCGGCTTGTTTATAACAACACAACACATTTCAATCGCAAGGAATACAACATGCTCGCTACTCTCACGCGGCTGTTCCCGTTATGGGCACTGCTGCTCTCTGTTATTGCGTATTACACGCCCTCCACCTTTACGCCTGTCGGGCCATTCGTGCCGTCATTACTGATGCTGATTATGTTCGGCATGGGTGTTCACCTGAAGGTGGATGACTTTAAACGCGTACTCTCACGCCCTGCCCCGGTCGCTGCAGGTATTTTCCTGCACTATCTGGTGATGCCTCTCGCCGCATGGATTTTGGCGCTGGCTTTTAATATGCCGCCGGAACTGTCCGCAGGGATGGTGCTGGTCGGTAGCGTGGCCAGCGGAACAGCATCTAACGTAATGATCTACCTAGCGAAAGGCGATGTGGCGCTCTCCGTGACTATTTCATCGGTTTCAACGCTGGTCGGTGTTGTCGCCACTCCGCTGCTCACACGTCTTTACGTCGATGCGCATATTCAGGTGGATGTCATGGGTATGCTGCTGAGTATTCTACAGATCGTGGTTATTCCGATTGCTTTGGGCCTGGTCATTCACCATCTGTTCCCACGCGTCGTAAAAGCGGTAGAACCGTATCTACCCGCGTTTTCTATGGTGTGCATCCTGGCAATCATCAGCGCTGTTGTGGCAGGTTCCGCGTCGCACATTGCGTCGGTCGGCTTTGTGGTGATTATCGCCGTTATTCTGCATAACACCATTGGTTTGCTCGGCGGCTACTGGGGCGGAAAACTCTTCGGCTTTGATGAATCCACGTGCCGCACACTGGCGATTGAAGTCGGTATGCAGAATTCAGGGCTTGCCGCTGCACTGGGCAAAATCTACTTCGGTCCACTCGCCGCCCTGCCCGGTGCGCTGTTCTCCGTCTGGCATAACCTTTCAGGTTCGCTGCTGGCGGGTTACTGGTCCGGTAAGACGATTGTTGAGAAACCGCATCAGACGGTGAAAGAAAACTAAAAAAGTGCCGGGTGGTGCAAGCTTACCCGGCCAGCCCTATCAGATTGCACCACATTACCGTACACTGGAACCTCTGGCTAACTGAGGGCAACCGTATGGCACTCCCCCGCATTACCCAAAAAGAGATGACCGAGCGCGAACAGCGCGAACTGAAAACGCTGCTCGACCGTGCCCGTATTGCGCACGGTCGCCTGCTGACCAACGCAGAGACCAACAGCATTAAGAAAGAGTACATTGATAAGCTGATGCTGCAGCGTGAAGCCGAAGCCAAAAAAGCCCGCCAGCTAAAGAAAAAGCAGGCTTATAAACCCGATGCTGAAGCCTCGTTTTCCTGGTCAGCAAACACACCGACGCGCGGTCGGCGTTAACGTCCTTTCTTCTTACGCCCCGGCTGAGCAAAACGTTTACCGTTAGACGCCGGGCGCGCTTTCTCTTTCTCAGCAGATTTTTCGATTTTCACCACCGGGCGCTTAATGCCAGCGGTCGCTGCTTTTGGCTTCGCTTTCGCCTTTGGTTTGGCTTCTGAAGATGAGTTCTCAATCAGCTTAAACAGATCGATCAGTTCGTCATCCGTCAGATCACGCCATTCACCCAGCGGCAATCCGGACAAACCGATATTCATGATCCGCGTACGTTCAAGCTTGGTAACTTCATAGCCAAAGTGTTCGCACATCCGACGGATCTGACGGTTCAGTCCCTGGACCAGGGTGATACGAAATACAAACGGCGCTTCTTTCCTGACCTTACATTTCTTGGTGACAGTACCGAGAATGGGCACCCCCGCCCCCAACCCACGAATAAAGTCGTCGGTTACGGGTTTATCGACCGTCACCAGATACTCTTTTTCATGATCGTTTCCGGCACGCAGGATCTTATTCACCAGGTCGCCGTGGTTGGTGAGAAAGATCAGCCCCTGGGAATCTTTGTCCAGACGACCAATCGGGAACACGCGCTTGCTGTGGTTAACGAAATCAACGATGTTATCGCGCTCACCGTCTTCAGTGGTGCTGACAATACCGACAGGTTTGTTCAGCGCGATAAAAACCAGATCTTCCGCTTCACGCGGCTCAATCAACCGACCATTCACTTTCACAACGTCGCCAGGCATCACCTGATCGCCAATGGTGGCACGTTTGCCATTCAGGAAGACATTCCCTTGTTCGATAAAGCGATCCGCTTCGCGGCGCGAGCAGATTCCGCTTTCACTGATGTATTTATTTAATCGGATGGATGAGTCGGGCAGCATAATTTCTCCTGTATACACTTCATCCTTCAAGCTGTCTCTGCGTTGGCTGCCTTCACTCACCCAGGTCACATAGCAATCTATGCTCCCAGGGATTCGCTCCCTTGCCGCCTTGATACAACTTGAATGATTTTGTGTATTAAAAGCGAAATATACCCTACCTTGCGGGTGATAAAAAATAATCGTGTTCGAATGCCTGAGCGCTATTTGTGATCTGCCACACCTTTCGACACAAAAGTGTCGTTCATCCACGCCTGCAATTTTGTCTGCCGAAAATAAACAGAATCAACGCATTAGAACAAAAAGCACATATGTGCCGACAGCGCACTATCAGCACATCAAATGTGCAACACAATTCGCCAGTTCAGTGGGCTGAAATAAGTGAAAATAGCTTTGAGCTGTGGAACAGATGAGGTTATATCAGATCAAGAAAGCAATTTCGTGATTTGCACAAATGTGCAGGAGTCCAAAAATGGCGACGGAAAACAGCGATGATATCCGCCTGATCGTAAAAATAGCGCAGCTTTATTACGAACAGGATATGACACAAGCGCAAATCGCCCGCGAGCTGGGGATTTATCGCACCACGATCAGCCGTTTGCTAAAACGTGGCCGTGAGCAGGGTATCGTCACCATCGCCATTAATTACGACTACAACGAGAACCTGTGGCTGGAACAGCAGCTAAAACAAAAATATGGCCTGAAAGAGGCGGTCGTGGTCTCCTGCGACAGCGAGCAGGAAGACGAACAACTCAGCCTGATGGGCATACACGGCGCACAGTTACTGGAACGCTTGCTGGAACCCGGCGATATTATCGGTTTCTCATGGGGGCGCGCGGTTCGGGGCCTGGTCGAAGGGTTATCCCCGGCTAGCCAGTCACGCCAGCTGATCTGCGTGCCTATCATTGGCGGACCGTCCGGCAAGCTTGAAAGTCGCTACCACGTCAATACGCTAACCTACGGTGCAGCGGCAAAGCTCAAAGGGGAATCGCACCTGGCTGATTTTCCGGCGCTTCTTGAAAACCCGCTGATTCGTAACGGAATTATGCAGTCCCGGCATTTCAAGTCGATTTCCGCCTACTGGGATAATCTGGATATCGCACTGGTTGGAATTGGCTCTCCTGCGATACGTGACGGCGCCAACTGGCATGCGTTCTACGGCAGTGAAGAGAGTGATGATCTGCATGCTCGCCAGGTTGCCGGTGATATTTGCTCACGCTTCTACGATATCAACGGCGTGACGGTAGAGACCAATATGAGCGAAAAGACACTTTCCATCGAAACCAATAAATTAAAGCAGGCACGTTACTCCATCGGCATCGCCATGGGGGAAGAAAAACTGAGCGGAATTCTCGGTGCTTTACGCGGAAATTACATTAACTGTTTAGTCACCAACAGCCATACCGCTGAATTATTGTTGAAGTAAATATATTCAAATTAGTCCTGACGTAATTAATTTTATGCGGGAACCCCTTATCTAAAATCGGGAGTTTATTATGCAAACGTGGTTAAATCTGCAGGGCAAAGTCATTATTGTTACCGGTGGAGCATCCGGAATTGGTCTGGCAATAGTTGAAGAGTTATTAGCGCAAGGCGCTAATGTGCAAATGGCGGATATTCATGGTGGAGACGGTAAGTATGAAGGCCATACCGGATATCATTTCTGTCCGACGGATATTTCCAGCGCCAAAGAGGTTAATTATACCATTGCCGAGATTACCCAGCGCTGCGGACGTATTGACGGACTGGTGAATAACGCAGGCGTTAATTTCCCACGCCTGCTGGTCGATGAAAAAGCGCCCGCTGGACAATATGAACTCAACGAAGCGGCGTTCGAAAAAATGGTCAATATCAACCAAAAAGGTGTGTTCTTAATGTCGCAAGCGGCGGCACGCCAAATGGTGAAACAGCATAGCGGCGTGATTGTGAATGTCTCTTCAGAAAGTGGACTGGAAGGCTCAGAGGGCCAAAGTTGCTATGCCGCCACCAAAGCCGCATTGAATAGCTTTACCCGTTCCTGGTCAAAAGAGCTGGGCAAACACGGCATTCGTGTGGTTGGTATTGCACCTGGCATTCTGGAAAAAACAGGTCTGCGCACGCCGGAGTACGAGGAAGCGCTGGCCTGGACCCGCAACATTACCGTCGAGCAACTGCGCAAGGGTTATACCAAGAACTCGATCCCGATTGGTCGCTCAGGACGATTAAGCGAAGTCGCTGATTTTGTTTGTTATCTCCTCTCAGAACGCGCCAGTTATATCACCGGAGTAACCACTAACATTGCGGGCGGAAAAACGCGCGGCTAAGGAGGTTTTATGGTCAATGCAATCTTCTGCGCTCACGGCAATCTGGCCTGCGCCATGCTGGAATCGGTACAAATGGTCTACGGTGAGGCCAGCGTTGAAGCAGTGGAATTTCTCCCCGGTGAAAACGCCCACGACATCGTGGCAAAGCTTGAAAAGTTAGTGAGCATTCACACCGGTGGTGAGTGGCTGATAGCCGTCGATATACAGTGTGGTAGCCCGTGGAATGCCGCCGCGACGCTGGCGATGCGTAACCCAGCCATACGGGTCATTAGTGGATTGTCATTGCCGTTGGCGCTGGAATTGGTAGACAGCCAAAGCAGTATGAATGTGGATGAACTGTGCGAACACCTGACGACCATTGCTCAACAAACGTGCGTCGTCTGGAAGGCACTGGAAACGACCGAAGAGGATTTCTGATGAACATCACCCTAGCTCGTATTGACGATCGCCTGATCCACGGTCAGGTCACTACCGTCTGGTCGAAGGTAGCGAATGCCCAACGGATTATTATCTGCAATGACGACGTTTATCACGATGAAGTGCGTAGGACATTGTTACGCCAAGCCGCGCCACCAGGGATGAAGGTTAACGTGGTGAATATCGAAAAAGCGGTCGCCGTCTATCATAATCCACAATATAAGGATGAAACCGTTTTTTATTTATTTACCCGCCCACAGGATGCGTTAGCCATGGTCAAACAAGGGGTAAATATCGCCAATTTAAATATTGGTGGCATGGCCTGGCGACCAGGTAAAAAACAATTAACCAAAGCTGTCTCTTTAGATGATGACGACATTCATGCATTTCGTGAGTTAGATAAATTAGGCGTCACGCTGGATTTACGCGTCGTCGCATCAGATCCATCAGTTAATATACTTGAAAAAATAAAAGAAAAATTGTTTACAGAATAAATAAAAGCGCCTGTGTACTTATGCTTTAGCAGGCAGGGATGATCACATTCACAAGGTGACATATTATGGAAATAAGTACCCTACAAATTATCGCCATATTTATATTTTCCTGTATTGCCGGAATGGGCAGCGTGCTGGATGAGTTCCAGACCCACCGCCCACTCATCGCTTGTACCGTTATCGGCCTGATCCTCGGTGATTTAAAAACCGGGATTATGCTCGGCGGCACGCTGGAACTGATCGCGCTCGGCTGGATGAACGTCGGTGCAGCGCAGTCTCCCGATTCGGCACTCGCCAGTATTATTTCCGCCATTCTGGTTATCGTCGGCCAGCAGAGTATTGCCACGGGCATCGCTATCGCCCTTCCGGTAGCGGCAGCAGGCCAGGTACTGACAGTCTTTGCCCGTACCATCACCGTGATATTCCAGCATGCGGCGGATAAAGCCGCCGAAGACGCCCGCTTTCGCACCATCGACATGCTGCACGTTTCTGCATTAGGCGTGCAGGCATTGCGCGTCGCCATTCCTGCATTAATCGTCTCGCTGTTTGTCAGCGCCGATATGGTCAGCAATATGTTGAATGCCATCCCGGAATTCGTCACTCGTGGGCTGCAAATTGCCGGTGGTTTTATCGTGGTGGTCGGTTACGCCATGGTGCTACGCATGATGGGTGTGAAGTACCTAATGCCCTTCTTCTTCCTCGGTTTTATCGCCGGAGGGTATCTCGATTTGAGTCTGCTGGCTTTCGGTGGCGTGGGCACGATTATCGCGCTGATCTACATCCAGTTGAACCCACAGTGGCGTAAAGCCGAACCGCAGGCGCAAGCCGCCTCTTCTCAAGCCCTCGACCAGCTTGACGACTAACGGAACCCATCATGGAACAGAAAAAACTGACCAAATCCGACCTGTTTAGCATGTTTATTCGCTCCAACCTGCAACAGGCGTCATTCAACTTTGAACGCATTCATGGGCTGGGTTTTTGCTACGACATGATCCCTGCCATCAAGCGCCTGTATCCACTGAAAGAGGATCAGGTTGCCGCACTTAAACGCCACCTGGTGTTCTTCAATACCACCCCTGCCGTTTGCGGTCCGGTGATTGGCGTCACCGCCGCGATGGAAGAAGCGCGTGCAAATGGTGCGGAAATTGACGATGGCGCAATCAACGGCATCAAAGTCGGGCTGATGGGCCCGCTGGCCGGCGTCGGTGACCCACTGGTATGGGGAACGCTGCGCCCGATTACCGCTGCACTCGGCGCATCTTTAGCGCTCTCCGGCAACATTCTCGGCCCGTTGTTGTTCTTCTTTATTTTCAATGCAGTACGTCTGGCGATGAAGTGGTACGGATTACAGATTGGTTTTCGTAAAGGAGTCAACATCGTCAGCGATATGGGCGGCAATCTGCTGCAAAAGCTGACCGAGGGAGCCTCGATTCTCGGCCTGTTTGTGATGGGAGTACTGGTCACCAAATGGACCAGTATCAACGTGCCATTGGTGGTATCGCAAACGCCTGGCGCAGACGGCACCACCGTCACAATGACCGTGCAAAACATTCTCGACCAGCTCTGCCCCGGCCTGCTGGCGCTGGGTTTGACGCTGCTGATGGTGCGGTTGCTCAACAAGAAAATTAATCCGGTATGGCTGATCTTCGCCCTGTTTGCTCTGGGGATTATCGGTAACGCGCTGGGCTTCCTGTCCTGATTTTTCCGCCCCGGCGATGCCGGGGCTACTGTGCTAAATATGAGGTGGAACAATGAAAACAACAGCTTTACGCCTTTATGGCAATCGTGATCTGCGCCTGGAAACCTTCGACCTTCCTGAAATGCAAGACGATGAAATTCTTGCTTCCGTCGTAACCGACAGCTTGTGCCTCTCTTCCTGGAAAGAGGCGAATCAGGGGGAGAACCACAAAAAGGTACCGGACGATGTGGCGACCAACCCGATTATCATCGGCCATGAGTTCTGCGGCGATATTATTGCCGTGGGGAAAAAATGGCAGCATAAGTTTCAGCCCGGCCAGCGCTATGTGATTCAGGCCAACCTGCAACTGCCGGATCGCCCGGACTGCCCGGGATACTCCTTCCCCTGGGTGGGCGGTGAAGCCACGCACGTCGTTATTCCCAATGAGGTGATGGAGCAGGACTGCCTGTTGGCCTACGAAGGCGAAACCTATTTTGAAGGTTCGTTGGTTGAGCCGCTGTCCTGCGTAATTGGCGCATTCAATGCCAACTATCACCTGCAGGAAGGGACCTACAACCACACGATGGGCATTCGCCCACAGGGACGTACGTTAATCCTCGGCGGCACCGGACCGATGGGGCTGCTGGCAATCGACTACGCGCTGCATGGTCCGGTTAACCCGGCACTATTGGTGGTGACCGACACCAACAACGATAAATTGAGCTACGCCCGCAAGCACTATCCGTCGGAACCACAAACGTTGATCCACTATCTCCACGCCCAGAATGCGGCTTATGACACATTGATGGCATTGAGCGGCGGGCATGGGTTTGACGACATCTTTGTATTTGTGCCCAACGAAGAACTGGTCACGCTGGCTTCTTCCCTGCTGGCTGCCGATGGCTGCATGAACTTCTTTGCGGGTCCGCAGGATAAGCAGTTTAGCGCACCGATTAACTTCTATGACGTGCACTATGCCTTTACCCATTACGTTGGGACGTCTGGCGGCAATACTGACGATATGCGCGCGGCGGTAAAACTGATTGAAGAAAAAAAGGTCCAGGCGGCAAAAGTGGTAACGCACATTCTGGGACTGAATGCGGCAGGTGAAACAACGCTGGAACTGCCAAAAGTCGGCGGTGGGAAAAAACTGGTCTACACCGGCAAAGCCTTCCCGGTAACTGCACTCACCCAGATTGACGATCCTGAACTGCGCGACATCCTGGAACGACATCAGGGGATTTGGTCGCAGGAAGCCGAACAGTATGTATTGTCTCACGCCGAGGGAATTTAACATGATTAACCGCGACACTCAGCTTTGCATGTCGCTTGCCGGTCGACCCGGCAACTTCGGCACGCGCTTTCACAACTATTTGTATGAAAAGCTAGGGTTAAATTTTATCTACAAAGCCTTTACTACGCAGGATATTGAGGCCGCAGTGAAAGGGGTGCGGGCATTAGGTATCCGTGGCTGCGGTGGGATGGGTAAAGAAGCAGCCTGCGAGGCGCTTTCCACAACCTCATCTCCAACATCGTGAGCCATATCAGTGAGGCGTTAGACTGATAGTGGTAGCATTACTGCGGTTTGTAATTTACTGATTATCTGGAGAAATGATGGAACTGCTTTTATTGAGTAACTCGACGCTGCCGGGCAAAGGCTGGATGGAACACGCGCTGCCGCTGATTGCTGAGCAACTGAATGGTCGCCGCACGGCGGTGTTTATTCCGTTTGCTGGCGTCACGCAAACCTGGGATGAGTACACGGCGAAAACGGCTGCCATCTTTGCGCCAATGGGCGTCAACGTTACCGGTATTCATACTGTTGCCGATCCGATTGCTGCGATTGAAAACGCAGAGCTGGTGATTGTCGGTGGGGGTAACACCTTCCAGTTACTGAAAGAGAGCCGCGAGCGCGGGTTGCTGGCCCCGATCGTGGATGTCGTCAAACGCGGTGCGCTGTACATCGGCTGGAGTGCCGGTTCCAACCTCGCCTGCCAGACTATCCGCACCACTAACGACATGCCGATTGTCGATCCAAAAGGCTTTGATGCCCTGGGTCTGTTCCCACTGCAGATTAACCCGCACTTCACCAACGCGCTGCCGGAAGGCCACAAAGGCGAAACGCGTGAACAGCGTATTCGCGAGCTGCTGGTGGTTGCGCCGGAACTGACGGTGATTGGTCTGCCGGAAGGCAACTGGATTAAAGTGAGTAACGGCCAGGCGGTTCTTGGCGGCCCGAACACCACATACGTGTTCAAGGCAGGTGAAGACGCCGTTGCTCTTGAAGCGGGTCACTGCTTCTAAGTAGCGTTCTGTACAGTGCCCGATGAGCTATGCCATCAGGCACTGTATCTAATTAGTAATCATCCCGCTCATCGTCTTCATCCGGCTGTTCCAGCACGCTATAGGCCACGGAACAAAACAGCGAGTTCAGACGCTGCATGTCGCCCAGTAGCGCGAGGTGCAGGGAACTGGTCTCAATGCTCTGCACGTTCTGCTGATGCAGACGGTCAACGTGCGCATGCGAATAACGTCGGTTAAGAATGCGAAAGCGGTGCTTACTACGACGCAGACGACGGGCGCTGGTCACGTCGCCGGAGAAGAAAACCGACATCGCCAGCTGCAGATTACTGAGCAGCAGATCGTAAAGCGCATCCAGCTCTTTCAGACCTTCCAGAGAAAATGCCCGACGCGCAGCCAGTGACTTATCCGCAATCTCGCTACCCATACGTTCGACAATATCAGAAGCCTGCTCAAGGTTGAGCGACATCTCGATAATCTCTGCCCAGCGGCGCGACTCCTCTTCCGCCAGCTCGTCTTTTGGCATTCGTGCCAGGTAGAGCTTGATCGCCGTGTACAGCACGTTGATGTCGTCCGCCATCCTGCGCAGCTCTTTCTCTTCGCGCGGTTCGCCGTGCATCACCTTCTTCAGCCCTTCCATCATCTGTTCCATGGCGTCGCCAATACGCAGGGCTTCACGGGCGGCATTCGCCAGCGCCAGCGTCGGTGTATCCAGCGCGCTGACGTCCAGATGCTTGGGCTTCAGATGAGCGTCCAGTTCCGGCTCATCGCGGATGATGCGTTTACAAAAACGCGCCATTGGCTCAGCGAACGGCACCATCGCCACACAGCGCACCAGGTTGTAGAACACGTGGAAGTAGATAACCAACTCGGATTTCGGCAGCGGCAGTTCATCCATCAGATTCGCCAGCGGATGCACGAACGGCAGAATGATTAGGCTGCCCACCAGCTTAAACAGCAGACTGCCGAGCGCCACACGGCGGGCGGCGGCGTTAGCTGCGCTGTTGTTGATCATCGCCAGCAAGCCGGAACCAAGGTTGGCACCAATCACCAGACATAGCGCCACCGGGAACGAGATAATGCCCGCAGCAGTCAAGGTGGCCGTCAGCAAGACCGCCGCCAGGCTGGAGTAGCTGATAATCGCAAACATTGCGCCAATCAGCGCATCAAGCATGATATCGCCAGTGAGCGAGGCGAAAATAACCTGTACACCGTTAGCCTGGGTAATCGGCGTTACCGCCTGCACGATCAGCTCGAGCGCCAGTAAAATCAACCCCAGCCCAATACCGACCCGCCCCAGTTGCCCAACGCGGGACTGCTTACGTCCGAGAAAGAAGATTACGCCGATAAAAATCAGCAGCGGCGACAGCCAGGAGAGATCAAAGGTCAGGATACGCGCCATCAGCGCGGTCCCCACGTCGGCACCGAGTACAATCACCAGTGCCGGGGTAAGTGCTACCAGATCCTGCGCGACAAACGAGGTGACCAGCATGGTGGTCGCGTTGCTGCTTTGTACCAGAGCAGTTACGCCGATACCGGCACAGAAGGCGAGTGGTTTCTTTTCAACACTACGGCTGAGCACGGTACGTAAGCGGGCACCAAAGACCCGCATCACACCGGTACGCACAATATGCGTACCCCAAACCAGCATAGCCACGGCAGAAAGCAGGTGTAACAACGTTAACACGGCTTCTCCTTATTATCGTTTTCCCTTCAGTATACGGGTTTACACGTAATAAAGAGACAGAGCACTCATTGAGTGCCCTGTTTGTTGTAAAGAAAGATGACAGTTTTGTGAATCAGTCGGCGTCGTACCCCAGATTAGGCGCTAACCAGCGTTCGACTTCCGCCACGCTCATCCCTTTACGGAAGGCGTAATCTTCAACCTGGTCGCGCTGGATTTGCGCCACCGCGTAATACTTGCTGTCCGGATGACTGAAGTACCAGCCGGAAACCGACGCGCCAGGCCACATGGCGAAAGATTCCGTGAGCTTCATGCCAGTATGCGTTTCTACATCCAGCAGTTCCCAGATAGTCGCCTTCTCGGTGTGCTCAGGGCACGCCGGGTAGCCCGGTGCCGGGCGAATCCCCTGGTAGTTTTCGCGGATCAGCTCCTCATTGCTGAGGTTTTCATTCGCCGCATAGCCCCAGTAGACTTTACGCACCCGCTCATGCAGATATTCAGCGAACGCTTCCGCCAGACGATCAGAAATCGCTTTCACCATGATTTTATTGTAATCATCGTGCTGCGCATCAAACGCGTCGGCCAGCGTATCTTCTTCCAGACCGCCGGTGACGGCGAAGGCACCAATGTAATCCGCTTTCCCGGAGGTTTTCGGTGCCACAAAATCGGACAGGCAGTAGTTAGCAAAACCGACCTTCTCCGTCTGCTGACGCAGGTGGTGGCTCACGGTCAGAACGTGCGTACGCGTTTCATCACGGTAGATCTCGATGTCATCGCCGACGCGGTTAGCTGGGAACAGACCCACGACACCACGTGGGTTCAGGGTTTTCTCGGCACTTAATTTATCCAGCATATCATTGGCATCTTTGAACAGGCGTTTAGCCTCTTCACCCACCACTTCATCTTCCAGAATGCGCGGATATTTGCCAGCCAGCGACCAGGTCATAAAGAATGGCGTCCAGTCGATGTAATTACGCAGTGTTTCGATACTGGCTTCAACTTCCTGCACGCCCAGACGATGCGCCACCGGCGGGGTATAGTTTTCCCAGTCGAAAGCCAGATCGTTATCACGCGCGGCCTCCAGCGTCACCGGCGGAGTGCGCGGTTTTTTACGCGCATGCTGGATACGCACGGTTTCGTACTCTTTACGCGTGCGGGCCACAAAATCATCGTGCTGGGTATCAGACAGCAGCGCGGCGACCACACCCACGGTGCGCGAGGCATTCTGCACGTAGACTGTCGGACCGCTGTAATTTTGCTCGATTTTCACCGCAGTGTGCGCTTTCGAGGTCGTCGCGCCGCCAATCAGCAGCGGAATGGTAAAGCCCTGGCGTTCCATCTCTTTCGCCACATTAACCATTTCGTCCAGCGACGGGGTAATCAACCCGGAGAGGCCAATCAGATCGGCATTCACTTCGCGCGCTGTGCGGAGGATTTTCTCCGCTGGCACCATCACGCCAAGATCGATAATTTCGTAGTTGTTACACTGCAGCACCACGCCAACGATGTTTTTGCCGATATCGTGAACGTCGCCCTTCACGGTGGCAATCACCATCTTGCCGTTGCTGGAACCTTTCTCTTTGCTGGCTTCAATATACGGCTCAAGATAGGCCACAGCCTGTTTCATCACGCGGGCGGATTTCACCACCTGCGGCAGGAACATTTTACCTTCACCGAACAGGTCGCCGACCACGTTCATGCCGTCCATCAGTGGGCCTTCAATCACCTGAATCGGGCGTTCGGCCTGCTGGCGGGCTTCTTCGGTATCCAGCTCAATAAATTCGGTAATGCCTTTTACCAGCGAATATTCGAGGCGCTTTTTCACCTCCCAGCTGCGCCATTCCGCCATCTGGGCGTTGGCGGTGTCGTCGGTTTTACTGCCTCGATATTTTTCTGCCAGATCCAGCAGGCGTTCCGTGCCATCATCACGGCGGTTAAGGATCACGTCTTCGACCGCATCGCGCAGCTCCGCTGGCAGGTCGTCGTAAATCGCCAGTTGCCCGGCGTTTACAATGCCCATGTCCATACCGTTGCGAATGGCGTAATAGAGGAATACCGCGTGAATGGCTTCACGCACCGGGTCGTTGCCACGAAATGAGAATGAGACGTTGGAGACGCCACCGGAGATCAGCGCATGCGGCAGCTCACGTTTGATGTCTTCACACGCGCCGATAAAATCCTGTGCGTAGTTGTTGTGCTCATCAATACCGGTCGCGACGGCAAAGATGTTCGGGTCGAAGATGATGTCTTCCGGTGGGAAGCCCACCTCTTCGGTGAGAATTTTGTACGCCCGACGGCAAATCTCAATTTTGCGCGCGCGGGTGTCGGCCTGGCCCTGTTCATCAAAGGCCATCACCACCACGGCAGCGCCGTAGCGGCGTACCAGTTTGGCATGGTGGATAAACGGCTCAACCCCCTCTTTCATCGAGATGGAGTTAACGATGCCTTTACCCTGAATGCACTTCAGCCCTTTTTCGATGACCTCCCATTTCGAGGAGTCGATCATGATCGGCACGCGGGCGATGTCCGGTTCACCCGCAATCAGGTTGAGGAAACGCACCATCGCCGCTTCGGCGTCAAGCATCCCCTCATCCATGTTGATATCGATAATCTGCGCGCCGCTTTCCACCTGCTGACGGGCAACATCCAGCGCCTCGCTGTATTTTTCTTCTTTAATCAGACGTTTGAACTTCGCTGAGCCGGTGACGTTGGTACGTTCACCGACGTTAACGAACAAGCTGTCGTCGCCGATATTCAGCGGTTCCAAACCAGAAAGACGGCAGGCCACCGGGAGTTCCGGCAGTTGACGTGGCGGCAGACCGTCCACCGCGCGGGTCATCGCGGCAATATGTTCCGGCGTGGTGCCACAGCAACCGCCGACGATATTCAGGAACCCCGCTTCGGCCCATTCACGGATTTGCTTCGCCATGGTGTCCGCGTCGAGATCGTATTCACCGAAGGCGTTTGGCAAACCGGCGTTCGGGTGCGCGGTGACATAGCAGTCGGCAATGCGTGACAGCTCTTGTACGTACTGACGCAACTCGTCCGGGCCTAACGCACAGTTGAGACCGAATGTCAGCGCGTCGGCATGGCGCAGTGCGTTATAGAAGGCTTCGGTAGTCTGGCCGGAAAGCGTACGTCCGGAAGCATCGGTGATGGTGCCGGAGATCATAATCGGCAGCTCAACGCCCAGTGCTTCAAATTCGGTTTTTACCGCAAAAATGGCGGCTTTGGCGTTCAGCGTGTCAAAAACGGTTTCGATCAGGATCAGATCGCTACCACCTTTCACCAGCGCCCTGGTGGATTCGCGGTACGCGGCCACCAACTGATCAAAGGTAATGTTACGGTAAGCAGGGTCGTTGACGTCCGGTGAGATAGACGCGGTGCGGTTAGTCGGGCCAAGAACACCTGCGACATAGCGCGGTTTGTTCGGCGTACGTGCCGTCCATTCGTCGGCGCAGGCGCGCGCCAGTTTTGCCGCTGCAAAGTTGATTTCCGCCGACAGGGATTCCATCTGGTAATCCGCCATAGCGATTGTCGTCGAGTTGAAGGTATTGGTTTCGATGATATCCGCGCCAGCTTCAAAGTAGGCGTTATGAATCGCGGTGATCACCTCCGGCTTGCTCAGCACCAACAGATCATTGTTGCCTTTCAGATCGCTTGGCCAGTCGGCAAAGCGTTGGCCGCGGAAATCTTCTTCACTCAGACGATAACCCTGGATCATGGTGCCCATACCGCCGTCCAGCACCAGAATACGTTCTTTTAACTGCTGACGTAATTGTTCAACTTTGCTGCTCACACTCACTCCCGACAACGCTCAACCAGACCGAAAAAAGGCCAACAAAGCATACTGGCACAAACCAGAGAGGCGGAAAAGCACACAACGACCAACATGAGACATGTTCAGCTTCACTCATCCGATCAGTACAGGAATTCTTGCATTATAATCGAATAAAACGAAAATGATTTCCACGATACAGAAAAGGAGTCTGCCATGGTTGCCACTGTCCCCGCGAAACGCGGTAGAAAACCCGCTGCCACTACTACGCCTGCAACCGGGCAGGTTCAGTCTTTGACCCGAGGCCTGAAACTACTGGAATGGATTGCGGAATCCAACGGCAGCGTGGCGCTAACCGAACTGGCACAACAGGCCGGTTTGCCCAACTCCACCACGCACCGTTTATTGACCACAATGCAGCAGCAGGGTTTTGTCCGTCAGGTGGGCGAATTAGGACACTGGGCCGTAGGCGCACATGCGTTTATCGTCGGCAGCAGCTTCTTGCAAAGTCGCAACCTGCTGGCGATCGTCCACCCGATTCTGCGCAAGCTGATGGAAGATTCCGGTGAAACGGTGAATCTGGCGGTGCTGGATCACAACGACCATCAGGCGATTATCATCGACCAGGTGCAGTGCACGCAGCTGATGCGTATGTCTGCCCCCATCGGTGGCAAACTGCCGATGCACGCCTCCGGTGCAGGGAAAGCCTTCCTGGCGCAATTAAGCGAAGAACAGGTTACGGGCCTGCTACATCGTAAAGGCCTACACGCTTATACCCACGCCACGCTGGTCTCGCCGGTGCACCTGAAAGAGGATTTAGCCCAGACGCGTAAGCGCGGCTATTCGTTTGATGATGAGGAGCATGCGCTGGGCCTGCGCTGCGTGGCGTCGTGCATTTATGACGAACATCGCGAGCCGTTTGCCGCCATTTCCATCTCCGGCCCGATTTCGCGCATTACCGATGACCGCGTCACCGAGTTCGGCGCCATGGCGATCAAAGCAGCGAAAGAGATCACACTGGCGTACGGTGGGATTAGGTAAATAGGGATTGCCCGGCAGCGCTTCGCTGGCACGGGCATTATACCGAATACCGCACGCTAAACCGCTGCTTTCGACGGTAGGCGTAGACATCTTCAACATGCCCTTCTCGAATGCGCGTTTGCAACGCCCGCCAGTAGTCGGCGCGAAACAGGTCCGCGTGCATCTCTTCAAATAACGGTCCGATTCGCGGATCGGCGCACAGCCAGTGGCGAAACTCTTCCGGGAAGACATCCCCCGGCGAGACGCTGTACCAAGGTTCGCCGGCCAGCTCATCTTCCGGGTAACGCGCGGGCGGGATATGGCGGAAATTCACTTCCGTCATGTAGCAAATTTCATCGTAGTCGTAGAACACCACGCGCCCGTGGCGGGTCACGCCAAAGTTCTTAAACAGCATATCACCGGGGAAAATATTAGCGGCAGCCAGTTGGCGAATGGCGTTGCCGTACTCTTCTATCGCATCCCGCAGTTGCTGGCCTTCGACCTGCTCCAACCAGATATTAAGCGGCACCATCCGCCGTTCTATATACAGGTGGCGAATCACAATCTGCTCGCCAAGATCGGTAATTTTTTCAGGCACTTCCTGCAGCAGCAACGCCATCAATGCCGGGGAAATTTGCCGTTTATCCAGCACAAAATTTTCGAATTCCTGGGTATCAGCCATGCGCCCAACGCGATCGTGCTCTTTGACCAGTTGATAACAGGCGCGGACGTGGGCCGCAGACATCTCTTTTTGTGGCGCAAATTTGTCTTTGATGATTTTGAATACGCGATCGAATCCAGGCAGGGTAAACACCAGCATCACCATGCCGCGTATCCCAGGCGCTTCAATAAACTGCTCATCGCAGTCGGCCAGATACAGCAGATATTCACGATAGCTTTCAGTTTTCGCATGCTTCTGACAGCCAATCGCCATATACAGCTCAGCGGTGGTTTTACCGGGCAGGAGCTCACGTAACCATTCGACCAGTGCCGCAGGCAGCGGCGCATAGACCATAAAATAAGAGCGGGCGAAACCAAACACAATGCTGGCTTCCGCCGTTGTCGTCAGGCAGGTATCGACAAACAGTTCACCTTCGTCGGTGCGGTGGATAGGCAATAAGAACGGCAGCGTACCGGAAGGTGTAATCAACTTACCCACCAGCCAGGCGGCCTTATTGCGATAAAACAACTCGTTCGCCACCTGCAAATGGCAGCGCGGCAGTACATTCTCACCAAAGGTTTCTGTCAGGTGTTCGATGATGTAGTGGATATCACGAATTTTGTTCTGCCACGGCAGGCGCAGAGGCAGATCGCTGAGTACGCGCGTGAGCAGCCCTTCCCAGCCCAAATCAGGGAAAAAGTCTTTCGCCAGCGGGCGCGGAATGGTACGAAAGCGACGTTCCGGCTGGGAGCTGAAAATAAACAACCGCTCGGGCGTCAGCGAGCGGTGGTCAAATAACCGACAGTAAACGGAGTTAAAAAAGCTCTCCGCAATCTCGAAGCGTGGGTAATCCGGTAATAACCGGGTGTAATGCTCTTTTACACGAAGTAAAAATGCGGCATCAGTACTTTTGCCGTCGGTAATGCAGCGCAACTGTTCCACCACCAGCCCGACATGGTGATCGTAGAGGTGGATGCGGCTTTTCATCGCCTGCTGTACAGCATGCCAGTCAGCTTGTTCAAAGCGTTGCTGCGCGCCGGACGTCACTTCCAGAAATCGACCATACTGCGCATCAAAGCCCTGCAGGATAGTTTGGGCAATTAACAATTCCAGGCCACGCGACATCTTTTGCCCTCATCCAGAACCGGGGATCGCCGGATGGCAGTACAAGTGCCTGAACCAGCCTACCGTTTAGGGTAGGCTGGATAGGCGTGAGCGCCATCCGGCATGGATTAGAACTGTGATTCTTCAGTGGACCCCGTCAGCGCGGTAACGGATGACGCGCCACCCTGAATGATGGTCGTCACTTTGTCGAAGTAACCGGTACCCACTTCCTGCTGATGGGACACAAAGGTGTAACCGTCTTTAGCTGCCGCAAATTCTGGCTGCTGAACTTTCTCGACGTAGTGACGCATGCCTTCACCCTGAGCATAGGAACGTGCAAGGTCGAACATGTTAAACCACATGCTGTGGATGCCTGCCAGAGTAATGAACTGATACTTATAGCCCATGTCCGACAGCTGTTGCTGGAAGCTGGCAATGGTTTTGTCATCCAGATTCTTCTGCCAGTTAAACGACGGAGAACAGTTGTAGGCCAGCAGTTTGCCCGGGTATTTAGCGTGGACCGCATCGGCAAAACGGCGTGCCAGCTCGAGATCCGGCGTGGAGGTTTCACACCACACCAGATCCGCGTATGGAGCATAAGCCAGACCACGACTTATCGCCTGTTCGATACCGGCGTGGGTACGGTAGAACCCTTCACTGGTGCGCTCGCCGGTAATGAACTCGCTGTCGTAAGGGTCGCAGTCAGAGGTGATCAAATCTGCCGCGTCGGCATCGGTACGGGCAATAACCAGCGTAGGGACGCCCATGACGTCTGCAGCCAGACGTGCTGCCACCAGTTTCTGGATAGCTTCCTGAGTCGGTACCAGCACTTTGCCGCCCATGTGACCACATTTTTTCACCGATGCGAGCTGATCTTCGAAGTGAACAGCCGCTGCACCGGCTTCAATCATTGATTTCATCAGTTCAAATGCGTTCAGTACACCGCCAAATCCAGCTTCTGCATCGGCAACGATCGGCAGGAAGTAATCCACATAGCGTGGATCGTTTGGCTCAATCCCAGTGGACCACTGGATCTGATCCGCACGACGGAAGGTGTTGTTGATCCGATCCACCACCGCCGGAACGGAGTTCGCCGGGTACAGCGATTGATCCGGGTACATACTGGAGGCCAGGTTCGCATCGGCCGCCACCTGCCAGCCAGACAGATAGACTGCTTCAATACCGGCTTTCGCCTGTTGCAGCGCCTGACCACCGGTCAGCGCACCGAGGCTGTTGATATAACCTTTCTTTGATTCGCCGTGCAACAAACGCCACATTTTCGCCGCGCCTAGCTGCGCCAGTGTACATTCCGGGTTGACCGAGCCACGCAATTTCACCACTTCCTCCGCGCTGTACGGGCGGGTAATGCCTTCCCAGCGTGGTTGTGTCCATTCTTTCTGTAAGTCTTCGATTTGTTGGGTACGGGTTTTCATGTGCAGATGCTCCATATTGGTATGTGGTGAATTAAGCCAGCAAGCGGTAGCCAGGTAAGGTCAGGAAGTCGATCAGTTCGTCGGAGGTAGTGATTTGCTCCATCAGGCGCGCGGCATCGTCAAAACGTCCGCTGCTGTAACGGTGTTCGCCCAGCTCGTCCTGAATCACCAGCATTTCTTCGGCCAGCATCTGACGGAACAGCGGTTTGGTGACCGGCTTGCCGTTGCTGAGGGTTTTCTGGTGGTGGATCCACTGCCAGATGGAGGTTCGGGAGATTTCGGCAGTTGCCGCATCTTCCATCAGACCATAAATCGGTACGCAGCCGTTGCCGGAAATCCACGCTTCGATGTACTGCACGGCAACGCGGATATTAGCGCGCATGCCTTCTTCAGTACGCTCCCCATCGCACGGGGCCAGCAGTTGTTCTGCAGTAATCGGTGCATCATCTTCACGAGTGACAAACAGCTGATTTTTGTTGTCGCCCAGCACGTCGTTGAAAATCGCCATTGCGGTATCCGCAAGCCCAGGATGAGCCACCCAGGTTCCGTCATGACCGTTATTGGCTTCCAGCGATTTATCCGCTTTGACTTTGGCCAGTACCTGATTGTTACGCTCAGCGTCTTTGCTGGGGATAAACGCCGCCATACCGCCCATCGCAAAAGCACCGCGTTTATGGCAGGTTTTAATCAACAGACGGGAATAGGCGCTAAGGAACGGCTTATCCATCGTCACGACCTGACGATCTGGCAGAACGCGATCCGGGTGATTCTTCAGAGTTTTGATGTAGCTGAAAATGTAATCCCAGCGCCCGCAATTGAGGCCGACAATATGGTCACGTAACGCGTGCAGGATTTCATCCATCTGGAAAACAGCTGGCAGCGTTTCAATCAGCAGCGTGGCTTTAATGGTGCCGCGTGGCAGGTTAAATCGGTCTTCTGCATAGCTAAAAACTTCACTCCACCAGGCTGCTTCTTGCCAGGCCTGCGTTTTCGGCAAATAGAAGTAGGGACCGCTACCTTTAGCCAGCAAGGTTTTATAGTTGTGGAAGAAATAGAGAGCAAAGTCGAACAGGCTGCCGGGAATCGCTTCCTCACGCCAGGTGACGTGTTTTTCTGGCAGATGCAGGCCGCGTACACGACAAACCAATAACGCTGGATCGGGCTTCAGTTGGTATATCTTTCCAGCTTCGTTGGTGTAGCTGATGGTGCCATTTACCGCATCGCGCAGGTTGATTTGTCCGTCGATCACTTTGCTCCACTCGGGAGCCAGTGAATCCTCAAAGTCAGCCATAAAGACTTTAACGTTGGCGTTCAGCGCGTTGATCACCATCTTGCGCTCTACGGGTCCGGTGATCTCTACACGGCGATCCAGTAAATCATCAGGAATACCGCGAATTTTCCAGTTACCCTCACGAATGGAAGCTGTTTCCGAAATAAAACCAGGCAACTTACCGTCATCAATATCCTGCTGCTGCTGAATTCGTGCGGCGAGAAGTTTATTGCGTTTTGGCGTAAATCGGGTCACCAGCTCGGTCAGGAATTCCACTGCTTCTGCAGTTAAAATCTGCTGTTCCTGCTCGCCATGCGGCCTGGTAAAAACCAGTTCATCGGTTGTTGTTGCCTGTTGATTCATTGCGTAGTTCCTCGTCATTGATCCAAATACATCCCCAATGCGAACGAAGGATCGTTGTGCGGTTTTCGTTCAGCACAACTAAGACTACTCAATTAAATTTCAAAATCAAAAACAATTTCCATTTTTAATTTAATTATCAATTAACTCATTGATAACAATAATAATAAAAATTAATTACATGATGAGGTGCGTTTCGGAAATAAAAAAGGCACCCGAAGGTGCCTGATTCAACATGCTGAAACGCTTAACGATCGTTGGTTACAGAAGATTAATCCAGCGTTGGATTCATGTGGCGCAGATCGTATGGCGTGATCTGGTAGACGTAATAGTTAAGCCAGTTGATAAACAGCAAATTACCATGACTACGCCAGCTTGCTCGCGGTTTGTTTTGTGGGTCGTCTTGCGGGAAATAGTTGTACGGAACATCCGGGGTCAAACCCGCTTCAGCATCACGAAAATATTCACCTGCCAGAGTATGGGCGTCATATTCCGGATGGCCCGTCACAAATGCAATACGTTTATCTTTGCTGGCAAACAGATAAGCATCGCCGTCTTCCGTCTCGGCAAAGATCTCGAGGTCGGTGTAATCCCTGATCAGTGCTGCTGGGAAATCGGCATAGCGAGAGTGAGGAGCCAGAAACACGTCATCAAATCCGCGTGTCAGCAAGGCATGAGGGTGCAGAATATGGTGCTCATAAACGCCTGAAAGTTTATCTGTACGGGTTTGCTTCGGGATGCCATACAGAATATTAAGCGCAGCCTGTACCGCCCAACAGACAAACAGCGTTGATGTGACGTGATCTTTGGCCCACTCCAGCACCTGTTTGATCTGCGGCCAGTAAGCCACATCGTTGAACTCAACCAGGCCTAACGGTGCCCCGGTCACGATCAATCCATCAAAGTTCTGATCGCAGATGTCTTCGAAATTACAGTAGAAGTTATTCAGATGCTCTGTCGGCGTGTTGCGTGACTCGCGGGCATCAATGCGTAACAGCTGAACATCCACCTGCAGCGGCGAGTTCGACAATAGCCGGAGAAATTGGTTTTCCGTTTCGATCTTCTTCGGCATTAGGTTGAGGATAAGCACCTTCAGTGGACGAATTTCCTGGCCGGAAGCGCGGGATGTCGTCATGACAAAGACATTTTCCTCACGCAAGAAATTGACGGCGGGTAGCTCGTCCAGCACGCGAATTGGCATAACCTGATAACCTCACTACATACGTTTAAACGTTTAGACATCCAGATAGCTGACAATAACCAGGAATCGGATGAATGTCGAGCCTGCATGCTCAAGGTGAGAAAGTTTCACGACTCTCTCGCTGTAGAATAGTGCAGTAAAAGCCAAAAGGAGAATGCTTTGTCGTTCACAGGCAGGATGAAGGGATACTCAGGCCGGACGGGACAAAAAATACAGACGCAAAAAAGCCCATCCGGCAGGATGGGCTTCTTCACTTGTTTGATGCCTGGCAGTTCCCTACTCTCGCATGGGGAGACCCCACACTACCATCGGCGCTACGGCGTTTCACTTCTGAGTTCGGCATGGGGTCAGGTGGGACCACCGCGCTACAGCCGCCAGGCAAATTCTGTTTATCAGACCGCTTTTGCGTTCTGATGTTATCTGTATCAAGCCGAATATTGTGTCTCTTCACCAAAACATCTTTGGCGTTGTAAGGTTAAGCCTCACGGTTCATTAGTATCGGTTAGCTCAATGTATCGCTACACTTACACACCCGACCTATCAACGTCGTAGTCTTCAACGTTCCTTCAGGACTCTCAAGGAGTCAGGGAGAACTCATCTCGGGGCAAGTTTCGTGCTTAGATGCTTTCAGCACTTATCTTTTCCGCATTTAGCTACCGGGCAATGCCATTGGCATGACAACCCGAACACCAGTGATGCGTCCACTCCGGTCCTCTCGTACTAGGAGCAGCCCCCCTCAATTCTCCAGCGCCCACGGCAGATAGGGACCGAACTGTCTCACGACGTTCTAAACCCAGCTCGCGTACCACTTTAAATGGCGAACAGCCATACCCTTGGGACCTACTTCAGCCCCAGGATGTGATGAGCCGACATCGAGGTGCCAAACACCGCCGTCGATATGAACTCTTGGGCGGTATCAGCCTGTTATCCCCGGAGTACCTTTTATCCGTTGAGCGATGGCCCTTCCATTCAGAACCACCGGATCACTAAGACCTGCTTTCGCACCTGCTCGAGCCGTCACTCTCGCAGTCAAGCTAGCTTATGCCTTTGCACTAACCTCCTGATGTCCGACCAGGATTAGCTAACCTTCGTGCTCCTCCGTTACTCTTTAGGAGGAGACCGCCCCAGTCAAACTACCCACCAGACACTGTCCGCAACCCGGATCACGGGTCTACGTTAGAACACCAGCCATTAAAGGGTGGTATTTCAAGGTTGGCTCCATGCAGACTGGCGTCCACACTTCAAAGCCTCCCACCTATCCTACACATCAAGGACCAGTGTTCAGTGTCAAGCTATAGTAAAGGTTCACGGGGTCTTTCCGTCTTGCCGCGGGTACACTGCATCTTCACAGCGAGTTCAATTTCACTGAGTCTCGGGTGGAGACAGCCTGGCCATCATTACGCCATTCGTGCAGGTCGGAACTTACCCGACAAGGAATTTCGCTACCTTAGGACCGTTATAGTTACGGCCGCCGTTTACCGGGGCTTCGATCAAGAGCTTCTCCTTACGGATAACCCCATCAATTAACCTTCCGGCACCGGGCAGGCGTCACACCGTATACGTCCACTTTCGTGTTTGCACAGTGCTGTGTTTTTAATAAACAGTTGCAGCCAGCTGGTATCTTCGACTGATTTCAGCTCCACGAGCAAGTCGCTTCACCTGGTATCAGCGTGCCTTCTCCCGAAGTTACGGCACCATTTTGCCTAGTTCCTTCACCCGAGTTCTCTCAAGCGCCTTGGTATTCTCTACCTGACCACCTGTGTCGGTTTGGGGTACGATTTTGTGTTACCTGATGCTTAGAGGCTTTTCCTGGAAGCAGGGCATTTGTTACTTCAGCACCGTAGTGCCTCGTCATCACACCTCAGCGTTTAATAAGAGTCCGGATTTACCTAAACTCTCCGCCTACATGCTTAAACCGGGACAACCGTCGCCCGGCTAACATAGCCTTCTCCGTCCCCCCTTCGCAGTAACACCAAGTACAGGAATATTAACCTGTTTCCCATCGACTACGCCTTTCGGCCTCGCCTTAGGGGTCGACTCACCCTGCCCCGATTAACGTTGGACAGGAACCCTTGGTCTTCCGGCGTGCGGGTTTTTCACCCGCATTATCGTTACTTATGTCAGCATTCGCACTTCTGATACCTCCAGCAACCCTCACAGGCCACCTTCAACGGCTTACAGAACGCTCCCCTACCCAACAACACATAGTGTCGCTGCCGCAGCTTCGGTGCACAGTTTAGCCCCGTTACATCTTCCGCGCAGGCCGACTCGACCAGTGAGCTATTACGCTTTCTTTAAATGATGGCTGCTTCTAAGCCAACATCCTGGCTGTCTGTGCCTTCCCACATCGTTTCCCACTTAACTGTGACTTTGGGACCTTAGCTGGCGGTCTGGGTTGTTTCCCTCTTCACGACGGACGTTAGCACCCGCCGTGTGTCTCCCGTGATAACATTCTTCGGTATTCGTAGTTTGCATCGGGTTGGTAAGTCGGGATGACCCCCTAGCCGAAACAGTGCTCTACCCCCGAAGATGAGTTCACGAGGCGCTACCTAAATAGCTTTCGGGGAGAACCAGCTATCTCCCGGTTTGATTGGCCTTTCACCCCCAGCCACAAGTCATCCGCTAATTTTTCAACATTAGTCGGTTCGGTCCTCCAGTTAGTGTTACCCAACCTTCAACCTGCCCATGGCTAGATCACCGGGTTTCGGGTCTATACCCTGCAACTTAACGCCCAGTTAAGACTCGGTTTCCCTTCGGCTCCCCTATACGGTTAACCTTGCTACAGAATATAAGTCGCTGACCCATTATACAAAAGGTACGCAGTCACCCTGATAAATCAAGGCTCCCACTGCTTGTACGTACACGGTTTCAGGTTCTTTTTCACTCCCCTCGCCGGGGTTCTTTTCGCCTTTCCCTCACGGTACTGGTTCACTATCGGTCAGTCAGGAGTATTTAGCCTTGGAGGATGGTCCCCCCATATTCAGACAGGATACCACGTGTCCCGCCCTACTCTTCGAGTTCACAGCATGTGTGATTTTGTGTACGGGACTATCACCCTGTACCGTCGGACTTTCCAGACCGTTCCACTACCACATATGCTGATTCAGACTCTGGGCTGCTCCCCGTTCGCTCGCCGCTACTGGGGGAATCTCGGTTGATTTCTTTTCCTCGGGGTACTTAGATGTTTCAGTTCCCCCGGTTCGCTTCATTACGCTATGTATTCACGTAATGATAGTGTGACGAATCACACTGGGTTTCCCCATTCGGAAATCGCCGGCTATAACGGTTCATATCACCTTACCGACGCTTATCGCAGATTAGCACGTCCTTCATCGCCTCTGACTGCCAGGGCATCCACCGTGTACGCTTAGTCGCTTAACCTCACAACCCGAAGATGTTTCGTAAAACATTTCGACTTGCGAAAATTTGAGAGACTCGAACACACCGCTTATCTGTTCTTATTACGGAGAACAGACACAGTGTGTCGTTTCAATTTTCAGCTTGATCCAGATTTTTAAAGAGCAAATATCTCAAACATAACTCAGGGAGTCAGTTTTGAGATATTGAGGTCGGCGACTTTCACTCACGAACCAGCAAGTGGCGTCCCCTAGGGGATTCGAACCCCTGTTACCGCCGTGAAAGGGCGGTGTCCTGGGCCTCTAGACGAAGGGGACACTGAAGTCTCAATCGCAAGACGCCTTGCTATTTACTTTTCATCAGACAATCTGTGTGAGCACTACAAAGAACGTTTCTTTAAGGTAAGGAGGTGATCCAACCGCAGGTTCCCCTACGGTTACCTTGTTACGACTTCACCCCAGTCATGAATCACAAAGTGGTAAGCGCCCTCCCGAAGGTTAAGCTACCTACTTCTTTTGCAACCCACTCCCATGGTGTGACGGGCGGTGTGTACAAGGCCCGGGAACGTATTCACCGTAGCATTCTGATCTACGATTACTAGCGATTCCGACTTCATGGAGTCGAGTTGCAGACTCCAATCCGGACTACGACATACTTTATGAGGTCCGCTTGCTCTCGCGAGGTCGCTTCTCTTTGTATATGCCATTGTAGCACGTGTGTAGCCCTACTCGTAAGGGCCATGATGACTTGACGTCATCCCCACCTTCCTCCAGTTTATCACTGGCAGTCTCCTTTGAGTTCCCGGCCGAACCGCTGGCAACAAAGGATAAGGGTTGCGCTCGTTGCGGGACTTAACCCAACATTTCACAACACGAGCTGACGACAGCCATGCAGCACCTGTCTCACGGTTCCCGAAGGCACCAATTCATCTCTGAAAAGTTCCGTGGATGTCAAGAGTAGGTAAGGTTCTTCGCGTTGCATCGAATTAAACCACATGCTCCACCGCTTGTGCGGGCCCCCGTCAATTCATTTGAGTTTTAACCTTGCGGCCGTACTCCCCAGGCGGTCGACTTAACGCGTTAGCTCCGGAAGCCACTCCTCAAGGGAACAACCTCCAAGTCGACATCGTTTACGGCGTGGACTACCAGGGTATCTAATCCTGTTTGCTCCCCACGCTTTCGCACCTGAGCGTCAGTCTTTGTCCAGGGGGCCGCCTTCGCCACCGGTATTCCTCCAGATCTCTACGCATTTCACCGCTACACCTGGAATTCTACCCCCCTCTACAAGACTCTAGCCTGCCAGTTTCGGATGCAGTTCCCAGGTTGAGCCCGGGGATTTCACATCCGACTTGACAGACCGCCTGCGTGCGCTTTACGCCCAGTAATTCCGATTAACGCTTGCACCCTCCGTATTACCGCGGCTGCTGGCACGGAGTTAGCCGGTGCTTCTTCTGCGAGTAACGTCAATTGCTGCGGTTATTAACCACAACACCTTCCTCCTCGCTGAAAGTACTTTACAACCCGAAGGCCTTCTTCATACACGCGGCATGGCTGCATCAGGCTTGCGCCCATTGTGCAATATTCCCCACTGCTGCCTCCCGTAGGAGTCTGGACCGTGTCTCAGTTCCAGTGTGGCTGGTCATCCTCTCAGACCAGCTAGGGATCGTCGCCTAGGTGAGCCGTTACCCCACCTACTAGCTAATCCCATCTGGGCACATCCGATGGCAAGAGGCCCGAAGGTCCCCCTCTTTGGTCTTGCGACGTTATGCGGTATTAGCTACCGTTTCCAGTAGTTATCCCCCTCCATCGGGCAGTTTCCCAGACATTACTCACCCGTCCGCCACTCGTCACCCGAGAGCAAGCTCTCTGTGCTACCGTTCGACTTGCATGTGTTAGGCCTGCCGCCAGCGTTCAATCTGAGCCATGATCAAACTCTTCAATTTAAGTTTGATGCTCGTGAATTAAACTTCGTAATGAATTACGTATGTTCACTCAGAGACTTGGTATTCATTTTTCGTCTTGCGACGTTAAGAATCCGTATCTTCGAGTGCCCACACAGATTGTCTGATAAATTGTTAAAGAGCAGTTGCGACGCGCTTTAGCGCTCTGTCGCGAGGTGGCGTATATTACGCTTTCCTCTTTCAGAGTCAACCTCTTATTTTCAGGTTTTTCTCTTCAACCGAACCGGCTGTTTGTGTGAAGTGATTCACATCCGCCGTGTCGATGGAGGCGCATTATAGGGAGTTTCCTGACGCCCGCAACCCTTAAATGACAGAAAAATGACTGACTGCTGCATTCCACAGCAAAACCCTGCCTTATACCTATTTACACACAGAGTTATCCACAAATGCCCCCATCGTTTCTACGATCCTTTCTGTATATGTACGATCTTCAGCGCTCGAAACGAGGGGCAAAATCGAAAAAGAAAAATTCGCGAGCGTTGCGCAAACGTTTTCGTTACAATGCTGCGGCAAAACAAGGATGCCCCGTAAGGGGCGTTAGCTGAGTTTTTACGCAAAAATTCAGCTAACGCTCTCTGTTATAGTCAAATCCAGGGGATTTACCATGCAACAACGTCGTCCAGTCCGCCGCGCTCTGCTCAGTGTTTCTGACAAAGCAGGTATTATCGAATTCGCTCAGGCACTTTCCGCACGCGGTGTGGAGCTGCTTTCTACAGGTGGCACTGCGCGCCTGTTAGCAGAGAAAGGTCTGCCAGTGACCGAAGTTTCCGATTACACCGGTTTCCCGGAAATGATGGATGGACGCGTGAAGACCCTGCATCCAAAAGTCCACGGCGGCATTCTGGGTCGTCGCGGCCAGGATGACGGAATAATGGAACAACATGGTATCGCGCCTATCGATATGGTGGTTGTTAACCTGTATCCGTTCGCCGAGACCGTTGCCCGCGTTGACTGCTCGCTGGAAGATGCAGTAGAGAATATTGATATCGGCGGCCCAACCATGGTGCGCTCTGCTGCCAAGAACCATAAAGATGTGGCTATCGTGGTAAAGAGCAACGACTACGACGCCATTATTAAAGAGATGGACGCTAACGAAGGTTCTCTGACCCTCACCACCCGTTTCGATCTCGCCATCAAAGCCTTCGAACACACCGCCGCTTACGACAGCATGATTGCCAACTACTTCGGCAGCATGGTTCCGGCGTATCACGGTGAAAGCAAAGAAGCCGCTGGTCGCTTCCCACGAACCCTGAACCTGAATTTCATTAAGAAGCAGGATATGCGCTACGGCGAGAACAGTCACCAGCAGGCGGCCTTCTATATAGAAGAGAATGTTAAAGAGGCTTCCGTTGCCACCGCAACGCAGGTACAAGGCAAAGCGCTCTCCTATAACAACATCGCCGATACCGACGCGGCGTTGGAGTGCGTGAAAGAGTTCAACGAACCAGCCTGCGTTATCGTTAAGCACGCCAACCCGTGCGGCGTGGCGGTAAGCACTTCTATTCTCGACGCCTACGACCGTGCGTATAAAACCGACCCAACCTCCGCGTTTGGCGGCATCATTGCGTTTAACCGCGAACTGGATGCCGAAACGGCACAAGCCATTATCTCCCGCCAGTTTGTTGAAGTGATCATCGCGCCGTCAGCCACAGAGGAAGCACTGAAGATTACTGCGGCTAAGCAGAACGTTCGTGTCCTGACCTGTGGTCAGTGGGCCGATCGTGTTCCGGGCCTGGACTTCAAACGCGTTAACGGCGGTCTGCTGGTTCAGGACCGTGACCTGGGTATGGTGACCGAGGGTGAACTGCGCGTAGTTTCCAAACGTCAGCCAACCGAGCAGGAACTGCGTGATGCGCTGTTCTGCTGGAAAGTCGCGAAGTTCGTGAAATCCAACGCGATTGTCTACGCCAAAGAGAACATGACCATCGGCATAGGAGCAGGCCAGATGAGCCGCGTCTATTCCGCGAAGATCGCTGGGATTAAAGCTGCCGACGAAGGTCTGGAAGTAAAAGGTTCTGCGATGGCGTCCGATGCCTTCTTCCCGTTCCGCGATGGGATTGATGCCGCAGCAGCCGTTGGCGTGAGTTGTGTTATCCAGCCAGGCGGTTCAATTCGTGATGACGAGGTTATTGCCGCCGCCGATGAACACGGCATCGCGATGATCTTTACCGACATGCGCCACTTCCGCCATTAATCCACGGAGCAGACGATGAAAGTATTAGTTATTGGCAACGGCGGCCGTGAGCACGCTCTGGCCTGGAAAGCAGCCCAGTCACCGCAGGTTTCTACCGTTTTTGTGGCGCCGGGCAACGCGGGTACCGCACTGGAACCCTCACTGCAGAACGTGGCTATCGCAGTGACCGACATTCCGGCGCTACTGAGTTTTGCCCAGAACGAAAGGATCGATCTGACCATTGTCGGTCCGGAAGCGCCGCTGGTGATTGGCGTAGTCGATGCCTTCCGCGCCGCCGGTCTGAAAATCTTCGGCCCAACCGAAGGTGCCGCACAGTTGGAAGGTTCCAAAGCCTTCACTAAAGATTTCCTTGCCCGTCATAACATCCCGACGGCGGAATACCAGAACTTCACTGAAGTGGAACCCGCGCTGACCTACCTGCGCGAGAAAGGCGCGCCGATTGTCATCAAAGCCGACGGTCTGGCTGCGGGTAAAGGCGTTATCGTGGCAATGACGCTTGATGAAGCCGAAGCCGCCGTGCACGACATGCTGGCAGGCAACGCTTTTGGCGATGCAGGTCACCGCATCGTTATCGAAGAGTTCCTCGACGGTGAAGAGGCGAGCTTTATCGTGATGGTCGACGGCGAGCACGTGCTGCCGATGGCCACCAGCCAGGATCACAAGCGTGTGGGCAATGGAGATACTGGCCCGAACACCGGTGGGATGGGCGCGTACTCACCGGCGCCGGTCGTTACGGATGAAGTGCACCAGCGCACCATGGAACGTATCATCTGGCCAACCGTAAAAGGCATGGCCGCAGAAGGTAACACCTACACGGGTTTCCTGTATGCCGGTCTGATGATCGACAAACAGGGCAATCCGAAGGTTATCGAGTTCAACTGCCGCTTCGGCGATCCGGAAACCCAACCGATCATGCTGCGCATGAAATCTGACCTCGTGGAGCTGTGTCTGGCCGCCTGCGACGGTAAACTGGACGAGAAAACTTCCGAGTGGGACGAGCGCGCCGCGCTGGGCGTGGTGATCGCTGCCGGCGGCTATCCGGGTGACTACCGTACCGGGGACGCAATCCACGGCCTGCCGATGGAAGATGGTGCAAATGGTAAAGTGTTCCACGCCGGGACTAAACTCGCCGATGATGGCACGGTGCTGACCAACGGGGGCCGCGTTCTGTGCGCGACCGCGCTGGGTCATACCGTTGCCGAAGCGCAGAAGAACGCTTACGCGTTAATGACCGATATCCGCTGGGACGGCAGCTTTAGCCGTAACGACATTGGCTGGCGTGCCATTGAACGCGAGCAGCGCTAACGCGAGATTTTCGCCAACAGCGTTTTACGCGTGATGCCTAACTGACGGGCGGCTTCGGTTTTGTTGCCGCCCGTTTTTTCCAGAGCCGCCAGAATCACCTCTTTTTCAACATCTACCAGCGGTTGAATCTCCAGACTGTTCTCTGCTTTTACCGGCGTCGCAGCAATCGCCAGCGGCAGCTCGCGTTCGGAAATGTATTCCCCCGTCAGCAGGACTACCGCGCGTTCAATCGCATTTTCCAGTTCACGAATATTTCCCGGCCAGTCATAGTGGATCAACTGATCCATCGCCTGCGGCGTAAAACCTTTCACCACTTTACGGTTACGCTCAGCAAAACGCTGGAGAAAATGCCCGGCCAGCAGCGGGATATCTTCCCGACGCTGACGTAATGCTGGCATTTCAATCGTCACAACGTTCAGGCGATAGTAGAGATCCTGGCGAAAACGCCCAGCGCTGACCTCTTGTGCTAAATCACGATGCGTTGCGGCGATCAACCGGACATCAACAGCAAGGGTCTGATTGCTGCCCACACGCTGGACTTCACGCTCCTGGATCGCCCGCAGTAAACGTACCTGCATCAGCGGTGAGATATCGCCAATCTCATCAAGAAATAGCGTGCCGCCATCGGCTTCCACAAAGCGCCCTTCCCGGCGTTTATCCGCCCCGGTAAACGCCCCTTTTTCATGGCCGAACAGTTCAGACTCCAGCAGCGATTCATTGAGCGCCGCGCAGTTGAGCGTCACTAACGGTTTATCGCGGCGGGCACTACAGGCGTGTAGCGCCCGGGCCACCAGTTCTTTGCCGGTTCCGGAGTCTCCGTGAATGAGCACTGTGGCATCCGACGGCGCAACCATGGCAATTTCGTTAAGCAGGTGCTGCATCGCCGGGCTGCTGCCAATCATGCCAAACTGCGCAGCCGACGCCGACGACTGCTCAACGCCCGTTTCCCGCGTATGCGCCAGCGCCTTTTCCAGCGTGTGTTGCAGGTTGTCAAAATCCAGCGGCTTGATTAAGTAGTCCAGTGCCCCGGTTTTGAGCGCTTCTACGGCGGTTTCCACGCTAGAGAAAGCGGTCATGATCAGCACCGGAATCGCCGGATTCAGGGCTTTGATCTCTTTCAGCGTTGCAATGCCGTCCATCTCCGCCATACGCACATCGCACAACACCAAATCAAAAACGTGTTCACGCACCTGATCCAGCGCCTCTCGCCCGCTATAGGCCAGCGCAACGTCGTAGCCCCAGCCGCGCAGCAGCGCCTGCAAAATAGTGCAATGGCTGACGTCATCGTCCACAACCAGAATATCGATTTTTCCGCGTGTCATCCTTGTCAATCCTGTGGTTTCGCTTTGGTCGGCAGCCAGAGAGTAAAGACAGTGCCTTTACCCTCAGCGCTTGCCACCTGAATGGTTCCACCGTGCTGCTCAATGATGTTTTGCACCACCGCCAGCCCCAGCCCGGTACCGTCTGCCTTCGTCGTAAAGTAAGGGGTAAAAATAGCGTCCAACTGATCGGGTGCAATCCCCTTCCCGCTATCGGCCACCACAATTTTAACCCGATCGACGCTACTTTCACTCGCTGAAACCGTAACCGTACCCTGATGCCCGATAGCATGAATGGCATTGAGATATAAATTCAGCAGAACCTGCGTGAGTCGGTCGGGATCGGCCTGAATAGAAGGCAGCGCAGCATTCGGCATAAATTGCAGCTGGATTTCCCGGCTCTGGGCATCCTGGCTGACCAGGTGCAGAGAGTGGGTGATGACCTCATTAAGATCGACCTGTTGTAACGCAAGGTGCGCGGGCTTTACCAGCTCCAGTAATTCACTCACGACTCGGTTTAAGCGGTCAGCCTCTTTCGCCATCACCTGTGCCAGTTCATGCGACTCGCCCCCCGCCGGGGTACGTTCGGCAAAATACTTCGCTAATCCTTTGATGGAAGACAGTGGATTACGAATTTCATGCGCGACCCCCGCCGCCAGATGACCAAGCGCCATCAGCTTTTCTTTGCGCTTCATCGCGTCCTGCAACTCTTTATAAGAACGCTGATAGCGCTGATACCAGAAAAACGTCAGCACGGTAGCCAGCAGCACCGCCGCCAGGGCAGACAGGACGATCAGTGTGTTTCGCCACTCTCTGGCCTGGGTTGCGGCCAGCTCACTGGCATCAAAAGCGATAAAAATGGTTTGTGCGGGCGTATTGGCGTGATCGTCATTACCGGAGCAGCGCGCCATACCGTTCCTTCCAGCCCCATACATCGGCTGGAACTGGCGATAAATCTCCAGAGCAGGCGTTTTCTCACCCTCCCCCATCGGAATCTCGATATACCGCCAGCGTTCTTGTTCTCCAGGATCTAACTGGCGCAGGACATCCGGTGAATAGAGCGTTTTACCAACCCTCGCGGAGTTGCTGTGGGTGATGATCGTGCCATGCTCGTCAACGACTGCAAACCAGAGCACGCCCGGTTGTACCGCCATTTGCTCCAGCAACGTCTGTTGCTGAGCATGATGCATACGCATTCCCATCCCCACGCGCGTACCGGACTCCAGGGCGCGGATCAGCACACTTCCCTTTTCCAGTAACGTTTGTCGGGCGGCATCACTTTCCCGACCATAGTCCCGAATGGTCATGATGGAAAACCATCCCACCAAAATCAGGATCGCCGCCGGTAATAACCGGCTCAGCCACTTTGCCGCCGTATCCTTATCAAGACGCATACGTTCTTCCTTTATTCACCGTTTCCTTTCTTCATTTCAGGTATACAGCAGAAATCATGCCATCTTTTCTCCCTGAGAACCCTGTCTTCAGGCACAAACCGCGGCAACTGGCGGGTAAAAATAACCCACTGGACCATTCTGGCGAGTCATTTTTACTCGCTTATAGCCTGATAGCCGCCACGCGCTTCCCGTAGCACAAGGGCGTCCAGGTTGGCACGGAAGATGCAAAAGAGAAAGTAAGCTAACCAACAGGAGAACGAACGATGAAACGGAATAACAAACTGGCACTAATGGTCCTCTCGCTGATAGCTCTGGGTTCCACCCCGGCGCTGGCGCAGCATCACTGGGGAAACGGTGAGGGAATGTGGCAGCAGGGCGGTACGCCAATGACCACCGAGCAGCAGGCTGCGGCCCAGAAAATCGCTGATGATTACTACGCGAAGACCAGCGCGTTACGTCAACAACTGACATCCAAACGGTACGAATACAATGCGTTGTTAACCGCCAGTTCGCCGGACACTGCAAAAATTAATGCAGTAGCAAAAGAGATGGAGTCTCTGAATCAGTCACTCGACGAGCAGCGTGTTAAGCGCGATGTCGCGATGGCGCAGGCTGGTGTGCCTCGCGGGGCGGGAATGGGTTACGGCGGATGCGGCGGTGGCGGTAACCATCGCGGCGGTGGTCATATGGGAATGGGTCACTGGTAAGCGTAGTCTGCCGAATGACAGCTTACGGTCCAGGTTTTCAGAAGGTCTTGGCTGTAGGCTGCCAGCGACAAAAATCCTCATTGGCGACCAGCAGTAACTGAGATCCTTCGGGCGCTTCCAGCCACGCCACGCTTACGTCGACCGACGAGTGGCTCTGGCGGCGCTCAATATGGTTTAACGCCCATGAATCTAAATCGGGTTTAATCGTCTCGCCTTCACAGGTGGTGACCATGCGTTCTGCAGCATGCCAACGCCCCTGACGTAATACCACACGTCCCTGACGCAGCGCATCGCTGGTCTGGCGGATTTGATCAGCACGATAGCGGTAGAGTGCAATTTGATCGCTGGAAAGCTGCTGCTTTTGCCCATCGACTTCACGCTGCATAAAACTCAGTTCACCCCGATCGTCGAAACGGATGCGAACGTGCTCCGGCGGTTGGCTGTAAACGTTAAGTTCGATCAGAGAAAGGGAATCCCCCTGCCAGCGGTATTCACTGGTGGTGGTACTGCCGCTACGCCACGGACTAAAAACGGAGAGCAGATGAACATCATCGCTGGAATCTTTACGCCAAACGCGTACCGCCCCCTGATCGCCAACATAACCGCTGGCCGTAAACGGAGGAAGCTCAGAGTGGCGACTGCAGGCTGACAGTAACAGAACACCTGAAAGCCAAAGCGTATGACGCCAGATGGACAAAAGGGGCGAAACCGCCCCTTCGTTAAAACTGTTCACTGCCACGTGGATTACTTAACCGCGTCTTTCAGTGCTTTACCAGAAACAAATGCCGGTACGTTAGCTGCGGCGATTTTGATTTCTTTACCGGTTTGCGGGTTGCGGCCAGTGCGCTCAGCGCGGTGGTTCACTTTGAAGGTACCGAAACCAACCAGTTGTACAGCATCGCCTTCTTTCAGAGACTCAGTAATAGCAGCCAGAGTGGATTCCAGAGCAGCTTTAGCCTGTGTTTTGGACAGTTCTGCTTTGTCTGCAATTACATCAATCAGTTGAGTCTTGTTCATAAGTTATCCTTACAATGTGTTTATCGCTTGCTAAGCATCGAGTGCGACGGAAATGCCAGAAAAGCACTCTCCTGCATACACGCACCGATAGCCACTTTTCTTCGCCCCCCAAATGTAGACCAGACGGGGGGCGGATGGGAAGCCTTCAGGCACGACAAATCAGGCGTTAAATCACGTTTTGTGGTGTCATTGCTGAAAAATTATACCAATATTACTCTCACCAGCCTCGCGCAGGTCTGCACGCAGACCTTTTATCAGCTCAAGATCGCGTTCTTCGCAATCGGCTAAAAGTCGGAATATTTCCCACTGAATATCCCATTCTTGCTCAACGGCAGGGTTATCTTTCAGCTCTTCATCGGTCATTTCGCGACCAGCTTGCGTCATTTCCAGCATCGCGACGGTGGTAATAGAAGCCTTACTGACTTCAATCGCGTGTTCCAGTGTTTCACCACTCAGACGTGAATGCATTAATTCGCTCAGGGCGACGCAGGCATCAATTGCCGGATACACGCCGTACAGATCGTAATCGTCTGCGGACGGAATGGCCTCTTCAAACTTTTCCAGCTGGCTGTCGAAATTGATTTTCGCATCCTTGACCGTCAGGACTTCCCAGATTAAATCCAGAATTCGGCGGTAAATCTGCCCATCACCAAACTCCGTTTGCTTGCAAAACATGGCGTAGTTTGGGTACATGCGCTCACACAGACAGGCCATAAAGGTGACGTGCTGCCAACTTTCCAGCTTCTCCAGACGCAGATGAATCGGGTTTTGTAACATGATGAGTTCTCGAATACGGAAATTAGTCGCAGTTTACCCGATATGGGGCGTTTTTGCTGCAAGCCGCGTAAAAGCCGGGCGTTCTGATGCCACCGCATCCGCCCAGCGTGTCGGTTCCGGCAGACGATAGCCGTTCATACAACGCTGCACCCACGCCAGTGCGCTGTCCATGCCCACGCGATGGCCGGTAGAGATAAACAGCGGGTTACAACGTGCTTTGCTGCGCCAGACCCACGCCAGTTGCTCACCGTTATCCAGCAGCGGAGCCAACGCCCCAGGTTCAGCAGAGAGAGGATCAAACTTGCCGCAAAGCCGTTTTTTCGCCACGCCAATCGTCGGGACATCCACCAGCAAACCAAAATGGCTGGCGACACCAAGACGGCGCGGATGGGAAATGCCGTGACCATCAACGAACACTAAGTCAGGTTTCTGCGAAAGCTGCTCCCATGCTGCCAGCAGCGCAGGATATTCGCGAAAAGAGAGAAAACCGGGGATATACGGCATGGTGGTGGCGATGCGCGCCACCTTGTATTCAACCAGCTCAAGTGAAGGATACTTCAGTAGAACGATAGCGGCTCGCGTCACGTCTCCGCCCTGCTCAAAACCAACATCCGCTCCGGCGATCAGATCCGGTGGATCGTTCTCAAGACGATCCTCCCGGATCACCGAAGAAGCCAGTTCAAGCTGTTTTGCGCGCAGCGACGCGAGATCCATGATGATTCCTTAGCGGTGGTACTGTTCGGACAACCGATGTACCGCCTCCACAAAGACGCCCGCATGTTCTGGCGGCACGTCCTGGTGGATGCCATGCCCAAGGTTAAAGACATGGCCTTCGCCCTCGCCAAAGCCAGCAAGTATCGTTGCGACTTCTTCTTCGATACGGGCTGGCGGTGCGTAGAGCATGGACGGGTCCATGTTGCCCTGCAGCGCAACCTTGTGACCTACGCGACGACGCGCATCGGCAATGTCTGTTGTCCAGTCGAGGCCCAGCGCATCACAACCGGTTTCTGCCATCGCTTCCAGCCACTGACCGCCACCTTTGGTGAACAGGGTTACCGGCACGCGGCGGCCATCGTTTTCACGCAGCAGGCCGTCGACAATTTTGTGCATGTAATAGAGAGAGAACTGCTGATAGTCGCGACCGGTCAGCACGCCGCCCCAGGTGTCGAATATCATCACCGACTGCGCGCCTGCTTTGATCTGTGCGTTCAGGTAAAGCGTGACGCTTTTCGCCAGCTTATCAAGCAGCAGATGCAGCGCTGTTGGATCGGCATACATCATCTTTTTAATCACGGTGAAGGCTTTGCTACTGCCGCCTTCCACCATGTAAGTCGCCAGCGTCCATGGACTACCGGAGAAACCGATCAGCGGCACGTCGCCCTTCAGTTCGCGACGAATAGTACGTACTGCATTCATCACGTAACCCAGTTCACCTTCCGGATCCGGGATCGGCAGTTTATCGACATCGGCCTTACAGGTGATGGGAGAGGTAAAGCGTGGGCCTTCGCCGGCTTCAAAATACAGCCCGAGCCCCATCGCATCCGGGATGGTCAAAATGTCCGAAAAGAGGATCGCAGCATCAAGCTTATAGCGACGCAGCGGCTGCAGCGTGACTTCGCAGGCCAGCTCGGCATTTTTGCACAGCGCCATAAAATCGCCCGCCTCGGCGCGCGTGGCTTTATATTCCGGTAGATAGCGGCCTGCCTGGCGCATCATCCATACCGGAGTGACATCAACTGGCTGGCGCAGCAGCGCACGCAGATAACGATCGTTCTTCAGTTCGGTCATTTTCACATTCCTTTAGCGTTGATGCGCCTATTGTAACATGTCAGTCGTATTCGGCCCGACACAATGCCACAGTATCTTCGATCAGTCGACGCGCGACGGTCCCTGGCGGGGGAAGCAGCGGTAAATCATCGTAGCGATACCAGTTCGCTTCCAGCAGTTCTTTCGGGTCGATAACAATCTCCCCGCTATCATACTCTGCCATAAACGCGGTCATCAAAGACTGCGGGAACGGCCAGGGTTGGGAGGTGACGTAGCGCAGATTTTTAACCTTAATACCGCTCTCTTCCATCACTTCTCGCGCGACCGCTTGTTCTAACGTCTCCCCCACTTCCACAAAACCAGCCAGCACAGTATGCACGCCGTTGCGATGGCGAACATGTTGAGCCAGCAGAATGGAATCATCACGGCGAATAGCAACAATAATGCAGGGGGCAATTTGCGGGTAATAACGTTCACGGCAGTGGCTGCACAACATTGCCCATTCGGTTTTACTCGGGTGCATAGGATGGCCACAGTAGCCGCAGAATTTATGTGAGCTGTAAAACTCAGCCAGCTGCACGCCGCGCCCGGCCAGTTGAAACAGACCGACATCCTGATCGATAACCTGACGTACCGAGCCCATATCATGACGGCGCTGCTGCTGTACCAGCCAGACGGTTTCTCCCTCCCACTCGCCTATCGCAAGTGCGCGCTGGCCTACTAAATCAAAACTTGCCGCTTCACCGTAGGGCAGTTCGCCACGAGGCAACCATAATTTTTGCTCATGACTGACGATCCACCAGCCGCTGTCTAAATTTTCAATTATACGATCCATATCTCTTGCGCAACCTTTGCTTCACAGGCATGTTGTTTACATTATTTTTACATTTATCGGTGAGCAGTTTTTTAAACACCATCTTGCGGAGTCAATCATGCTAAACCAGCTGGAAAACCTGACGGAGCACGTCGGAGGAAGTAATAAACTGGTTGATCGCTGGCTACATGTACGTAAGCACCTGCTCGTGGCTTACTACAATCTGGTTGGCATTAAGCCTGGCAAAGAATCGTACATGCGGCTCAATGAAAAGGCGCTGGATGATTTTTGTCAGAGCCTGGTCGACTACCTCTCCACCGGACACTTCAGTATTTATGAACGTATTCTGCATAAATTGGAAGGGAACGGGCAGCTTTTAAAAGCCACAAAAATTTGGCCATTACTGGAAGCCAATACGCAGTTGATCATGGACTACTATGATTCCAGTCTGGAAAACGCGATTGATCACGATAATTTCCTGGAATTTCAACAGGCATTGTCAGATCTCGGTGAGGTACTAGAGGCCCGGTTTGTCCTGGAAGACAAGCTGATTATGCTGGTGTTTGATGCGATGCACGACAATGCAATGATCAAACGCCCTGCTTGAGATTTATCGCATTAACGCGTAGTTTACATTCATTACCTCTTTTTGAGGTTACTTCTTGTCGGAGTGCCTTACGTGAAAGCGTAGGCTGAGACCGTTTATTCGGGATCCGCGGAACCTGATCAGGCTAATACCTGCGAAGGGAACAAGAGTAATTCAGTTTTATGCTGCTGCCTTTACAGGCGGCGTGCATCCATTACTCAATCCGTCGTCTGACAAGCCATATCCTTACTTTATTTTGGAATGAGCTATGTCTGCCACAATTAAACCATCCCGCCGCGAACAACGCGCCCAGGCCCAACACTTTATCGACACGTTGGAAGGGACCGCCTTTCCTAACTCAAAACGTATCTACATCACCGGTTCGCAGTCGGATATCCGCATTCCGATGCGTGAAATCCAGCTCAGCCCAACGCTGATTGGCGGTTCAAAAGACAATCCGCAGTTCGAAGAGAACGAAGCTATCCCGGTTTACGACACCTCCGGTCCGTATGGCGATCCGGATGTGGCGATTAACGTCCAGCAGGGCCTGGCAAAACTGCGCCAGTCATGGATTGCGGCGCGTAACGACAGCGAAGAGTTAGACGATCGCAGCTCCGCTTACACCAAAGAACGTCTGGCCGATGACGGCCTTGATGCGCTGCGCTTTAGCGGGTTACTGACACCCAAACGCGCGAAATCCGGTAAATGCGTGACCCAGTTGCACTACGCGCGTCAGGGAATTGTCACCCCAGAGATGGAGTTTATCGCCATCCGCGAAAACATGGGGCGCGAGCGCATTCGCAGCGAAGTGTTGCACCACCAGCATCCGGGCATGAACTTTGGCGCGCGTCTGCCGGAAAACATCACGCCGGAATTCGTGCGTGATGAAGTGGCTGCCGGGCGCGCCATCATCCCTGCCAACATCAACCATCCAGAATCAGAGCCGATGATCATCGGTCGTAACTTCCTGGTGAAGGTCAACGCCAATATCGGTAACTCAGCGGTGACCTCCTCCATCGAAGAAGAAGTTGAGAAACTGGTATGGTCGACCCGCTGGGGTGCGGATACGGTGATGGATCTCTCAACCGGGCGCTATATTCACGAAACACGCGAGTGGATCCTGCGTAACAGCCCGGTACCGATCGGCACCGTACCGATCTACCAGGCGCTGGAGAAGGTGAACGGGATCGCCGAAGATCTGACCTGGGAAGCCTTCCGCGACACGCTACTGGAGCAAGCTGAACAGGGTGTTGACTACTTCACCATCCACGCGGGCGTACTGTTGCGTTACGTGCCGATGACTGCCAAACGCCTGACCGGTATTGTCTCGCGTGGGGGATCAATCATGGCGAAATGGTGCCTCTCCCACCATCAGGAAAACTTCCTCTACGAGCACTTCCGCGAAATCTGTGAAATCTGCGCCGCCTATGACGTTTCTCTGTCGCTGGGCGATGGCTTGCGTCCTGGCTCGATTCAGGATGCCAACGACGAAGCGCAGTTCTCCGAGCTGCATACGCTGGGCGAACTGACCAAAATCGCCTGGGAGTACGACGTGCAGGTGATGATTGAAGGCCCAGGCCACGTGCCGATGCAAATGATCCAGCGCAACATGACCGAAGAGCTGGATCACTGTCATGAAGCGCCGTTCTACACCTTAGGGCCGTTAACTACCGACATTGCGCCGGGCTACGACCACTTCACCTCCGGGATTGGTGCAGCGATGATTGGTTGGTTTGGCTGCGCAATGCTGTGCTACGTAACGCCAAAAGAGCATCTCGGTTTGCCGAACAAAGAAGACGTGAAGCAAGGGCTGATTACCTACAAAATTGCCGCCCACGCCGCTGATTTAGCGAAAGGGCATCCGGGCGCGCAGATCCGCGATAACGCCATGTCAAAAGCACGCTTCGAATTCCGCTGGGAAGACCAGTTTAATCTGGCGCTCGACCCGTTCACCGCCCGCGCCTATCATGATGAAACCCTGCCGCAGGAGTCCGGCAAGGTCGCCCACTTCTGCTCCATGTGCGGGCCGAAATTCTGCTCAATGAAAATCAGCCAGGAAGTGCGCGACTACGCCGCCGCGCAAACCATCGAAGTGGGGATGGCGGATATGTCGGAGAACTTCCGCGCCAAAGGCGGCGAAATCTACCTCAAAAAAGAGGAGGCGTGATGTACCAGCCTGATTTTCAAACGGTCCCTTTTCGCCTCGGGCTGTACCCGGTGGTCGATAGCGTTGAGTGGATTGAACGACTACTGGCAGCGGGTGTGCGTACAATTCAGCTGCGCATTAAAGACAAACGTGACGAAGAGGTCGAAGCCGACGTGATCGCCGCCATTAAACTGGGGCGTCGCTATGACGCCCGCCTGTTTATCAACGACTACTGGCGGCTGGCAATCAAACATAACGCCTACGGCGTGCATCTGGGGCAGGAAGACCTCGAAACCACTGACCTGAAGGCGATTCAGGTCGCGGGGCTACGCCTTGGCGTGTCAACCCACGATGATATGGAGATAGACGTGGCGCTGGCCGTTCGCCCGTCTTACATCGCGCTGGGGCACGTCTTCCCGACGCAAACCAAACAGATGCCGTCCGCCCCGCAGGGGTTGGTACAACTCGCCAGCCACATTGCACGACTGGCCGACTGCCCTACCGTCGCCATCGGCGGGATCAGCCTTGAACGTGCCCCCACGGTACTGGAGACCGGCGTCGGCAGCATTGCCGTGGTCAGCGCCATCACCCTGGCAGCTGACTGGCAGACTGCCACGGCGCAGCTACTGGATATTGCGGGAGTCGGCGATGAATGACCGCGATTTTATGCGCTACAGTCGACAAATCTTGCTCGGCGATATCGCTATAGAGGGTCAGCAAAAACTGCTCGATAGCCACGTGCTGATTGTCGGTTTGGGTGGCCTTGGTTCCCCTGCCGCACTGTATCTGGCGGGGGCGGGAGTAGGTAAATTGACGTTGGTGGATGATGACGATGTGCATCTGAGTAATCTGCAGCGGCAAATTTTATATACCACCGATGACGTTGCGCGCCCGAAATCGCAGGTCACTCAGCAACGCCTGTCACGGCTCAACCCGGATATCGTACTGGTGGCGCTCAAACAACGGCTGCAAGGCGATGCGTTGCGGCATGCGGTAGCGGGTGTCGACGTGGTGCTCGACTGTACCGACAACATGGCGACGCGTCAGGCGATCAACGCCGCCTGCGTGGGGCTGAATACACCGCTTATCACCGCCAGCGCAGTAGGCTTCGGCGGCCAGCTAATGGTTCTCACGCCACCGTGGGAACAGGGCTGCTACCGCTGCCTGTGGCCAGACGACATCGAGCCCGAGCGCAACTGTCGTACCGCAGGTATTATCGGCCCGGTGGTGGGCATCATGGGCACAATGCAGGCACTGGAAGCCATCAAACTCCTCATCGGCATTGAAACTCCGAGCGGCGAGTTACGCCTGTTTGACGGTAAAACCAGCCAGTGGCGCGGCCTGGCGTTACGCCGCGCTAGCGGTTGTCCGGTATGCGGGGGGCAACATGCAGATTCAGTTCAATGATGAGCTAATGCAGTGTGGCGAAGGGCAAACGGTCAGCGCACTGCTCACCGAGCTTAATCAGCTCAAATCGGGAACGGCGCTGGCGCTCAATCAGCAGATCCTGCCGCGCGAGCAGTGGGAACAGCAAATCGTGCAGGAAGGCGACCAAATCCTGCTTTTTCAGGTTATTGCAGGGGGTTGATATGTTACGTATTGCCGACAAAACGTTTGATTCACATCTGTTCACTGGCACCGGGAAATTTGCCTCATCACAGCTGATGGTGGAGGCTGTTCGCGCTTCTGGCAGCCAACTGGTGACATTGGCGATGAAGCGCGTGGATTTACGTCAGCATAACGATGCCATTCTGGCACCACTGGTCGAAGCGGGCGTGACGTTGCTGCCCAATACTTCAGGAGCGAAAACGGCGGAAGAAGCCATCTTTGCCGCGCAGCTGGCGCGCGAAGCGCTGGGCACCAACTGGCTGAAGTTAGAAATTCACCCGGATGCCCGCTGGTTGCTGCCGGACCCGATCGAAACGCTGAAGGCCGCCGAAGCGCTGGTGAAGCAGGGTTTCGTGGTGCTGCCTTATTGCGGCGCAGATCCAGTGCTGTGCAAACGGCTGGAAGAAGCAGGCTGCGCGGCGATAATGCCGCTTGGCGCGCCCATCGGCTCCAATCAGGGACTAGAAACCAAAGCGATGCTGGAGATCATTATTCAGCAGGCAACCGTCCCGGTGGTGGTGGATGCAGGCATCGGCGTACCCAGCCACGCCGCACAGGCGCTGGAGATGGGTGCCGACGCGGTACTGGTCAACACGGCGATTGCCGTAGCGGATAACCCAGTGATGATGGCGACGGCGTTCCGGCTGGCGGTTGAGGCGGGCCTTCTGGCGCGTCAGGCTGTACCGGGAAGCAAAAGTTCGCATGCGAACGCCACCAGCCCGTTAACCGGATTCCTGGAGGCTTTCGCATGAAAACGTTCAGCGACCGTTGGCGACAGCTGGAGTGGGATGACATCCGCCTGCGTATCAACGGTAAAACCGCCACTGATGTGGAGCACGCCCTCAACACTTCACAACTGAGCCGCGACGACTTGATGGCCCTGCTCTCACCTGCAGCTGCTGATTATCTGGAGCCGCTGGCGCAGCGGGCGCAAAAGCTGACCCGCCAGCGCTTTGGCAACACCGTCAGTTTTTACGTTCCGCTGTATCTCTCAAATTTGTGCGCTAACGACTGCACCTACTGCGGCTTCTCCATGAGCAACCGCATCAAACGTAAGACACTGAACGAGGCTGAAATCAGCCGCGAATGTGACGCTATTCGGGCGCTGGGTTTTGAGCACCTGCTGCTGGTCACTGGTGAACATCAGGCGAAAGTTGGAATGGATTACTTTCGTCGCCATTTGCCCGCCATTCGTCAGCAATTTTCATCTTTACAGATGGAGGTGCAACCCCTGTCTGCGGCTGAATATGCTGAGCTGAAGGTGCTTGGTCTGGATGGCGTGATGGTTTATCAGGAGAGCTACCACGAGGCAACTTACGCCCGGCATCATCTGAAAGGTAAAAAACAGGACTTCTTCTGGCGGCTGGAAACACCAGACCGATTAGGCCACGCCGGTATCGACAAAATTGGCCTGGGGGCACTCATTGGCTTATCCGACAGCTGGCGAGTGGATTGTTATATGGTGGCCGAGCATTTGTTGTGGATGCAGCAGCACTACTGGCAAAGCCGCTACTCTATCTCGTTCCCTCGCCTGCGCCCGTGTACCGGGGGGATTGAACCGGCATCGCTAATGGACGAACGCCAACTGGTGCAAACCATTTGTGCGTTTCGCTTACTGGCACCGGAAATAGAGTTGTCGCTATCCACCCGAGAATCACCGTGGTTTCGCGATCATATGATCCCGCTGGCGATTAACAACGTCAGCGCTTTCTCGAAAACGCAGCCCGGTGGCTATGCCGACAATCACCCTGAGCTGGAACAATTTTCTCCACATGATGACCGCCGCCCTGAAGACGTTGCTGAAGCGCTAATGGCGCAGGGATTACAGCCCGTGTGGAAAGACTGGGACAGCTATCTGGGACGGGCTTCTCAGGTATCGTAAGTCTTGAGCGATCGCATAAAACAAAAAACCCGCTTTCGCGGGTTTTTCTTCACTGACACTTATCTGCTCAGGCTCTGGCCTTCATCGCTATCGTAAGCGTTGGTGAGATTATCGGCGATTACAGCGCGATAACGTTAACAGCAGACGGGCCTTTAGCACCGTTCTCAACAGAGAACTCTACTTTTTGACCTTCGTCTAAGGTTTTATAATCATTGCTCTGGATAGCTGAAAAATGCACGAACACATCCTTGCTACCGTCCTGAGGGGTAATAAAGCCGAAGCCTTTCTCAGAGTTAAACCATTTTACTAAACCAGTCATTTTGTTAGACATAGATACTTCCTTTCATATTTTGAGCCGCTTATGCAGCGAAGATGGCCTGTTTTGCAGAAATTAACTTATGGGGCACTTAGGAGGAGGCTCATGAAGAAGGGGTATCTGAGGATAACGCTTGAACTGAGAACTGCTTTACTAAAACTGCTTTCATAAGGTCTGTGTTCCAAACCGATGTCGCTATAGTAGACTTACTTCTAATCATTAAGCAAGCATTAATTTTTTTAATGCACTTCATCAGGTGAAATGTTGAGCTGTTGCGCTTGAAAGTCTACGGTATTGCCTTGATTTATATATAATAAAAGCCCTGACCGTTGCAGCCAGGGCTTTAAGTTACTACAAACTTCAGATTTAACATTAATTAACTTACAATTTAATACTGCTGATGGTACTACTTTTTAAATGTACACGTTTACCACAGATAATATTGGAGAATAATACTAACTAAACCTTCCTCTATTTACCGTTAAACATATTCAGCCAGCTTGATATACAAACTCAAGAATGGCGACCTAAACAAGTACACTTCCCCTCGCGACATATACTATTTGATGCGTGGCCTTACTTCCCTTGCGATCGTTCAATAATAAAAATCGCAAATATTAACTATTAAATCATGGCCTTACATCGTCGCGCTTGCTTAACTTTTTGCGATTAGATATATCAACTACGTAGCCTTAAAGCATTGTCGATGTGAAAAATAATAACTTCAACGTCGACTATCCCATACAAAAAATACTTCGTGGCCTTTATCGCAATCCCCCTATCGAACTCTACTAACACTTACTGCTTTAACAGCAAACTACCATTTCTCTGCTGTTAAGTATTAACATACGGATTTAAAAAACAGTGTCAATACTGTTTTTAATGACATGTCTTTATTGACAGTATTCATAAGATTTTACTTCAGGCAAAAAAAAACCCGCCGAGGCGGGTTTTTCATTACGGTCAGCAACGATTAATCGTTGTTAGAGCCGCCCAGACCTGCGTTCAGCAGTTCTGCCAGGCTGGCAGATGCATCTTCCGCAGTAACCTGAGGTGCAGCCGGCTGTTCGCCCGCGGCACGACGGCGCATACGATCCTGGTGGTACGCATAACCGGTGCCGGCAGGGATCAGACGACCCACGATCACGTTCTCTTTCAGGCCACGCAGTTCGTCGCGTTTACCCGCAACGGCTGCTTCGGTCAGGACACGTGTGGTCTCCTGGAACGATGCGGCAGAGATGAACGATTCGGTTGCCAGAGACGCTTTGGTGATACCCAGCAGGTCGCGGGAATACGTTGCCGCCACTTTGCCATTCGCTTCCAGATCGCGGTTAGCAATCTTGACGCGGGAGTATTCAACCTGCTCGCCTTCCAGGAAGTCGGAGCTACCGGCACTGTCGATGGTCGCTTTACGCAGCATCTGACGAACGATAACTTCAATGTGTTTATCGTTAATCTTAACGCCTTGCAGACGGTATACGTCCTGTACTTCGTTGGTGATGTAACGCGTTACCGCGTGTACGCCACGAAGACGCAGGATGTCGTGCGGCGCTTCCGGACCATCAGAAACCACGTCACCACGTTCTACACGTTCACCTTCGAACACGTTGAGCTGACGCCATTTTGGAATCATCTCTTCGTACGGTTCGCTGCCATCTAACGGCGTGATCACCAGGCGACGCTTCCCTTTGGTTTCTTTACCGAAGGAAATGATACCGCTGATTTCCGCAAGGATTGCTGGCTCTTTCGGACGACGTGCTTCGAACAGATCCGCTACGCGCGGCAGACCACCGGTGATGTCCTTGGTACCGCCGGATTCCTGCGGAATACGCGCCAGGGTGTCACCCGCACTGATCTGAACACCATCTTCCAGCTGAACAATCGCTTTACCCGGCAGGAAGTACTGAGCAGACATATCAGTGCCTGGGATCAGAACGTCGTTACCGTTAGCATCAACAATTTTCAGTGCCGGACGCAGGTCTTTACCACCTGCAGTACGCTCTGCGGAATCCAGAACAACCAGAGAAGACAGACCGGTCAGTTCGTCGGTCTGACGAGTAATGGTCTGGCCGTCGATCATATCAGTAAAGCGGATGAAACCACTTACTTCAGTGATAACTGGCATGGTGTGCGGATCCCAGTTTGCTACGGTCTCGCCGCCAGCAACCTGCTCGCCATCACCTTTCGCCATAACAGCACCGTAAGGCACTTTATAGCTCTCTTTGGTACGACCGAATTCGTCGATCAGTTTCAGCTCGGTGTTACGCGAGGTCACTACCAGCTTACCAGCAGAGTTCACAACCGACTTCGCATTGCTCAGACGGATGCTACCTTTGTTTTTCACCTGGATGCTGGATTCAGCAGCCGCACGAGATGCCGCACCACCGATGTGGAACGTACGCATCGTCAGCTGTGTACCCGGTTCACCGATGGACTGTGCCGCGATAACGCCGATTGCTTCACCTTTGTTGATGATGTGGCCACGCGCCAGGTCACGACCGTAGCAGTGCGCACATACACCAAAGTCGGTGTCACAAGATACAACAGAACGTACTTTGACGGAGTCAACGGAGTTCTCTTCCAGCAGGTCACACCAATGCTCGTGCAGCAGCGTGTTGCGTGGAACCAGAATATCTGCGGTGCCCGGCTTCAGAACGTCTTCAGCAGTCACACGACCCAGAACGCGATCGCGCAGTGGCTCTTTAACGTCACCACCCTCGATAACCGGGGTCATGGTGATGCCTTCCAACGTGCCACAGTCATCTTCAGTAACAACCAGATCCTGTGCGACGTCAACCAGACGACGAGTCAGATAACCGGAGTTTGCTGTTTTCAGTGCGGTATCCGCCAGACCTTTACGCGCACCGTGCGTGGAGATGAAGTACTGGAGTACGTTCAGACCTTCACGGAAGTTCGCTGTGATTGGCGTTTCGATGATGGAGCCATCCGGCTTCGCCATCAGACCACGCATACCTGCCAGCTGGCGAATCTGTGCTGCAGAACCACGCGCACCGGAGTCGGCCATCATGTAGATGCTGTTGAAGGAAACCTGCTGCTCTTCGACGCCGTCACGGTTAATAACGGTTTCGGTTTGCAGGTTATCCATCATCGCTTTGGATACACGATCGTTCGCCGCAGCCCAGATATCGATAACTTTGTTGTAACGTTCGCCTGCGGTTACCAGACCAGACTGGAACTGTTCCTGGATCTCAGCAACTTCAGCTTCCGCTTCAGAGATGATCTCGTGTTTCTTCTCTGGGATGACCATGTCATCAATACCAACAGATGCACCTGAACGCGCTGCATAAGCAAAGCCGGTGTACATTGTCTGGTCAGCGAAGATAACGGTCGGCTTCAGACCCAAAATGCGGTAACAGGTGTTCAGCATTTTGGAGATCGCTTTCTTACCCAGCGCCTGGTTGACGATAGAGAAAGGCAGACCTTTCGGTACGATCATCCACAGAATGGCGCGACCAACGGTCGTGTCTTTCAGGCTGGTGTGCGCAACGAATTCGCCGTTTTCATCTTTTTCGTATTCAGTGATACGCACTTTAACGCGCGCATGCAGAGAGGCCAGACCTGCGCGATAAATACGCTCAGCTTCTTTCGGGCCAGTCAGCACCATGCCTTCGCCTTTGGCGTTAACACAGTCACGGGTCATGTAGTACAGACCCAATACAACGTCCTGAGACGGAACGATGATAGGTTCACCGTTCGCTGGAGACAGGATGTTGTTGGTAGACATCATCAGTGCACGCGCTTCGAGCTGGGCTTCCAGCGTCAGCGGTACGTGAACTGCCATCTGGTCACCATCGAAGTCGGCGTTATATGCCGCACAAACCAGCGGGTGCAGCTGGATAGCTTTACCTTCGATCAGTACCGGTTCAAATGCCTGGATACCCAAACGGTGCAGTGTTGGTGCACGGTTCAGCAGTACCGGGTGTTCGCGGATAACTTCGTCCAGGATATCCCAAACGACAGCTTCTTCACGCTCAACCATTTTCTTAGCGGCTTTGATGGTGGTGGCGAGGCCACGCAGTTCCAGCTTGCCGTAGATGAACGGTTTGAACAGCTCCAGTGCCATTTTCTTCGGCAGACCGCACTGATGCAGACGCAGGTATGGACCTACGGTGATTACAGAACGACCGGAGTAGTCAACACGCTTACCGAGCAGGTTCTGACGGAAACGACCCTGCTTACCTTTGATCATATCGGCCAAAGATTTCAGAGGACGTTTGTTCGAACCAGTAATCGCACGACCGCGACGACCGTTATCCAGCAGGGCGTCGACCGCTTCCTGCAGCATACGTTTTTCGTTACGTACGATGATATCCGGCGCAGCCAGATCCAGCAGACGTTTCAGACGGTTGTTACGGTTAATGACGCGACGATACAGATCGTTCAGGTCAGAAGTCGCAAAACGACCACCATCCAGCGGAACCAGTGGACGCAGATCTGGCGGCAGAACCGGCAGAACGGTCAGGATCATCCACTCTGGCTTGTTGCCAGACTGTACGAACGCTTCCAGCAGTTTGATACGCTTGGTCAGCTTTTTACGCTTAGTTTCGGAGTTGGTTTCGTTCAGCTCTTCGCGCAGAGTTTCACACTCTTGCTCCAGATCCATGCTCTTCAGCAGGGCCTGGATAGCTTCCGCACCCATCTTCGCGTCGAATTCGTCACCGAACTCTTCCAGCGCGTCCAGATACTGCTCTTCAGTCAGGATCTGTTGACGTTCCAGGTTGGTCATACCGCCTTCGATAACAACATATGATTCGAAGTACAGTACGCGTTCGATATCACGCAGCGGCATATCGAGCAGCAGACCGATACGGGACGGCAGCGATTTCAGGAACCAGATGTGAGCAGTCGGAGACGCCAGCTCGATGTGGCCCATACGCTCACGGCGTACTTTAGTCTGGGTCACTTCAACGCCGCACTTCTCACAGATCACACCACGGTGTTTCAGGCGCTTGTACTTACCGCACAGGCACTCGTAATCTTTCACTGGCCCAAAGATACGGGCGCAGAAAAGGCCGTCACGCTCAGGTTTGAACGTACGGTAGTTAATGGTTTCCGGCTTCTTAACTTCACCGAAAGACCATGAACGGATCATGTCTGGCGAGGCCAGAGCAATTTTGATCGCATCAAACTCTTCGGTTTTAGTCTGCGCTTTCAGAAACTTTAATAAATCTTTCACGGATTTGCTCCCGTCGGAGTTAGCACAATCTGGCGCCGGGTCTTACCCCGGCACCAGTGACCTGTTTGAGCGAGAGTTACTCGTCTTCCAGCTCGATGTTGATACCCAGCGAACGAATCTCTTTCAACAGTACGTTGAAGGATTCTGGCATGCCTGGTTCCATCTGATGGTTGCCGTCCACGATGTTTTTATACATCTTGGTACGACCATTTACGTCATCAGACTTAACGGTGAGCATTTCCTGCAGGGTGTATGCCGCGCCATATGCTTCCAGCGCCCATACTTCCATCTCCCCGAAGCGCTGACCACCGAACTGAGCCTTACCACCCAGCGGCTGCTGAGTAACCAGGCTGTAAGAACCGGTAGAACGCGCGTGCATCTTGTCATCAACCAAGTGGTTCAGTTTCAGCATGTACATGTAGCCAACGGTTACCTGGCGCTCGAATTGCTCACCGGTACGACCGTCGAACAGCGTGATCTGACCGGAAGTCGGCAGGCCACCCAGCTGTAACAGTTCCTTGATTTCAGACTCTTTCGCACCGTCGAAGACCGGCGTTGCGATCGGCATACCTTTTTTCAGGTTTTCGGCCAGACGCAGAACTTCTTCATCACTGAAGGTATTCAGGTCAACTTTCTGACGAACGTCGGTACCCAGATCGTATGCACGCTGGATGAACTCGCGCAGTTTGGCGACTTCTTCTTGCTGCTTCAGCATGGCGTTGATTTTCTCGCCAATACCTTTCGCAGCCATACCCAGGTGAGTTTCAAGGATCTGACCGATGTTCATACGCGATGGTACGCCCAGCGGGTTCAGTACGATATCTACCGGCGTACCGTTAGCATCGTGTGGCATATCTTCGATCGGGTTGATCTTAGAGATAACACCCTTGTTACCGTGACGACCTGCCATCTTATCACCAGGCTGGATCCGACGTTTGACCGCCAGATAAACCTTAACAATCTTCAGCACGCCCGGTGCCAGATCGTCGCCCTGAGTGATTTTACGGCGTTTCGCTTCGAGTTTTTTCTCGAATTCGTGTTTCAGTTCGTCGTACTGCTCAGCCAGCTGTTCCAGCTGATTTTGTTTCTCTTCGTCGGTCAGGCCGAGTTCCAGCCAGCGATCGCGTGGCAGTTTGTCGAGCTTCTCAGCTTCAACGCCACCGGCAACCAGCACAGCATAGATACGGCTAAACAGGCCAGCTTCGAGGATCTGCAGTTCTTCAGACAGGTCTTTCTTAGCCTGCTTGAGCTGCATCTCTTCGATTTCCAGCGCACGTTTGTCTTTTTCTACGCCATCGCGAGTAAAGACCTGAACGTCGATGATCGTACCGGAAACACCGTTTGGTACGCGCAGAGAAGAGTCTTTAACGTCAGACGCTTTCTCACCGAAGATCGCACGCAGCAGCTTCTCTTCTGGGGTCAGCTGGGTTTCACCTTTCGGCGTTACCTTACCTACCAGAATATCGCCACCAGTCACTTCCGCACCGATATAAACGATACCGGATTCATCCAGTTTGGAGAGCGCAGCTTCACCCACGTTCGGGATGTCAGCGGTGATCTCTTCCGGCCCCAGCTTGGTGTCACGGGACACACATGCCAGTTCCTGAATATGGATGGTGGTGAAACGGTCTTCCTGAACAACACGCTCGGATACGAGGATGGAGTCTTCGAAGTTGTAACCATTCCATGGCATGAATGCCACGCGCATGTTCTGACCCAGAGCCAGTTCACCGAGGTCGGTGGACGGACCGTCTGCCAGCACATCACCACGTTCAACCGGCTCGCCCAGAGACACACACGGCATCTGGTTGATACAGGTGTTCTGGTTAGAACGGGTGTATTTGGTCAGGTTATAGATGTCGATACCCGCTTCGCCCGGATACATCTCGTCTTCGTTAACTTTGATAACGATACGGGAAGCATCAACGTACTGGACGGTACCGCCACGCTTAGCAACTGCAGTAACACCGGAGTCAACAGCAACAGCACGTTCCATACCGGTACCAACCAGCGGCTTATCAGCGCGCAGAGTCGGAACCGCCTGACGTTGCATGTTCGCACCCATCAATGCACGGTTGGCGTCATCGTGTTCCAGGAACGGGATCAGGGACGCACCGACGGATACCACCTGCTGGGTGGATACGTCCATGTAGTCAACCTGGTCGCGGCTGAACAAGCTGGATTCGCCTTTGCTACGGCAGGTAACCAGATCTTCTACAAAGTGGCCTTCGTCATCCAGGTTGGAGTTCGCCTGGGCGATAACGTAGTTGCCTTCTTCGATAGCAGAAAGGTAATGAATTTCGTCAGTTACAACACCGTCGGTCACTTTACGATACGGAGTCTCAAGGAAGCCGTATTCGTTAGTCTGTGCGTACACGGACAGGGAGTTAATCAGACCGATGTTCGGACCTTCAGGGGTTTCGATTGGACATACACGACCGTAGTGAGTCGGGTGTACGTCTCGAACTTCGAAGCCTGCGCGTTCACGGGTCAGACCGCCTGGACCGAGTGCAGAGATACGACGTTTGTGCGTAATCTCAGACAGCGGGTTGTTCTGGTCCATAAACTGAGACAGCTGGCTGGAACCGAAGAACTCTTTCACTGCGGCAGAAATCGGCTTGGCGTTGATCATATCCTGAGGCATCAGGGTATCCAGATCGCCCAGAGACAGACGCTCTTTCACCGCACGCTCAACACGTACCAGGCCAACGCGGAACTGGTTCTCCGCCATTTCGCCCACGGAACGGATACGACGGTTGCCGAGGTGGTCGATGTCATCGACTTCGCCTTTACCGTTACGAATATCGATGAGCTTCTTCATCACTTCGATGATGTCGTCTTTGCTCAGAATACCGGAACCTTCGATCTCGTCACGCAGCAGAGAACGGTTGAACTTCATACGACCAACCGCAGACAGATCATAGCGGTCTTCGGAGAAGAACAGGTTCTCAAACAGGCTTTCAGCCGCTTCGCGAGTCGGCGGCTCACCCGGGCGCATCATGCGGTAGATTTCTACCAGTGCACTCAGACGATCGTTGGTTGGATCGACGCGAATCGTTTCAGAAATATACGCACCGTGATCCAGATCATTGGTGAACAGCGTTTCGATACGCTTGTGACCAGACTGGCTCAGTTTAGCCAGCAGATCCAGGCTCAGCTCCATGTTAGCTGCGCAAATCAGCTCACCGGTGGATTCGTCAACGTAGTCTTTAGCGGCAACTTTACCCGCGATGTACTCAACCGGAACTTCGATAAGCTTGATATCGTCTTTTTCCAGCTGACGAATATGACGCGCAGTGATGCGACGACCTTTTTCGACATAGATCTTGCCGTTAGCTTCGATATCAAAAGAGGCGGTTTCACCACGCAGGCGTTCCGGCACCAGTTCCATCTGCAGCTTGTTGTCACGAATTTCGAAGACAACTTTCTCAAAGAACAGGTCAAGGATCTGCTCAGTGGTGTACTGCAGCGCACGCAGAATAATGGTCGCAGGCAGTTTGCGGCGACGGTCAATACGTACGAACAGGTTGTCCTTCGGATCGAATTCGAAATCCAGCCAGGAACCACGGTAAGGAATGATACGCGCGTTATACAGTACTTTACCCGAAGAGTGGGTTTTACCTTTGTCGGAGTCAAAGAAGACGCCAGGACTACGGTGTAACTGGGAAACGATAACACGCTCAGTACCGTTGATAACAAAGGTACCGTTGTCCGTCATGAGCGGGATTTCACCCATGTAGACTTCTTGTTCTTTAATGTCTTTTACGGTGCCTTCCGGCGCTTCGCGCTCGTAGATCACCAGACGCAGTTTTACGCGCAGCGGTGCGGAATAGGTCACGCCACGGATCTGACATTCCTGAACGTCAAACACCGGTTCGCCAAGGCGGTAGCTGACGTACTGCAGCTCAGAATTACCGCTATAGCTCTTAATAGGGAAAACGGAACGGAAAGCTGCTTCCAGACCATACTGCCCTTCAGGATCTTGCTCGATGAACTTCTGAAACGAGTCAAGCTGGATAGAAAGGAGATAAGGTATGTCCAACACTTGCGGACGTTTACCAAAATCCTTACGAATACGTTTTTTCTCGGTATAGGAGTAAACCATTAGGGTTCCTCAGCTCGCTGACAAGTCGACCCATCTGTCCGACGAAGGGACAGTTTGTGCAACACTATTTTGTTGACCGGAAAATCGAATACTTTCCGCAATGCCTGTTGCTATCACGCTTAAACCATTTCGTTGCGATTTACACAGAACGTATGCTCTGTCGCAATATATTAAGGCGTCGATAGAAACAAACATTGAAAGGCACAGCAGTAGTCAAACAGTGTGAAATGCTACTGGCGCCTTACAGCGCAAAAAGGCTGGTGACTAAAAAGTCACCAGCCATCAGCCTAATTTCTCAGGCTGCAACCAGAAAAGTTGGCTTATTTAACTTCAACTTCAGCGCCAGCTTCTTCCAGAGATTTTTTCAGTGCTTCAGCGTCATCTTTGCTCACGCCTTCTTTCAGAGCGGCCGGAGCAGATTCTACCAGGTCTTTAGCTTCTTTCAGGCCCAGACCAGTTGCGCCACGTACTGCTTTGATTACTGCAACTTTGTTCGCGCCGATACCTTTCAGAATCACGTCGAATTCAGTTTTTTCTTCAGCAGCTTCAGCCGGGCCCGCAGCTACAGCTACAGCAGCAGCAGCAGAAACACCGAATTTTTCTTCCATTGCAGAAATCAGTTCTACAACGTCCATTACGGACATAGCGGATACTGCTTCAATGATTTGATCTTTAGTGATAGACATTTAAATTGTTCCTGAAAATCAGAATAAGTTTATACGTAAGCAGATGCTTGATAAAGATAACTGCGATTAAGCAGCTTCTTTCGCATCGCGAACAGCAGCCAGAGTGCGAACCAGTTTGCCAGCCGAAGCTTCTTTCATGGTTGCCATCAGGCGTGCAATTGCTTCTTCGTAGGTCGGCAGAGTTGCCAGGCGATCGATTTGCGATGCCGGGATCAATTCACCTTCAAAGGCTGCGGCTTTGACCTCAAATTTTGCATTCGCTTTCGCGAAATCTTTGAACAGACGAGCAGCTGCGCCCGGGTGTTCCATAGAATATGCAATCAGGGTCGGACCAACGAACGCGTCTTTCAGGCACTCAAACTGAGTACCTTCAACAACACGGCGCAGCAGGGTGTTACGAACAACACGCATGTATACGCCGGCTTCGCGACCTGCTTTACGCAGTTCAGTCATTTTGTCTACAGTAACGCCACGGGAATCCGCAACTACTGCAGACAGCGCGCCTTTGGCTACTTCGCTGACTTCAGCAACAATCGCTTGTTTGTCTTGAAGATTTAAAGCCATTAGCTTTGCTCCTGGATGTTTGCCGGAACTCATGTTCCGGAACTCACTTCACTCTTCCCAACGGACAGAGCGTCTTAATACGGTGAGCAGAAACAAGCCAGAGTATCAGAAATAATCTTAGCGTTCTGTCACCGTCTACGCAGGGCATTAAGCTTCTTACGAAACACCTGCGGTCTTCGACGGAGGCCTGGATAGGCCAGGCTCCAACGAACAAATCTTGTCTATCCGTCGTTATTCAATCTGTAAAGGCGTTGACTGCCTTCGCTCACACCAGTCACATAGTAAACTATGCTCCCGGCGATTCACTCAGTTGTCACCTTGCTACAGCCTGAATATCTCGGATATACGTCTGCTATTAGCAGAAACGTGGGGGTAGAATTGTAGACAAATCCACCGCCCACGTAAAGGCGAATATTAGTTCGCCACAGTCGCAGTCAGACCGGACTGATCAACGGCAACGCCAGCACCCATGGTGGTGGAGAGGCTAACTTTCTTGATGTACACGCCTTTTGCCTGAGTCGGTTTTGCTTTTTTCAGCGCAACCAGCAGAGATTCCAGGTTTTCTTTCAGTTTGTCAGCGTCAAAATCCACTTTACCGATGGTAGTGTGGATGATGCCGTTTTTGTCGTTACGGTAACGAACCTGACCCGCTTTAGCGTTCTTAACTGCTTCAGCAACGTTAGGAGTTACAGTACCAACTTTCGGGTTTGGCATCAGGCCACGCGGACCCAGAACCTGGCCCAGCTGGCCAACAACGCGCATTGCATCCGGGGAAGCAATAACAACGTCAAAGTTCATTTCGCCTTTTTTGATCTGCTCAGCCAGATCTTCCATACCTACCAGTTCAGCGCCAGCAGCTTTAGCAGCTTCTGCGTTTGCACCCTGGGTAAATACGGCAACGCGAACGGAACGGCCAGTACCGTGCGGCAGTACAGTTGCACCACGTACGTTCTGGTCAGATTTACGAGCGTCGATACCGAGGTTAACGGCAACGTCCACGCTTTCTACGAATTTAGCAGTGGCCAGCTCTTTCAGCAGAGCAATAGCTTCGTTGATGTCGTACTGTTTAGTTGCATCAACTTTGTCACGGATCACGCGCATACGCTTGGTCAGTTTAGCCATTTCTTAATCCTCCACTACCAGGCCCATGGAACGTGCAGTACCTTCAATGGAGCGAGTCATCGCTTCAATGTCGGAACCAGTCATGTCGGCAGCTTTGGTCTGCGCGATTTCCTGCAACTGAGCGCGGGAAATTTTACCCACTTTGTCTTTGTTCGGCTTACCGGAACCAGACTTGATACCAGCCGCTTTCTTCAGCAGAACTGCTGCCGGAGGCGTTTTGGTAACGAAAGTGAATGAACGGTCAGCGTAAACGGTGATAACAACCGGGATCGGCAGACCTTTTTCCAGGGATTCAGTTTTTGCGTTGAACGCTTTGCAGAATTCCATGATGTTCACGCCTTGTTGACCCAGTGCTGGACCTACCGGCGGGCTCGGGTTAGCCATACCAGCTGCAACCTGCAGCTTGACATAGGCTTGGACTTTCTTAGCCATTCTAAATTCCTCTAGTTGGGTTATAGCGCCTCAAGGAGGCTCCCCGTGATAAAATTCGTTTTACGGATGCTGTCCATAAAAACAAAAGGCGCGAAATTGTATTCCAATCTCGCGCCTTGTGCAACGATTAAATCGTCGCTTTTTTGATCGACGTGTTAGGCTTTCTCAACCTGAGCAAAATCTAGCTCAACCGGCGTCGCACGACCGAAGATAGATACGGAAACCTTCAGACGAGACTTCTCGTAATCCACTTCTTCAACCACACCGTTAAAGTCAGCAAACGGACCGTCACTAACACGGACCATTTCACCTGGCTCAAACATTGTTTTCGGACGCGGCTTATCACCAACCTGCTGCAGACGGTTCATGATCGCATCAACTTCTTTATCGCTGATTGGTGCCGGACGGTCAGAAGTACCACCGATGAAGCCCATCACGCGCGGTACACTGCGCACCAGGTGCCAGCTTGCATCATTCATGACCATCTGGACCAGTACGTAGCCTGGGAAGAATTTACGTTCGCTTTTGCGACGCTGGCCACCACGGATTTCGACCACTTCTTCGGTCGGCACCATGACTTCGCCAAACAGCTCTTCCATATTTTGTAACTTGATATACTCACGCAGCGATGTGGCTACGCGGCCTTCAAAACCGGAAAACGCCTGAACGACGTACCAGCGCTTTTTAGGGGCTTCAGACATCTTAGAACCTCAGGCCAGTGATAAAGGATACCAGGCGAACCAGAATACCATCCAGTCCCCACAGGATCAGTGACATAACTGCGGTAACCGCAGCCACAATCAACGTGGTGTGCAATGTTTCCTGGCGAGTCGGCCAAATGACCTTACGGACTTCGGTTCTCGCTTCACGGGCAAAAGCAACAGTCGCTTTACCTTTTGTTGTCAACAGCGCGACACCACCCGCTGCAGCAATCAGAATCACTACAGCCAACGCACGCAATGGCAGCATCATGTCACGATAAAGGTAGTTGCCCACGATAGCTACAAGCAGCAATACAGCGACAATAACCCACTTCATCGCTTCCAGGCCACGCCCGCTTCCTTGAGCTTCGGTATTCGCACTCATAAACCAACCTGTCAGAAGTATTCTACAAACATTTTCACCCCGAGTAAGCGAGGCGATCCAAACCGAAATGCTCTGGTGCGTTTCGGACTAAACGCCCTCTTCAGAGCCTGTCTCAGCAATGATTATGGCAAAAAAAATCACTGATGAGCCAGGTTCTGGTTCGACAGCGTATAAAAAGGGCATCAAATGATGCCCTTTTATTGCGCATTGCGTCAAATAATATCAGCAATTAGCTCATTACTTTGGCAACAACGCCCGCGCCAACGGTACGACCGCCTTCACGGATTGCGAAACGCAGACCGTCGTCCATCGCGATTGGGTGGATCAGGGTAACAACCATTTTGATGTTGTCGCCCGGCATTACCATCTCTACGCCTTCTGGCAGTTCGATGGTACCAGTCACGTCAGTAGTACGGAAGTAGAACTGAGGACGGTAGCCTTTGAAGAACGGAGTATGACGGCCGCCTTCGTCTTTGGACAGAATGTAAACTTCAGATTCGAACTTGGTGTGCGGCTTGATAGAGCCCGGCTTAGCCAGTACCTGACCACGTTCGATTTCTTCACGTTTGATACCACGCAGCAGAACACCAACGTTCTCACCAGCACGGCCTTCGTCCAGCAGTTTGCGGAACATTTCAACGCCAGTACAGGTAGACTTAGCAGTCTCTTTGATACCAACGATTTCAACTTCTTCGCCAACTTTAACGATACCGCGCTCTACACGACCGGTAACAACGGTACCACGGCCGGAGATGGAGAATACGTCTTCGATAGGCAGCAGGAACGGCTTGTCAATCGCACGCTCTGGTTCCGGGATATAAGAATCCAGGAAGCCAGCCAGTTCGATGATTTTCGCTTCCCACTCTGCGTCGCCTTCCAGCGCTTTCAGAGCAGAACCACGAACGATCGGAGTGTCGTCACCCGGGAAATCGTACTGAGACAGAAGTTCACGAACTTCCATTTCTACCAGTTCCAGCAGCTCTTCGTCATCAACCATGTCGCATTTGTTCAGGAACACGATGATGTACGGAACGCCAACCTGACGACCCAGCAGGATGTGCTCACGAGTCTGCGGCATCGGGCCGTCAGTCGCAGCAACAACCAGGATCGCGCCGTCCATCTGCGCAGCACCGGTGATCATGTTTTTAACATAGTCGGCGTGGCCCGGGCAGTCTACGTGTGCGTAGTGGCGAGTCGGGGTGTCATATTCAACGTGAGAAGTGTTGATGGTGATACCACGTGCTTTTTCTTCCGGCGCGTTATCGATCTGATCGAATGCGCGAGCAGCACCGCCGTAGGTTTTAGCCAGAACGGTAGTGATTGCAGCAGTCAGCGTTGTTTTACCATGGTCAACGTGGCCGATAGTACCGACGTTAACGTGCGGTTTAGTACGTTCAAATTTTTCTTTAGACATCGATTGTCCCTCTAAGACACGGATAAATCGGTGATATCACCACATCAACCAGGCAATATACCTGAACTGTTGAATGCTTTTAAAAGTAAACAGAGAGAAACGGGAAGGAGAAGTGAAGTGGTGCTGATACCCAGAGTCGAACTGGGGACCTCACCCTTACCAAGGGTGCGCTCTACCAACTGAGCCATATCAGCACGTCTGGAGCGGGCAGCGGGAATCGAACCCGCATCATCAGCTTGGAAGGCTGAGGTAATAGCCATTATACGATGCCCGCATCCTGAAACTCGGCTACCCAGTTCTTTCTGTAACAAAAAAGAGATTTCTCTCTTTTCTGTTTGAGTCGGCTAATTTTCTAACCAACCCAGGCGGCGATAACGCTGCCAGAAAGTGGTGGTGGGGGAAGGATTCGAACCTTCGAAGTCTGTGACGGCAGATTTACAGTCTGCTCCCTTTGGCCGCTCGGGAACCCCACCGGACTTGATGGTGCCGACTACCGGAATCGAACTGGTGACCTACTGATTACAAGTCAGTTGCTCTACCTACTGAGCTAAGTCGGCATCAAGTAGCGCGCATTTTATGGAGACCTGCGCCCTCATGCAACTAAAAAATTGCATAAAATGTTCTATCGCTCACAATTTGCGCTATAAGGCCGATAAATAATCTATTTCCGCATCAAACTGTACAAACTTACAACGCCTCACGCCCTCTCTGGAGGCGTTTTGCACCATCATATGTATACCGACTGACGCAAAGCACCTCTTTTTACATATGGAATACCCGTCACATTGCTTTTCAGGGGATGATTTTTTCTTATTATTCCCTCCCATCTGGTGTTACCCTCCTGCCCATTGTCCAAATTAACTGAAATGTGACGTGCCATTGCGTGCCGGGGATGATTTCGTTTTTATGACTGACCTGATATAGCAATGACAGCCACACCATGCGTATGAGTATAAAAGAGCAAGCGTTAATGACGCCTTACCTACAGTTTGATCGCAACCAGTGGGCTGCGCTTCGTGATTCCGTGCCGATGACCCTGACCGAGGAAGAAATTGCTCGTCTGAAAGGCATTAATGAAGATTTATCGCTGGAAGAAGTTGCCGAGATTTATTTGCCCTTATCGCGTTTGCTAAATTTTTACATCAGTTCAAACCTGCGTCGTCAGGCTGTTCTGGAGCAATTTTTAGGCACTAACGGCGAGCGTATCCCTTATATCATCAGTATTGCTGGCAGCGTCGCGGTAGGAAAAAGTACCACTGCACGCGTCCTACAGGCATTGTTGAGCCGCTGGCCTGAGCATCGCAAGGTTGAGTTAATTACTACCGATGGTTTTCTTCATCCTAACCAGGTGTTGAAAGATCGTGGACTCATGAAGAAAAAAGGCTTTCCTCAGTCCTATGATATGCACCGTCTGGTCAAATTCGTTTCCGACCTCAAGTCAGGCGTTCCTAACGTCACAGCGCCGGTCTATTCACATCTTATCTATGATGTGATCCCTGATGGGGACAAAACCGTCGCCCAGCCAGATATATTAATTCTCGAAGGATTGAATGTATTACAAAGCGGGATGGATTACCCTCACGATCCACATCATGTATTTGTTTCTGACTTCGTTGACTTCTCTATTTACGTTGATGCGCCAGAAGAATTACTCCAGACATGGTATATCAATCGGTTCCTGAAATTCCGGGAAGGGGCATTTACCAACCCCGACTCTTATTTCCATAATTACGCAAAACTGTCCGAAGATGAGGCGATCAATACTGCCACATCACTTTGGAAAGAAATTAACTGGCTGAATTTAAAACAAAATATTTTACCAACGCGTGAGCGAGCCAGCTTAATCATGACCAAAAGTGCCAACCATGCCGTTGAACAAGTCAGATTACGGAAATAAACAAAAAAGGGGGAGCAACACTCCCCCTTCTATTATTCTGCACTTCGGAGTGATATTTCTCCACCCATCCACGGTTTTATCACACCATCCTGTTCAAGTAATAGCGCACCTTGCGCATCTATTCCCCGGGATACACCGAATATTTCTTTATCGCCAATAATCAATTTAACAGGACGATTGATAAAGTTATCCAGTTTCTTCCAGCGGGACAGATAAGGGGCTAGACCTTCTTGTTCAAACAGCACCAGTGCTGCACGCAACTCGCGGATCAGTCGGGCTGCAAGCGCATTGCGATCAATGTTAATTCCTGCCTCTTGCAGGTTAATCCACCCCTGATTGACCACATTTTCTTCTACACGTCGCATGGACATATTAATGCCTGCGCCAATGACAATTTGCGCGGCATCGCCTGTTCTACCGGTAAGTTCAACCAGGATGCCCGCCAATTTACGATCAAGCAGATAGAGATCGTTGGGCCATTTCACACGCACCTTATCGGCACCCAGATCACGTAATACTTCTGCCATTACAATTCCAATGACCAGGCTCAGGCCAATCGCGGCTGCCGGTCCCTGCTCCAGACGCCAGAACATTGAGAGATAAAGGTTAGCACCAAACGGAGAGAACCATTTTCGCCCGCGACGGCCACGTCCGGCCTGCTGATATTCAGCGATACAGGCATCACCTGATTCCAGTTGACCAATACGATCCAAAAGATATTGATTGGTCGAATCGATCACCGGTAGGACAGTAATATTTCCGCCATCCAGCTGAGAATGAATAACTGATGAATCCAGGAGCTGGATGGGTTCCGGTAAACTGTATCCTTTACCGGGAACCGTAAATACATCAATACCCCAGTCACGTAGCGTCTGGATGTGTTTGTTGATAGCAGCGCGGCTCATTCCCAGCTTTTCACCGAGCTGTTCGCCTGAATGAAATTCACCATCGGCCAGTAATGAAATAAGCGTCAAGGGTACGGTATTATCCTTCATGCAATGATCTCCACGGCATTCACCTCCCCCTGTTGGCCAATAAATCTCACTTCTGGCTCGAGCCAGACGTTAAATTTCTCACCCACTTTTTGCCGTACATGATGCGCAAGTTGTACCACATCCTGACTTGTCGCATTGTCGGCATTAATGAGTACCAACGCCTGCTGTTGATGTACCGCAGCACCACCAATACTCGCCCCCTTTAGCTGACATTGATCGATAAGCCAACCAGCTGCCAGTTTCACCGAACCCTCTTTCTGAGGGTAATGAGGCGCGGTCGGGAATTTATCCAGAAGTTCCTGCGCAATATGTGCAGTAACAACCGGATTTTTAAAGAAGCTTCCCGCGTTGCCCTGTACTTTTGGATCGGGGAGTTTTGTTGTTCGCATATGGCAAACGGCATCAAAAACCTGCTGTGGTGTCACCGTCGAAGGATCCAGGCGCGTTAAGTCACCGTAAGTCAGCACCGGCTGCCATTGCTTTGGTAGACGTAGCCCAACCGCGACAATTGCAAAGCGATCCTGATACTCATGTTTGAAGATGCTATCGCGATAACCGAAACGGCAATCTGCGGCAGTGACGCGTAAATGCTTACCCGTAGTCAGTTCAACACAGTCTACATATTCACAGACACGTTGCAGCTCTACACCGTAAGCACCAATATTTTGGATAGGCGATGAGCCGACACAACCTGGGATTAGCGCCAGGTTTTCCAGCCCTGGCATACCCAACTGTAGCGTGTACTGCACCAGGTGATGCCAGTTTTCACCCGCGCCTACGTGCAAATGCCACGCATCAGGTTGTTCTGTAATCTCAATGCCCTTAATACGGTTAGCGATCACCGTTCCATGGAAGGCATCAAGAAACAGGACGTTACTCCCCTCGCCCAGAATCAAAACTGGATGATTTACTGCTTTAGCTGATTGCCAGGCATTCAGTAGTTGTTGCTCATTTTCGGCGTAGACAAGTTCATTAGCATACTGATCGATACCGAAGGTGTTCCAGGCTTTAAGGGAGTGATTCATAGACGCTTTCCTGATGCAAAATCGCGCTTAGTTTACCGCATATGCCGCAGGATGGCTTGTGTTATGGAAGAGTGGGATCGCATTGTGCCTGATGGCGCTGCATGCCCTAGAATACAGACGCAAAAAAGCCCATCCGTCAGGATGGGCTTCTTCACTCGTTTGATGCCTGGCAGTTCCCTACTCTCGCATGGGGAGACCCCACACTACCATCGGCGCTACGGCGTTTCACTTCTGAGTTCGGCATGGGGTCAGGTGGGACCACCGCGCTACAGCCGCCAGGCAAATTCTGTTTATCAGACCGCTTTTGCGTTCTGATGTTATCTGTATCAAGCCGAATATTGTGTCTCTTCACCAAAACACCTTTGGCGTTGTAAGGTTAAGCCTCACGGTTCATTAGTATCGGTTAGCTCAATGTATCGCTACACTTACACACCCGACCTATCAACGTCGTAGTCTTCAACGTTCCTTCAGGACTCTCAAGGAGTCAGGGAGAACTCATCTCGGGGCAAGTTTCGTGCTTAGATGCTTTCAGCACTTATCTTTTCCGCATTTAGCTACCGGGCAATGCCATTGGCATGACAACCCGAACACCAGTGATGCGTCCACTCCGGTCCTCTCGTACTAGGAGCAGCCCCCCTCAATTCTCCAGCGCCCACGGCAGATAGGGACCGAACTGTCTCACGACGTTCTAAACCCAGCTCGCGTACCACTTTAAATGGCGAACAGCCATACCCTTGGGACCTACTTCAGCCCCAGGATGTGATGAGCCGACATCGAGGTGCCAAACACCGCCGTCGATATGAACTCTTGGGCGGTATCAGCCTGTTATCCCCGGAGTACCTTTTATCCGTTGAGCGATGGCCCTTCCATTCAGAACCACCGGATCACTAAGACCTGCTTTCGCACCTGCTCGAGCCGTCACTCTCGCAGTCAAGCTAGCTTATGCCTTTGCACTAACCTCCTGATGTCCGACCAGGATTAGCTAACCTTCGTGCTCCTCCGTTACTCTTTAGGAGGAGACCGCCCCAGTCAAACTACCCACCAGACACTGTCCGCAACCCGGATCACGGGTCTACGTTAGAACACCAGCCATTAAAGGGTGGTATTTCAAGGTTGGCTCCATGCAGACTGGCGTCCACACTTCAAAGCCTCCCACCTATCCTACACATCAAGGACCAGTGTTCAGTGTCAAGCTATAGTAAAGGTTCACGGGGTCTTTCCGTCTTGCCGCGGGTACACTGCATCTTCACAGCGAGTTCAATTTCACTGAGTCTCGGGTGGAGACAGCCTGGCCATCATTACGCCATTCGTGCAGGTCGGAACTTACCCGACAAGGAATTTCGCTACCTTAGGACCGTTATAGTTACGGCCGCCGTTTACCGGGGCTTCGATCAAGAGCTTCTCCTTACGGATAACCCCATCAATTAACCTTCCGGCACCGGGCAGGCGTCACACCGTATACGTCCACTTTCGTGTTTGCACAGTGCTGTGTTTTTAATAAACAGTTGCAGCCAGCTGGTATCTTCGACTGATTTCAGCTCCACGAGCAAGTCGCTTCACCTGGTATCAGCGTGCCTTCTCCCGAAGTTACGGCACCATTTTGCCTAGTTCCTTCACCCGAGTTCTCTCAAGCGCCTTGGTATTCTCTACCTGACCACCTGTGTCGGTTTGGGGTACGATTTTGTGTTACCTGATGCTTAGAGGCTTTTCCTGGAAGCAGGGCATTTGTTACTTCAGCACCGTAGTGCCTCGTCATCACACCTCAGCGTTTAATAAGAGTCCGGATTTACCTAAACTCTCCGCCTACATGCTTAAACCGGGACAACCGTCGCCCGGCTAACATAGCCTTCTCCGTCCCCCCTTCGCAGTAACACCAAGTACAGGAATATTAACCTGTTTCCCATCGACTACGCCTTTCGGCCTCGCCTTAGGGGTCGACTCACCCTGCCCCGATTAACGTTGGACAGGAACCCTTGGTCTTCCGGCGTGCGGGTTTTTCACCCGCATTATCGTTACTTATGTCAGCATTCGCACTTCTGATACCTCCAGCAACCCTCACAGGCCACCTTCAACGGCTTACAGAACGCTCCCCTACCCAACAACACATAGTGTCGCTGCCGCAGCTTCGGTGCACAGTTTAGCCCCGTTACATCTTCCGCGCAGGCCGACTCGACCAGTGAGCTATTACGCTTTCTTTAAATGATGGCTGCTTCTAAGCCAACATCCTGGCTGTCTGTGCCTTCCCACATCGTTTCCCACTTAACTGTGACTTTGGGACCTTAGCTGGCGGTCTGGGTTGTTTCCCTCTTCACGACGGACGTTAGCACCCGCCGTGTGTCTCCCGTGATAACATTCTTCGGTATTCGTAGTTTGCATCGGGTTGGTAAGTCGGGATGACCCCCTAGCCGAAACAGTGCTCTACCCCCGAAGATGAGTTCACGAGGCGCTACCTAAATAGCTTTCGGGGAGAACCAGCTATCTCCCGGTTTGATTGGCCTTTCACCCCCAGCCACAAGTCATCCGCTAATTTTTCAACATTAGTCGGTTCGGTCCTCCAGTTAGTGTTACCCAACCTTCAACCTGCCCATGGCTAGATCACCGGGTTTCGGGTCTATACCCTGCAACTTAACGCCCAGTTAAGACTCGGTTTCCCTTCGGCTCCCCTATACGGTTAACCTTGCTACAGAATATAAGTCGCTGACCCATTATACAAAAGGTACGCAGTCACCCTGATAAATCAAGGCTCCCACTGCTTGTACGTACACGGTTTCAGGTTCTTTTTCACTCCCCTCGCCGGGGTTCTTTTCGCCTTTCCCTCACGGTACTGGTTCACTATCGGTCAGTCAGGAGTATTTAGCCTTGGAGGATGGTCCCCCCATATTCAGACAGGATACCACGTGTCCCGCCCTACTCTTCGAGTTCACAGCATGTGTGATTTTGTGTACGGGACTATCACCCTGTACCGTCGGACTTTCCAGACCGTTCCACTACCACATATGCTGATTCAGACTCTGGGCTGCTCCCCGTTCGCTCGCCGCTACTGGGGGAATCTCGGTTGATTTCTTTTCCTCGGGGTACTTAGATGTTTCAGTTCCCCCGGTTCGCTTCGTTAAGCTATGTATTTACTTAACGATAGTGCAACGAATTGCACTGGGTTTCCCCATTCGGAAATCGCCGGCTATAACGGTTCATATCACCTTACCGACGCTTATCGCAGATTAGCACGTCCTTCATCGCCTCTGACTGCCAGGGCATCCACCGTGTACGCTTAGTCGCTTAACCTCACAACCCGAAGATGTTTCGTAAAACATTTCGACTTGCGAAAATTTGAGAGACTCGAACACACCGCTTATCTGTTCTTATTACGGAGAACAGACACAGTGTATCGTTTCAATTTTCAGCTTGATCCAGATTTTTAAAGAGCAAAACTTCGCAGTGAACCTTTTCAGGTACACTCTGAAGTTTTCTTGTGTTTTTGCAGTAAAGGATGGTGGAGCTATGCGGGATCGAACCGCAGACCTCCTGCGTGCAAGGCAGGCGCTCTCCCAGCTGAGCTATAACCCCATCGTAAAACTGTTCTCTGTACCGCTCATCCTTTATGAAAGGATTTTGGTAGGCCTGAGTGGACTTGAACCACCGACCTCACCCTTATCAGGGGTGCGCTCTAACCACCTGAGCTACAAGCCTGCAGAGATTTTTACTGCTAATTTTTCATCAGACAATCTGTGTGAGCACTACAAAGAACGTTTCTTTAAGGTAAGGAGGTGATCCAACCGCAGGTTCCCCTACGGTTACCTTGTTACGACTTCACCCCAGTCATGAATCACAAAGTGGTAAGCGCCCTCCCGAAGGTTAAGCTACCTACTTCTTTTGCAACCCACTCCCATGGTGTGACGGGCGGTGTGTACAAGGCCCGGGAACGTATTCACCGTAGCATTCTGATCTACGATTACTAGCGATTCCGACTTCATGGAGTCGAGTTGCAGACTCCAATCCGGACTACGACATACTTTATGAGGTCCGCTTGCTCTCGCGAGGTCGCTTCTCTTTGTATATGCCATTGTAGCACGTGTGTAGCCCTACTCGTAAGGGCCATGATGACTTGACGTCATCCCCACCTTCCTCCAGTTTATCACTGGCAGTCTCCTTTGAGTTCCCGGCCGAACCGCTGGCAACAAAGGATAAGGGTTGCGCTCGTTGCGGGACTTAACCCAACATTTCACAACACGAGCTGACGACAGCCATGCAGCACCTGTCTCACGGTTCCCGAAGGCACCAATTCATCTCTGAAAAGTTCCGTGGATGTCAAGAGTAGGTAAGGTTCTTCGCGTTGCATCGAATTAAACCACATGCTCCACCGCTTGTGCGGGCCCCCGTCAATTCATTTGAGTTTTAACCTTGCGGCCGTACTCCCCAGGCGGTCGACTTAACGCGTTAGCTCCGGAAGCCACTCCTCAAGGGAACAACCTCCAAGTCGACATCGTTTACGGCGTGGACTACCAGGGTATCTAATCCTGTTTGCTCCCCACGCTTTCGCACCTGAGCGTCAGTCTTTGTCCAGGGGGCCGCCTTCGCCACCGGTATTCCTCCAGATCTCTACGCATTTCACCGCTACACCTGGAATTCTACCCCCCTCTACAAGACTCTAGCCTGCCAGTTTCGGATGCAGTTCCCAGGTTGAGCCCGGGGATTTCACATCCGACTTGACAGACCGCCTGCGTGCGCTTTACGCCCAGTAATTCCGATTAACGCTTGCACCCTCCGTATTACCGCGGCTGCTGGCACGGAGTTAGCCGGTGCTTCTTCTGCGAGTAACGTCAATTGCTGCGGTTATTAACCACAACACCTTCCTCCTCGCTGAAAGTACTTTACAACCCGAAGGCCTTCTTCATACACGCGGCATGGCTGCATCAGGCTTGCGCCCATTGTGCAATATTCCCCACTGCTGCCTCCCGTAGGAGTCTGGACCGTGTCTCAGTTCCAGTGTGGCTGGTCATCCTCTCAGACCAGCTAGGGATCGTCGCCTAGGTGAGCCGTTACCCCACCTACTAGCTAATCCCATCTGGGCACATCCGATGGCAAGAGGCCCGAAGGTCCCCCTCTTTGGTCTTGCGACGTTATGCGGTATTAGCTACCGTTTCCAGTAGTTATCCCCCTCCATCGGGCAGTTTCCCAGACATTACTCACCCGTCCGCCACTCGTCACCCGAGAGCAAGCTCTCTGTGCTACCGTTCGACTTGCATGTGTTAGGCCTGCCGCCAGCGTTCAATCTGAGCCATGATCAAACTCTTCAATTTAAGTTTGATGCTCGTGAATTAAACTTCGTAATGAATTACGTATGTTCACTCAGAGACTTGGTATTCATTTTTCGTCTTGCGACGTTAAGAATCCGTATCTTCGAGTGCCCACACAGATTGTCTGATAAATTGTTAAAGAGCAGTGCAACGCGGCTTTCGCTCACCGTTGCGAGGTCCCGTATAATACGTTTTCCTCATTCAGAGTCAAGCAATTATTTCTGCTTTTCTCTGCAAGGTTCTCAGTGGAACCCCGCTGACCCGGCGGCGTGTAATCCGTTGTTCCGTGTCAGTGGAGGCGCATTATAGGGAGTTATTTCAGGCTGACAAGCGGAAATTTAAAATAACTTTCCAAGTGCGTATTTTTCCAGCAAAACTGATTAAACTGCCAGTTTTTCGAGCGTTTTGAAGCCATAACGCTGTAGAACGGGCAATAACTGTTCAGCTTCAGTGGTCATTGCCATACAGAAGGCGATGTTCTCGTCAGGTGATTTCGCATCAGGCGCTTCATGTTCTAACAACCAGGCCGTACGACGCGCAATCGCGGCACCGGAATCCACCAGTCGCGTCCCTTCAGGCAGAACCTGTAAAAGCTCTTCCTGCAATAGAGGAAAATGAGTGCACCCAAGCACCACCGTGTCAGGTGGTTCCGACATCCGCAACCACGGGCGCAGAATACGGCGCAGCTCTTCCAGAGAAACTGTTTCGCCATGCAGCTTCGCTTCCGCCAGTTCCACCAGCTCGGCGGAACCCAACAGCGCTATCTGACATTCGTTTGCAAACCGCGCGATCAGCTCATGAGTATATGAACGCTTCACCGTTGCACGCGTAGCCAGCAGCCCCACAACACCATTCGCCGTGAGTCGCGCCGCTGGTTTAATAGCAGGCACCACGCCTACCACCGGAAAGGCAAATTTCTCCCGTAACGCAGGGAGCGACACCGTGCTTGCCGTATTACACGCGATAACCGCAAGAGAGAGGGGATAGCGCTGCTGGACCGCAGTCACAATCTCAACAACACGCCCGACAATAAATTCCTCGCTTTTCTCTCCATAAGGAAAGGCGACGTTATCGAAAGCGTATATATAGTGGAGATCCGGCAAGAGATTCCGGATCTCGTTGTAGACCGACAACCCACCGACGCCGGAATCAAACACCAGCACGGTGGGACGTGGATCAGAAGGTGTAGCTGCCAGACAAGGTGTATTCCCGTCCTGCAGTTTCGTAGCCATAAACTGTCTCGTAATCTTTATCGAACAGGTTGGCGATTTTACCACGAACTGTCAGCTGTGAGGTGATTGGATATGATACTGCCAGATCCCACAAACTAACCCCTCCCATTTTTACCGGCTGGTAGGTAACGTAGTCCGTGTCATAACGCGTTCCCAGATAGTGATACGTCAGGCCCCAGTCAAAATCATAAACCTGCCAGTCGAGCTGATACTTCACCTGCTGTTTGGAACGACGCGCCAGCGGCTTGTCCGTAATCGCATTGCGCGAATCGACATAATCGTAGCTCAGCGTGTGCGCCAGCGGACCGGTATCGAAATTCGCCGTCGCTTCAACGCCTTTAATACGGACTTTGCCTTCGTTAAAGTATTTCTCGGTATGCGGGTCGTAATCGATCATGTCATCGATATCATTACGATACCCTGACACGCGCCAGTTCACGCCCGCCGTTAAACCTTCAAATGCCCCTTCCCATTGCTTGCTCTCTTCGGGATCCAGGTTCGAATTGCCATAATAGCCATGGAGTTGCCCGAGATTAGGCGCTTTGTAAGATGTGCCGTAAGACGCAATAAAGCGATAACCGTCAATAAACGCCCATCCGGCGCTGGTTTGCCATGTTCCATGACGACCAAACTCGGAGTTGTCGTCGCTACGCGCCGCACCTTCAAAGGTGAAGTCGCCAAGCTGTTGCAATCCGGTCAGATAGAGGCCCGTGTTACGCTGATCGTAACCGTCCGTGACATACCCGGTGCCAGGCTCTGTGGTTTGCTTTTGCCAGTCAACGCCTGCGCCAACGTTACCGTGGCCCACCACCATGCTGTTTGACCACTGAACATTATATTGCTTCATCTCATCCAGGGTTGCTGAGGAGTCGTAGCGGCCATAATCCGGATCATAGTTGTAGTCTTTGCTGTGGCTGTAGCTGGAAACCAGCTGCGACTGGATTTGCTCGCCATTAAAACGCAGCCCTGCATCCCAACTCTGGCTGTAGAGCTTGCGGGTATCGAGAAGCGCCGAGCCGGGGGAATAGTAGGAGTCATAATTGGTGCGGTTATCATAGCCATAGCCACGAACAAACCCGCTCCATGTGTCGGAGAAGTTGTGTTCCAGTGCGCCATACAGTGTCTTACTTAAGAAACCATCTTTGTCGGGCTGCGCCTGAGAACCGGTGCTGCCGTAGGCGACAACATCAAAACCTTTGGTATAGGCATAATCCCCCATCAGCGTAACGCGCGTATTCTCGCCTAACTGTTGTTGGGTTGAGACATCGTAATTCTGATAACCATTACTGCCCATACCGGCGGTCAATTCCGTCCCCGGCTTTTCTCGCGTGGTAATGATATTCACCACACCGCCAATCGCATCAGAACCATAAACAGCGGAACGCGGCCCGCGAATGTATTCTATACGTTGCACCAGTGATACCGGGAACTGGCTGAGATCGGCTGAGCCGCTCACCCCCGCTAAGTTCAGGCGCACGCCGTCAATCAGCACCAGCACATGGCTGGCATTGGTCCCACGAATAAAAATAGACGAGTTCTGTCCCATACCGCCGCTTTGCGCGATATCGACACCCGGCAGCCGACGCAGAACGTCATTCACAGAGGTGGATTGCCAGCGATCGATATCCTGGCGCGTAACAACAGTAATGGGGGCAAGAACGGCACTAAGGGGCTGCTGAAAACGGTTCGCAGTGACGACGAGTGTATCCAGGCTAGCGTCCTGCGCCCAACTAGAAAATGCCGCGACGGAAAGTGCCGTCAGCAGCAATGATTTTTTAATCATTGTAAAGCATCCACAATATAAGAAGGATGCCGCAGGTCCCACCGATAGTACGCGATGATGAAAACCAGATGCGACGTTAGCCGGCAGGTCTTCGGGCTTGGAAGGTTATTCAGGATATAGAATAAAAAGAAATGAAGACTTCCCACCCACAGGCAGTGTCTGCTTACGCTCTCATCTCACCTTTCCTTACCGCTGCGCGTCAGCTCCAGATTTACACTGGATTCCCTTTTAACTCACAGGACCGGAACGCGGATGCTACCGTCTGTTACAACCTACTGTCCAGACCGCACATCACAATATCGGAAATCATCAATAACTGGACATCTACTGAGCAATCCCTACAATCCCCGCGTACTTTTATTTTTCAGGATGCATCATGACCCCCGAACACCTTCCGACAGAACAGTATGACGCGCAGCTAGACGAAAAAGTGGCACGTTTGCAGAGCTTAATGACGCCATTTACTGATCGGGCTCCGGAAGTGTTTCGCTCGCCGGTCAGCCATTACCGTATGCGCGCCGAGTTCCGTTTGTGGCACGACGGTGATGACCTGTACCACATCATGTTCGAAAGCCAGACCAAAAGTCGTATTCGCGTCGACAGTTTTCCGGCAGCCAGCGAACTCATCAACACGCTGATGACGGCGATGATCGAAGGCGTTCGCAATAACCACGTCCTGCGCCACAAACTGTTCCAGATTGATTACCTCACTACCCTGAGTGGTCAGGCGGTAATATCAATGCTGTACCATAAAAGGCTGGATGACGAATGGCGTCAGGAAGCCGAGGCGCTGCGGGATGCACTGCGTGCGAAGAATCTGAACGTGCATCTGATTGGTCGGGCGACCAAAACCAAAATCGAATTGGATCAGGATTATATCGACGAACGATTGCCGGTCGCGGGTAAAGAGATTATCTACCGCCAGGTTGAGAACAGCTTCACGCAGCCGAATGCCGCCATGAATATTCAGATGCTGGAATGGGCGATTGATGTCACCAAAGGTTCACAAGGCGATCTGCTTGAGCTGTACTGCGGTAACGGCAACTTCTCGCTAGCGCTGGCGCAGAACTTCAACCGCGTATTGGCTACCGAAATCGCCAAGCCATCCGTTGCTGCAGCACAGTACAACATTGCGGCTAACAATATTGATAATGTACAAATTATTCGCATGGCGGCCGAAGAGTTCACTCAAGCGATGAACGGCGTACGTGAGTTCAACCGTTTGCAGGGCATCGATCTGAAGAGTTACCAGTGTGAAACCATTTTCGTTGACCCACCGCGCAGCGGCCTGGACAGCGAAACGGAGAAAATGGTGCAGGCGTATCCGCATATTCTGTACATCTCCTGCAACCCGGAGACGCTGTGTAAGAATCTGGAAACGTTGAGCCAGACGCACAATGTGTCACGTCTGGCGCTGTTCGATCAGTTCCCGTATACGCACCATATGGAGTGCGGGGTGTTACTGACCGCGAAGTGATTTTTTATAGGCCGGATCCTGCGTTTACGACGCCATCCGGCTACTTCACGTTATTCCGCAATTTCCTGCTTACGGTTACGCACCTTAAAGCCGATCCAGAACACCAGAATTACCGACAGTACAGCCGGGAAGAAGTTAGAGCCGATATCCGGGTATTCCGCGCGCACCACTGTGCTGTATAACAGAACGCCGAGGATAAAACAGGCGGCAGCCAGGCCCGGTAATCCCACAGGCATGGTGCGATTCTGGTAACGTTGATGCAGACAGTAAACTGTCAGCACCAGCGAAATAATCGGGAATACGGAGAATGGCACAATGGAGCTAAACAGCGCCGCAAATGTGCCATTGATCGATAAGCCAGCAACTAGCGCCAGCAGCAGCGTACCTTTATCTTGACCTGACTGTTTCATTGCTCGTCCTTCTCGTTACTCGGAGTGATGCGTCATCTTCTCTTGTTCGCGGCGATACCAGTAAAATGCGCCTTTGGCGATCATGCGCAATTGCAATACCAGCCGCTCTTCCAGTTGTCGACGCTGTTCGGCGCCAACATCCAGCGCTTCTGCCCCCGCACTGAAAACAATCGTCACCATGGCTTCGGCTTGTGCTTCAGTAAACGCACGAGGCATATGGTTTTCGAGTTCCAGATAGTCCGCAAGTTCCGCAATAAAATGCTGAATTTCGCGAGCCACTGCGGCACGAAACGCCGCGGAGGTTCCAGACCGCTCGCGCAATAATAAACGGAAGGCGTTAGGATTGTTGCCGATGAACTCCATAAATGTTGAGACCGAGGTGCGGATCACACTGCCGCCCTTGGCGATGCGTTGACGCGCCTGGCGCATCAACTGGCGTAGCATCAGGCCACTCTCATCCACCATCGTCAGGCCGAGTTCATCCACATCGCGAAAATGGCGATAAAATGAGGTTGGCGCAATGCCCGCTTCACGAGCAACTTCTCGTAAACTGAGGCTGGCAAAACTTCGCTCTGCGCTCAATTGACTAAATGCAGCTTCGACCAGCGAACGCCGGGTTTTTTCTTTTTGTTGCGCTCTAACGCCCATCACGATGTCTGAATCCTTCCTTATACCTTGCTGGCACTATACCAGAGATTAGGTGGTTGGCATGGCTTTGTGAATGATTGTTTACGCGCAGTTTGTGCTTCGACTTCGCAAAAAAGCACAACGATAATTGGGTTATCCCAACAACGATGTTACTATTCTGTTGCTTTTATGTATAAGAACAGGTAAGCCTGACCATGTCACATTCCTACGATTACGATGCAATAGTAATAGGTTCCGGCCCCGGCGGCGAAGGCGCTGCAATGGGTCTGGTTAAGCAAGGAGCGCGCGTCGCCGTTATTGAGCGCTATCATAACGTCGGCGGAGGCTGTACCCACTGGGGCACAATCCCGTCTAAAGCGCTCCGCCACGCAGTCAGCCGTATCATTGAATTCAATCAGAACCCACTCTACAGCGATCATTCCCGACTCCTGCGCTCTTCTTTTGCCGATATTCTTAACCATGCCGATAACGTCATTAATCAGCAAACGCGCATGCGGCAAGGGTTTTATGAGCGTAATCATTGCGAAATTTTGCAGGGCAATGCCCGTTTTGTTGACGAACACACCATTGCTCTGGAGTGCCACGACGGTACCGTGGAAACGCTCACGGCAGATAAATTTGTCATTGCCTGCGGCTCGCGCCCCTACCACCCGACTGATGTCGATTTTTCACACCCGCGCGTTTACGACAGCGATTCCATTCTCAGTCTGCATCATGAACCCCGCCACGTTCTGATCTATGGTGCGGGCGTAATTGGCTGTGAATATGCATCGATCTTCCGTGGAATGGACGTTAAAGTTGATTTAATCAACACCCGCGACCGTCTGTTGGCTTTCCTCGATCAGGAGATGTCCGACTCGCTCTCTTATCACTTCTGGAACAGTGGCGTGGTTATTCGCCATAACGAAGAGTATGAGAAGATTGAAGGCTGCGATGATGGCGTCATCATGCACCTGAAATCCGGGAAAAAACTGAAAGCCGATTGCCTGCTGTATGCCAACGGTCGTACCGGTAACACCGATTCGTTAGCGCTGGAGAATATTGGCCTGAAGACGGACAGCCGCGGCCAGCTAAAAGTGAACAGCATGTACCAGACGGCGCTGCCGCATGTGTATGCCGTAGGGGATGTGATCGGTTATCCGAGCCTTGCCTCCGCAGCTTACGATCAGGGCCGTATCGCTGCTCAGGCACTGGTTAAAGGTGAAGCCACCGCGCACCTGATCGAAGATATTCCGACCGGAATTTACACCATTCCTGAAATCAGCTCCGTCGGTAAAACTGAACAGCAACTGACGTCAATGAAAGTCCCTTACGAAGTCGGCCGCGCTCAGTTTAAACATCTGGCTCGCGCACAAATCGTCGGGATGAGTGTCGGAACGCTGAAGATCCTGTTCCATCGGGAGACCAAAGAGATTTTAGGGATCCACTGCTTTGGCGAACGCGCAGCCGAAATTATTCATATCGGTCAGGCGATAATGGAGCAAAAAGGTGGTGGTAACACCATAGAGTACTTCGTTAACACCACCTTTAACTACCCAACCATGGCGGAAGCCTATCGGGTAGCTGCGCTGAACGGCTTAAACCGCCTGTTTTAACGCGCTGTCGAAATGGCCATCCATTGCACCACGGATGGCCTCTGCCAGCTGTTCATAACGGCTGCGCAGCGGCGAACCCGGACGGTACACCAGACCAATGGTTCGACGCGGTTCAGGCTTAATGCACGGCACATAGACCACACCGTCACGATTACGCTCCGGTGGTACAGCCAGCGCGGGCAGTAAAGTAATCCCACTGCCTGCAGCCACCATGTTGCGCAGCGTTTCCAGACTGGTTGCCCGGAAATGGGTATCTTCATCAGCACCGGCTTCAAAACAGAATCCCATCGCCTGGTCACGCAAACAGTGACCATCTTCCAGCATTAACAGTTTTTCACCTGCAAGATCGGACATCGGTACACGGTCGCGGTTTGCCCATGGGTGATCTTCATAGATCGCCAACATCATCGGCTCATCAAACAACGGTACTTCGATAAACGCTTCACTCTCTTTCACCAGCGCCAGAATCACGCAGTCGAGTTTGCCGCTGTCCAGTTGCGCCAGCAGCTGATGCGTTTGGGCTTCATGCAAGTACATTTCCAGTTTCGGGAAGGTCTGGTGCAACATGGGAATAATATGCGGCAGCAGGTAAGGTCCTACTGTTGGGATCAAACCAATATGCAGCGGGCCAGACATTGCCTCACCCTGTTGGCTTGCCATCTCCTTGAGCACTTTGACCTCGCGCAGCACAGTACGCGCCTGATCCACCAGCAGCAAACCTGCCTGAGTGAACAGCACTTTACGACTCGTACGCTCCAGCAGCATAACGCCAAGCTCATCTTCGAGTTTGCGGATTTGCCCACTCAGCGTTGGCTGGCTGACGTGACAGGAGTCTGCCGCTCGTCGGAAGTGACGATGTTCGGCCAGTGCTACCAGGTATTCAAGATCACGAATATTCATTATTCATCCTCCATTGCCACGATAGTTCGCAGCGATAGGTAGCATAGCAACGAACGATTATCCCTATCAAGCATTCTGTTTAATAATGCACCACAGAAACGGAACGGTACCCCTTTAACCCTTGAAGCTACTGTCCGTTCTAATACTCGAAATAACTAAAGCCAACGTGAACTTTTGCGGACCCTGTGGTCCGCTTTTTTTTTGCATAAAAAAGCCTGGCGTGATGCCAGGCTCGAATCATTACCACTCAATTTATGCCAGACGAGCCTTCGCGTAATCGATCGCCTGCGCGACCTGCTGCGGTGAAACGCCACCTTTTGCCGCACGCTTATCAAGGCACGACTGCAATGAGAGGATCGGGTAGACGTCATCGCCAATCACCGCGCTGAATTTTTGCAAATCAGTCAGTGAAAGTGCTTCCAGCGGTTTGCCCTGACGAATGGCCTCGACCACCGCTTCGCCCACGATATGGTGCGCTTCACGGAAAGGAACCCCTTTGGCCACCAGATAATCTGCCAACTCAGTGGCGTTGGCATAGCCCTGCTGCGCAGCTTCCTGACAACGTGGACGTTTCACCTGAATACCATCCAGCACCAGTGCCGCCATATGCAGGCAGTCCAGCCAGGTATCAAGCGCGTCGAATACCCCTTCTTTGTCTTCCTGCATATCTTTGTTATACGCCAGCGGCAGCCCTTTCAGCGTCATCATCATGCCGGTCAGCGCGCCTTGTACGCGGCCACATTTGCCACGGATCAGCTCCAGCGCATCCGGATTTTTCTTCTGCGGCATTAATGATGAACCGGACGTTACGCGATCGGACAACTCCACAAAACCGGCTTCACCGGTATTGAAGAAAATCAGATCTTCAGCGAAGCGCGACAGGTGCACCATACCGATAGAGGCGTCAGAGAGTAACTCCAGCACGTGGTCACGATCGGACACGCTGTCCAGACTGTTGCGGGTTGCCGAGGCAAAGCCCAGCCAACCGGCCAGTTGCTCACGATCGATTTCATACGCCGTACCGGCCAGCGCACCGCAGCCTAACGGGCTAACATCCAGGCGCTTAAGCGCATCCTGCAGGCGGCTCTCATCACGTGCCAACATTTCGACATAAGCCAGACACCAGTGTGCAAATGTCACCGGCTGCGCACGCTGCAGGTGAGTGTAGCCCGGCATGACGGCGTCCTGGTTATTTTGCGCGGTATCGACCAGCGCACTTTGCAACTGACGGTTAGCAGACAGCAACTCAAGCACCGTGTCTTTGCACCACAGTTTAAGGTCGGTTGCCACCTGATCATTGCGGCTACGTCCGGTATGCAGTTTTTTACCCAGCTGACCGACTTTTTCGATGAGCTTACCTTCTACCCAACTGTGAATATCTTCCGCATCGCTCTGCAGGATCTGCTGTGGGTCGAGGCGCACCTCTTCCAGCAGATTGTTCAGCGCCTCTTCCAGCTGTAGCTGTTCATCGGCTGTCAGTACACCAACCGTTACCAACGCTTTGGACCAGGCCACAGAGCCGACAATATCCTGTTCTGCCAGGCGGTAGTCAAAACGCAACGAGTCGTTGAACTGTTTGAACCGCTGATCTGCTGCCTGTGTAAAACGCCCACCCCAAAGTGCCATAACGAATTTCCTTAATTTCTTGAATTTCATCGCCGAATTGCATGCTGCGATCCGGCCTACAATATCATTACGCCAAAATACGTGTACCAATCGGCGTGCCGTTAAACAGTGCCGGAAGTTGTTCGGCATGACGCCAGGAGGCGATATCCACCGGACGTCCCAGTGTACGAGCTGCATCCAGCGCCGCGTTCACCTTCACAATCATGCCATCGGTAATAATGCCCTGTTCAATCAGCTGTTCCGCTTTGGCGGCGGTCATTTCGGCAATCCGCTGACCTTTACCATCCAGAATTCCGCTAACGTCAGACAACAGGATAAGATCCGCGCCCAGCGTTGCCGCCAGCGCCGTCGCCGCCTGATCGGCATTGACGTTCATTAATTGCCCTTCTTCCGTTACGCCAATCGAGCTGACAACCGGCAGAAAACCGTTTTCCAGCAGCGTGTTAATCAGCTTAGGCGAACCCGGCTGTGCCAGTCCAACGTGACCTAATGCTTCATCGAGCTGGGTCACTTTTACACTGTCACCATCGCCAAGATACAGGCCAACGGAGGCAATATGGTGTTTTTTCGCCCACGCCAGCAGCGTTTTATTTGCCGTCCCTGCGAGAGCACCGGTGATGATGTCGATCTGGTCGGCAGGCGTCACGCGCAGACCATTTTTCTTTTTCACCGGCAGGTTGAGTCCTTTCATCAGCTCATCAACCACGCAGCCGCCGCCGTGCACAATGACCAACGGACGCTGGTGCAACTCGCGATAATTGACCAGTGCGGTAAACAGACGCTCCAGCGCCTCTTCGCTATCCAGTAAAACGCCGCCCAGCTTGATAATTAATGGATTCATCATTGCATCCTTAAATAAGAGACTGCGTTTCAGCAAAGCCGAAACGGATATTTGCGCACTGCATGGCCTGTGCCGCCGCACCCTTTAATAAATTATCTTCGGTCGCGACCACAATCAGGTGCTCACCCTGCACGGCAAAACCGATATCACAGAACGGCAGGCCGACCACGTTTTTCAACGCCGGAACACCCTTCTCATATAAACGCACCAGCGGTTTATCACCGTAGGCTTGCTGCAAAGCTTCCGCCACCCGCACATGGGTCACACCCGGTTTCAGGCGACAGGTGATGGTTTCCAGGATCCCACGCGGAAAGTTGCCCAGATGCGGGGTGAAAATCACTTCAGCCCCCAAATGCGTGGCAATTTCCGGTTGATGGCGATGGGTAAACACGCCATACGGTTGCAGGCTCACTTCACAGAAGCTGTTCGAGATGGCGGCCTTACGTCCTGCACCGCTCACACCGCTGGTGGCGTTAATCACCGGCCACTGGCTGAGATCAAGCAGATCAGCATCAATCAGCGGTTTCAGCGACAACTGCGCCGCCGTTGGATAGCAACCTGGGACGGCAATCAGATTCGCGTCTTTTAGTTTGCTAGCACTCCACTCCGCCAGACCGTACACCGCCAGCTCCAGCAGATCGGGATGCTGATGAGTAAAGCCATAATATTTTTCATAGAAGGCACCGTCGTTTACACGAAACGCCCCTGAGAGGTCGAACACCACGCAGCCCGCTTTCAGAAACTGTGGTGCCAGGTCATGACTCACCTCATGGGCCGTCGCGAGGAACACAACGTCCACTCCTGCGCTAAACTCGCTGATATCTGACATGGGCTGCAACGGCAAATCGACAATGCCCTTTAACTGCGGATGTAAATCAGAGATTAATTTTCCTGCATCATTGCTTTGCGCTGAGACAGTCAAAGCGGTTATGGTCATATCAGGATGGCGATTTACATAGGTCACAAGCTCTGCACCAGCATAGCCACTGGCGCCCACAATCAGCGTATTCAACATCGGGGCTGTTCACCTTCTTATATTCGGTTGCCAGGTTTAAGCCTTTATCACCTCACCTTACACTTGGTGGGTTTTATTACGCTCAACGTTAATGTATTTTTATTCACAATTACTGCATGAATATTGATACTATCATGACCCGAGGTGTGTCAACAATGAAAAACAATTTACCGCCATTTATCGAGATTTACCGCGCTCTGATTGCCACACCGTCGATTAGCGCCACCGAAGAAGCCCTCGATCAAAGCAATGCAGGTTTAATCACTCTGCTCGCGGACTGGTTCAAAGATTTAGGCTTCAGCGTTGAGGTACAACCGGTCCCCGGCACCCGCAATAAATTCAACATGCTGGCAAGCACTGGCACCGGCGCGGGTGGCTTGCTGCTCGCCGGTCATACCGACACCGTGCCGTTTGACGACGGACGCTGGACGCGGGATCCGTTCACCCTAACCGAGCATGACAATAAGCTCTACGGGTTGGGCACGGCGGATATGAAAGGTTTTTTCGCGTTTATTCTCGATGCGCTACGTGATGTCGATGTGAAACAGCTGAAAAAGCCGCTCTACATTCTGGCCACCGCCGATGAAGAGACCAGCATGGCGGGCGCACGCTACTTCTCTGAAAATACGGCAATTCGCCCGGATTGCGCCATCATCGGTGAGCCAACGTCCCTGCAGCCAATTCGCGCGCACAAAGGTCATATCTCCACGGCGGTACGCGTGCTGGGTCAGTCTGGCCATTCCAGCGATCCGGCGCGTGGCGTGAACGCCATTGAGCTGATGCACGACGCCATCGGTCACATAATGCAGCTTCGCGACTCGCTGAAAGCGCGCTATCACCACGATTCATTCACCGTACCTTACCCAACGCTAAACCTCGGCAGTCTGCACGGTGGCGATGCCTCTAACCGCATCTGCGCCTGCTGCGAACTGCACATGGATATCCGTCCGCTGCCGGGTATGACGTTAAGCGATCTGAATGGTTTACTGGCCGAAGCGCTGGCACCGGTGAGCGAACGCTGGCCTGGCCGCCTGACGGTTTCCGAGCTGCATCCGCCGATCCCAGGCTACGAATGCCCACCGAATCACCAACTGGTTGAGGTGGTGGAAAAACTGCTCGGCGAGAAAACCGACGTGGTGAACTACTGCACCGAAGCGCCGTTTATCCAAACGCTTTGCCCGACGCTGGTGCTTGGACCGGGGTCCATTAATCAGGCACATCAGCCGGATGAGTATCTGGAAACGCGTTTTATTAAGCCAACCCGCGAATTAATTACCCAGGTTGTGCATCATTTCTGCTGGCATTAACCCGCTGTCGCCTCGCTAATCCTTTAGTGGTAAGCGGGGCGTTTTTTTTAACATTCACATAAGCAACGCTTATTTAGTTCGATGTGAATTAAATAACGTAAATTCCCACCATTTTTTCGTTTGCTGAACCGATTTCGCCGCAATTGACGCCACGAGTTTTACGTGGCTTTATAAAAGACGGCCAAAAAAGTTAAGCCCGAAAGAGACAGGGCTAATAAATTTAAGATGGGGTGTCTGGGTTAATATGAACGAACAATATTCCGCGTTGCGTAGTAATGTCAGTATGCTCGGCAAAGTGCTGGGAGAGACCATCAAGGATGCGCTGGGAGAGAACATTCTTGATCGCGTAGAAACAATCCGTAAGCTGTCTAAATCATCCCGCGCTGGCAATGAAGCGAACCGCCAGGAGCTGCTCACTACGCTGCAGAACCTGTCCAACGACGAGTTGCTGCCAGTTGCTCGCGCATTTAGTCAGTTCCTGAACCTGGCCAATACCGCCGAGCAATACCACAGCATTTCGCCAAAAGGCGAGGCTGCCAGCAACCCGGAAGTGATTGCTCGTACCCTGCGCAAACTGAAAGACCAACCCAACCTCGATGAAGCGACGATCAAAAAAGCCGTGGAATCGCTCTCTCTGGAGCTGGTACTGACCGCCCACCCGACCGAAATTACCCGTCGTACGTTGATCCATAAAATGGGCGAGGTCAACGCGTGTCTCAAACAACTGGATAACAAAGACATCGTCGATTACGAACGCCACCAGCTGATGCGCCGCCTACGCCAGTTAATCGCCCAGTCCTGGCATACAGATGAAATCCGTAAAATACGTCCCAGCCCGGTTGATGAAGCCAAATGGGGCTTCGCCGTGGTTGAAAACAGCCTGTGGGAAGGTGTGCCGAACTATCTGCGTGAACTGAACGAACAGTTGGAAGAGCATCTGAACTATAAGCTGCCCGTCGATTTTGTCCCGGTCCGATTCACCTCCTGGATGGGGGGTGACCGTGACGGCAACCCGAACGTGACGGCGGATATCACCCGTCATGTGCTGCTGCTCAGCCGCTGGAAAGCAACCGACCTGTTCCTGAAAGACATCCAGTTTCTGGTTTCTGAGCTATCGATGGTCGATGCCACGCCAGAGCTCTTAGCGCTGGTGGGTGAAGAAGGTGCGGCAGAACCTTACCGCCACCTGATGAAAATGCTGCGCTCACGCCTGATGACGACCCAGGCCTGGCTGGAAGCGCGTTTGAAAGGCGAAAAATTGCCAAAACCTGCAGGCCTGTTGACGCAAAACGAGCAGCTATGGGAACCGTTGTACGCGTGTTACCAGTCTCTGCAAGCTTGCGGTATGGGTATCATCGCCAATGGCGAACTGCTCGATACCCTCCGTCGGGTGAAATGTTTTGGCGTACCGCTGGTGCGTATCGATATTCGTCAGGAAAGCACCCGTCATACCGAAGCGCTGGGCGAACTGACCCGCTATCTGGGAATTGGCGACTACGAAAGCTGGTCAGAAGCAGACAAACAGGCCTTCCTGATCCGCGAACTGAATTCCAAACGTCCACTGCTGCCACGCAGCTGGGAACCGAGTAACGAAACCCGTGAAGTGCTCGACACTTGTCGGGTGATTGCCGAAGCACCTTATGGCTCTATTGCCGCCTACGTTATCTCGATGGCGAAAACACCGTCGGATGTGCTGGCCGTTCACCTGCTGCTGAAAGAAGCTGGCATTGGTTTTACCATGCCGGTAGCACCGCTGTTTGAAACGCTGGACGACCTGAACAATGCTGACGATGTTATGACTCAGCTGTTAAATATAGACTGGTATCGCGGTCTGATTCAGGGCAAACAAATGGTCATGATTGGCTACTCTGACTCTGCAAAAGACGCAGGCGTCATGGCGGCTTCTTGGGCGCAATATCAGGCACAGGATGCGCTGATCAAAACCTGCGAAAAAGCCGGCATTGAGCTGACGTTGTTCCACGGCCGCGGTGGTTCCATTGGCCGCGGTGGCGCGCCAGCGCATGCGGCGCTGCTCTCACAACCGCCAGGCAGCCTGAAAGGTGGACTGCGCGTTACTGAGCAGGGTGAGATGATCCGCTTCAAATACGGCCTGCCGGAAGTCACCATCAGCAGCCTGTCGCTGTACACCGCCGCGATCCTGGAAGCCAACCTGTTACCACCGCCGGAGCCTAAGGACAGCTGGTGTCATATCATGGATGAGCTGTCTGATATCTCCTGCGAGCTGTACCGGGGCTACGTACGTGAGAATAAAGACTTTGTTCCCTACTTCCGCTCTGCAACCCCCGAGCAGGAACTGGGCAAATTACCTCTCGGCTCACGGCCGGCAAAACGCCGCCCGACCGGTGGAGTAGAGTCTCTACGCGCTATTCCGTGGATCTTTGCCTGGACGCAGAACCGCCTGATGCTCCCGGCCTGGCTGGGTGCAGGTACCGCACTGCAAAAAGTGGTTGAAGACGGTAAACAAAGCGAACTTGAAGCGATGTGCCGCGACTGGCCATTCTTCTCCACGCGTCTTGGCATGCTGGAAATGGTGTTCTCGAAAGCGGACCTGTGGCTGGCGGAATACTACGATCAGCGTCTGGTCAAAAAAGAGCTGTGGCCGTTGGGCGAAGAACTGCGTCAACGCCTGGAAGCAGATATCGATGTCGTGCTGGCGATTGCCAACGACTCACATTTGATGGCCGACCTGCCGTGGATTGCCGAGTCGATTCAGTTAAGGAATATTTATACCGATCCACTGAACGTCCTGCAGGCTGAACTTTTACACCGTTCGCGTCTGGCGGAAGAGAAAGGCGAAGCGCCCGATCCGCGCGTCGAGCAAGCACTGATGGTCACCATTGCAGGTGTCGCAGCCGGTATGCGTAATACAGGTTAAGTGAGTCCCCTGTCACCCTCGTGCTATTGCGCGAGGGTGATCTCAAAAACGCTTGTCATAACCACTTCATTTCAAATATATTTCCACCTTGATTCATTTATTTCATGAATGAATCATCAACAAAACGCGATATTAACGTCGCAAAACTTCAGTTCCTCTTAATATTTAGCCGCTACTCTTGGCGACACGATTAATGACAGGCTCACACTATGCAATCCTTATCCCTCCAGACTAAACCCCTGTTTAGCTGGAAAGCCCTGGGTTGGGCGCTTCTCTATTTTTGGTTTTTTTCTTCATTATTGCAGGCCATTATCTATTTTAGCGGTTACAGCGGATCGACTGGATTACGCGACTCATTATTGTTTAGTTCTCTGTGGCTGATCCCGGTATTCTTATTCCCTAATCGTATCCGTATTATTGCCGCCGTCATTGGCATCGTGCTGTGGGCAGCCTCGCTCGCCGCGCTGAGCTATTATGTCATTTACGGGCAGGAGTTCTCGCAGAGCGTTCTGTACGTGATGTTTGAGACCAATGCGAACGAAGCCAGTGAATATTTAAGCCAGTATTTCAGCCTCAAGATTGTTTTTATCGCGCTGGCCTATACCGCCGTGGCTATTCTGCTGTGGACACGTCTGCGCCCTGTCCATATTCCTTCCCCCTGGCGTTATCTGGTGTCGTTTGCACTGCTATACGGTTTGATTCTGCACCCAATGACCGTCAATACGTTTATTAAGCATAAACCTTTCGAGCAAACGCTGAATGGTCTTGCCGCACGCATGGAGCCCGCTGCGCCGTGGCAGTTTATCTCTGGCTATTATCAGTATCGTCAGCAGCTGACCTCATTGAACAGTCTGCTGAATGAGAACAACGCACTGCCGCCGCTGGCACACTTTAAAGACAACTCTGGCGATGCACCACGCACGCTGGTTCTGGTGATTGGAGAGTCGACTCAGCGTGGGCGCATGAGCCTGTACGGTTATCCACGTGAAACCACGCCGGAACTGGACGCGTTGCACAAATCCGATCCTAACTTGACCGTATTCAATAATGTAGTGACCTCACGTCCATACACCATTGAAATCCTGCAACAAGCGCTGACCTTCGCCAACGAGAAGAACCCGGATTTATATCTGACGCAGCCGTCGCTGATGAATATGATGAAACAGGCGGGTTATAAGACCTTCTGGATCACTAACCAGCAAACAATGACTGCCCGCAATACCATGCTGACCGTGTTTTCCAAGCAGACGGATAAGCAGTTTTATATGAACCAACAGCGGACCCAAAGTGCGCGTGAGTACGACAGCAACGTGCTGGCACCGTTTAAAGAGGTGTTGGCCGATCCGGCGCCGAAAAAATTCATCATCGTTCATCTGTTGGGTACGCATATTAAGTACAAATTCCGCTATCCAGATGGTCAGGGGAAATTCGACAACAATATCGACAATGTTCCCGCTGGCCTGGGTAATGATGAGCTGGAAGCCTACAACGATTACGACAGCGCGAATGTCTACAATGACCACATCATTGCCAGTCTGATTAACGACTACAAAGCCACCGATCCGAACGGCTTCCTGCTCTACTTCTCCGATCATGGAGAAGAGGTGTATGACACGCCGCCGCATAAAACGCAGGGTCGTAATGAAGACAACCCAACGCGTCATATGTATACGGTGCCGTTCCTGCTGTGGACCTCTGAAAAATGGCAGGCCACGCACCCGCGTGATTTCTCACAGGATGTGAATCGTAAATACAGCAGTTCTGAGCTTATCCACACCTGGTCTGATTTAGCGGGCTTCACCTACGACGGTTTCGATCCAACTCGTGCCATTACCAACCCGCAGTTCAAAGAGACGACCCGCTGGATTGGGAATCCGTACAAGAAAAACGCCCTGATTGATTACGATACTCTGCCTTACGGTGATCAAATCGGTAATCAGTAATAATCGCACCGGCCACTCTTAAAGAGTGGCCTTTTTTTACGATGACGGTTACTGTTTCCCTGTCTGCTGCCTGCAAGGGATTAACATGTATCACGACATCAGCCATATTCTCTCCCGCCTGATTAACGGCCCCACACAACTGCGGCAGATTTATTTTGCCAGCACCAGCCCCTCAACGCCTGAGCTGGCGTATCAGGTTGATTTTCCTCGGCTGGAGATTGTGCTGGAAGGTGAATTCACCGATAACGGGGTCGCTGGGGCACCCACCACGTTAACGCCTTATGATGTTCTGTACGTCCCGGCAGGTGGCTGGAACTTCCCGCAATGGAAAACACCAGTCACCACACTCAGCATTCTATTCGGTAAACAGCAATTAGGTTTCAGCATCGTTCAGTGGGATGGCAAGCAGTATCAAAACCTCACGAAGCAACACGTCGCACGACGCGGACCGCGTATCGGCTCATTCCTGCTGCAAACACTCAATGAAATGCAGATGCAGCCTCAGGAGCAGCAAACGGCCAGACTAATCGTTGCCAGCCTGCTCAGCCATTGCCGCGACCTACTGGGAAGTCAGATTCAGACGGCGTCACGCAGCCAGGCACTTTTTGAAGCCATTCGTGACTATATTGACGAACGTTACGCCTCGCCGCTCACACGGGAATCCGTGGCCCAGGCGTTCTACATCTCTCCGAATTACCTTTCGCACCTGTTTCAAAAAACAGGGACCATCGGCTTTAATGAATATCTGAATCATACGCGACTGGAACACGCAAAGGCACTGCTGAAGGGCTACGACCTGAAGGTTAAAGAAGTGGCGCACACCTGTGGGTTTGTCGACAGCAATTATTTCTGCCGCCTGTTTCGTAAAAATACCGAGCGTTCACCCTCAGAGTATCGTCGGCAATATCACAGCCAGTTGACGGAAAAAAGTATCATTCCAGAATAAGATGGGTATGTTGCGGTGCCGAAAGCAGTTTACGCACAGCACTCATCACCCGCTGGGGTTCCCGAAGAAAAGCGCTAATGCCCGACTGAACGTAGCGGCTCTGGGTAAAACGCTCTACTCCTGCCAGTTCGATATCAGTAATCAGCAACACAACATCCGCTCGCCGAATATCCTCTTCGGTTAAGCGATTCTCCGTTCCCAGCGCGCCCTGGGTCTCGATCTTAATGCTCCACTTTTCCTGCTGGCAGAGCTTCTCCAGCCTTTCGGCAGCCATATAGGTATGCGCGACGCCGCTGACGCAAGCGGTCACTGCAACCAGATATCGAACAGATGCGACTGCCATATCAACCTCCCACGGTTACCTGAAATCCGGCGTTTTCTGCCATCTTACGTAACGTCGCCACCTCTTGTGCTGACGGGGCGGACACATCCTTCATCGACCACTGTTGCCCAAGCAGGCGGTATTTCGGCTCGCCATACTGATGAAACGGTAGCAGATGTACTTGTTTTATATCTAATGATGACAATAAAGTCAGCGCACGCTGCATGTTCTCCACGCTGAGCGTAAAGCCTGGAATCATCGGTAGACGGGGGATCACATTGACTCCCTCACGGACTAATAGCTGTAAATTCGCCAGCACGCGAGACAGATTCATATTTACCACCTCGCGAGCCTGGCGCTCATCCAAAATTTTGAGATCGAAAAGCACCTCATCGCATAACTTTGCCAGCGGCAGCAGGCGACTGGCGGGAGCATCACCCGCCGTTTCAATCGCGCACTGCACACCGTTACGCCGCAGGCGCTGTAAAAATCGGATGGCAAAAGGTGCCTGCATCAGCACTTCACCGCCCGAAAGCGTCACTCCACCGCCAGAGGTGCGAAAGAAAACATCATCTTTCATCACCTCGCGCTCCAGCTCATCCAGCGTAATGTCACGGCCAATACGCTCAAACGCACCAGAAGGGCACTCGTCGGCGTCGCGTAGACACGGCGCACAATGGAGGCATTTATTCTCCCGCCGTACCGTTTCAATTCGCGGAGAAATAGATTCAGGATTGGCGCACCACGGGCAGGTATGCGGGCAACCTTTAAAAAAGACAACAGTGCGAATACCTTGCCCGTCATTCAATGAATAACGCTGAATATTGAATATACGCGCGACCTCCTCGCCACTCGGCTCAATCACTTCACAGTTGATGCGCGGTGCGACGAATGATGTCATCCTGGATCTCCTTCGACAGCTCGACAAAGAAGGCGCTGTAGCCCGCCACGCGAACCACCAGCCCCGCAAAGTCCTGCGGACGCTGCTGCGCTTCCTTCAACGTCTCGGCGTTCACCACATTGAACTGGATATGCTGGAGCTTGAGCTGGGTAAATGCGCGCAGGAAATCAGCCAGCTTGCGTAAACCCGCCTCCCCTTCCAGCGTGGCTGGCGTAAATTTTACGTTCAACAGCGTTCCGTTCGACAACAGCGTATTGTCCAGCTTGCTCACCGATTTCAGCACCGCCGTCGGTCCCTGCATATCTTGCCCCAGCATTGGCGACAGGCCGCCATCTGCCAGTTGCTCACCGGCAAAACGACCATCCGGCGTCGCCCCCACCACGGAACCCAGCGGTACATGAGCGGAAACGGTATATGAACCTGGCGTAAATTGCCCCCCGCGCGGGTTCTGGTATTTCTCCACCTCTTTGCAGTAATGACGCAGCAGTTCGGCGCTGATGTTATCCACATCATCAATATCATTGCCGTATTTTTCGAAGCGGTTAATCAACCTGGCGCGAATTTTCTCACCTTCCGGCGAGGCAAAGTTGCCCTTTAATACTGACAGCAGTTCATCAAAACTTAAGCGTCGCTGTTCGAACACCAGCCCGTTTAGCGCATGCAGAGAATCACTCAGGTTGGCAATGCCAATCCCCTGTACACCGGAGAAGTTGTAGCGCGCACCGCCATCGGTAATGTCGCAGCCTTTCTCCAGACAGTCGCTGATAAACGAAGAGAGCAGCGGCACCGGTGCCCAGTCGCGGTGGCCGATATCGCAAATATTACTGCCTTCCACCATCAGCGTGATGTAGTGGCTAATTTTGGCGCGAATATGTGCGAGCAAACTTTCATACGTCAGCTCACCGTTGTTTTCGTTCTCATACAGGCAAATCTCCATCACTTTCAGCAGATTAAACATAGCGATATCGTGCAGCCCATACGTTCTGCCCGGAATCGACAGCTCCACGCAGCCCACCACGGCGTAATCTCGCGCATCCTCCAGCGAAACGCCGCGGTTCAGGAACGCAGGCACCACCACTTCATCATTAAAGATTTGCGGAATACCGGTGCCGAGACGAATAGTCTCCGCCGTTTTCATCAGGAACGGTGTATCAATCAGCGCGTTTGTGCGCACGCCTAGGTTCGGCTGCGGCAATTGCACGCTCTGATAGGCATCCAAACAAAGGAAAGAGAGCACGTTCACCGCGCTGCGTCCGTTCTCCGTCAGGCCGCCGAGCAGCGCGGTATAGCCCGTTGGGAATCCAGCGAAATAGCGGGCGCTGCTGGTGGATCGCAGCAGGACGATGTCATTGCATTTCACCCATAGCGATTCGAGCAGCTCTTTTAAGAAAGCGGGATCTTCGCCCTGGGTCAGAGAAGCCTGGTAAAACGGCAGCATATACTGGTCAAAACGACCCAGAGAGAGTGAGCTGGCATTGGATTCATACTGCAGAATGATATTCATGTACCAGAACAGCTGGCACGCCTGCCAAAAGGTTTGCGGCTTATGCTGCATGTTATGACGAGAGTTTGCAGCGATAGCGAGCAGCTCCTGGCGACGCTGCGAATCCGGACCGTTTTCCGCCATTTTTTCTGCCAGCAGAGCATAGCGCAGGATGTGGTTTTGCGAAGCCTCAAGCAGCAACAGCGCCGCCTGATAAAAGTGGTTTTCCGGCTCCTGCTGACAGTGCTGTTGCATCTGTGCCACCAGTTCGCCCAACCCGTGATTGAGCAAGTGCGGGTAATCAATAATGATATGCCCCTGCCCTTTATCCGTCTGGTTAACGCTGAAAATCTGCGTGCTGACGGCGGCCTTCACCTCATCGGTCATCTGACGGTTGATGAAGTCTTTCATCGACCGTTTTTCCCAGTACGGGAACAGCTCGTCGCGGTAGAGGCGCTTATCCTCTTCGCTAATCTCAAAGCGATCCTGCGGGCGGGTCGGGAACTGATCCAGCTCTTTGAGCAGCCAGTACGGATCCATTTCCGGCGAGATAATACCCGCACGCGGCTTGACGGTACGGTTCCCGGCAATTAATTCCTCATCACGAATCGAAATCTCAACATGTTCAAGGATATATGCGGTCGCTTTGGCCCGGCGCAGAATAACCGATTCCCCCTCCGTCTGCTGATGGCTGGCGGTATACAGCTGTGCACGCTCAAGTGAGATTTCACGCGAATGTTGAAACAGCGCTGTTTTGAGTCGTTGGATACGATTCGTCATGAGGCAGGCTCCCTGGTATATAACGTTACGCAGTTTGCGTCAGATGTGCGTCAATCTTGTTCATGATGGCATCAGCGCGTTTTACCGCATCGCTAATGTTGACACGAACGATAGTTTTTCCCGCAAAACGCTCCTCAAACTTAATGCCAATATCTTTGGTCAGTATCACCACATCGGCATCCGCCACATCCGTTGCGGTCAGTTCATTCTCCAGGCCAATCGAGCCTTGCGTCTCTACCTTCACGTCCCAACCCTTCGCTTTCGCGGCGCTTTCCAGCGCTTCTGCCGCCATATAGGTGTGCGCAACGCCTGATGGACATGCTGTTACTGCGATAATTTTAGTCATGGCTCATTCCTCACTTAATTCATTTCAAAATCTAAATCCAGGTCGTCTTCTTTCTCGTCAACCTGAGAGACGTTCTTACGCGCCAGACTTTTCAGCACGTTAACGCACAGAGCGGTCACGACGGCTCCGACTGCGACGGCCGCGATATAACCCAGCTTGCCTTCCACCACCGGCAGAACAATCAACCCACCCCAACCGGCATAACACTGTGCACCGAACAGAGCGGCCGTTACCGCGCCACAGGCGGAACCAATCATGATGGAGGGGATCACGCGCAGCGGGTCAGCGGCGGCAAATGGAATCGCTCCTTCTGTTACGCCGACGCAGCCCATCACCAGTGCGGCCTTCCCGGCTTCACGCTCTTCAGAAGAGAAGTTTTTGCGGCCAATCAGCGTCGCTAGCCCCAATCCCAACGGCGGTACGCAGATGGCAACGGCGGCAATCGCGACTACGGTATAAACACCCTGCGCCACGCAAATCAGCATGAACGCGTAGGCAACTTTGTTGATCGGCCCACCCATATCGAAGGCCAGCATCAGCCCCATGACGACCGCAAGCAGTACGATGCTTCCCTGCTGCATGCCCTGTAACCACTGCGTCAGGCTGGCCGTTAACGCGCCAACCGGCTCACCTAATCCCCACATCATGATGCCTGCGGTAATAAAGGTACCGACGATGGGGATAACGAAAATGGGCATCACCGAGCGCAGCACCTTATGCACCGGGATTTTCTTTAGATAATGGACAACGATACCGCCAATAATCCCAGCGATCAGCGCGCCAAAGAAACCGGCTCCGAAGCTGTTACCCACCCAGGCCGCGATGGCACAGGGAGCTAGCGCGGAGCGCTCGGCGATGGAATAGCCGATATAGGCGGCGAGGAAAGGCACCATCAGAGTCAGTCCAGCAACACCAATATCAAAAAGCTTCTTGAGATTGGGGTCGGTCGCAGCATCCGGCACGGCACCTTTGCCATACAGCATGACGGAAACCGCCAGTAAAATTCCGCCCGCCACTACAAAGGGGATCATATGCGAAACGCCGGTCATTAAATGCTGACGGGTGTTTTTCAGGATCTGCACCAACTCTTTCATAAGTCGCTCCCGGGCTGTTAAAAGCCCATGTCCATAACATTGTTGTGGCAAACAATAGGCAATCTGGGACGATGCAGACAGTGGATAAAAAGGCCATTTACTGGACTTTTGTAATGTCACTGCAAAAATGCGATCCGCCTCATAACTTATGAACCTTCCCAAGATTTCCACGTTAAGCTGACTTGTGAAGCGTCTCTCACTTTGAAACTTACATTACATTTGTCCAGCTTTTGGCAGATTTGTCACATGGCACGCGCGGGCATTGCCCTTTTATCCTGTAAACAAGAAACCTTTATGGGAGAGAGGCCATGGCCCTGATTGTGGAATTTACCTGTGAGCTACCGAATGGCGTACATGCACGCCCGGCAAGCCACGTTGAAACACTGTGCAATACGTTTACCTCGCATATTGAGTGGCATAACCTGCGCTCTGACCGTAAGGGCAACGCCAAAAGCGCGCTGGCGCTGATTGGCACCGACACGCTGACAGGCGACAACTGCCAGTTGCTGATTTCCGGCGCGGATGAGCAGGTTGCGCATCAGCGTCTGAGCCAGTGGCTGCGAGAGGAGTTTCCGCTGTGCGACGCCCCGCTGGCGGAGGTCAAAAACAACGAAATGGAGCCGCTTCCGGCTTCGCTCACCAACCTGAATCCGCAGTTATTTCGCGCCCGTGCTGTTTGCAACGGCTGCGCTGGCGGCGTGCTGACGCTGCTCTCTTCTCTCGATCTCAATGCGCTCGGAGTACTTCCCGCCGCCAAAGGTCCGGAAGCAGAGCAGTCTGCACTGGATAACGGCTTAATGCTGTTGATGAAAAGCATCGAGTTTCGTTTACTGGACAGCGACGGCGCCACCAGCGCAATTCTGGAAGCACACCGCTCACTGGCGGGCGATACATCCTTACGCCAACACCTGCTGGCGGGTGTCTCGCGGGGGTTGAGCTGCGCTGAGGCTGTTGTTGAAAGCGCCAATCACTTCTGCGAAGAATTTGCCCGATCCAGCAGCAGCTATCTGCAGGAACGCGCGCTGGACGTGCGCGACGTCTGCTTCCAATTGCTTCAACTGATTTACGGCGAGCAGCGCTTCCCGGCCCCCGGCAAACTGACGCAGCCAACGGTCTGTATGGTTGACGAACTCACACCAAGCCAGTTTCTTGAGCTGGATAAAACGCTCCTCAAAGGCTTGCTGTTAAAAAGCGGCGGCAACACATCTCATACCGTTATTCTCGCCCGTTCATTTAACATCCCGACTCTGGTTGGCGTGGAGGTTGAGGCGTTAACCCCATGGTTAAGCCAGACCGTTTATATCGATGGAAATGCAGGCGCGGTGGTGGTGGCACCAGATGAGGCGGTGGCGCGTTATTATCAGCAGGAAGCCCGCGTACAAGACGCGCTGCGCGAACAGCAGCGGATCTGGCTGACGCAAGAAGCGCGCACCGCAGATGGAATTCGCATGGAAGTCGCCGCCAACATCGCTCATTCGGTGGAAGCGCAGGCGGCTTTTGGCAACGGCGCGGAAGCGGTCGGCCTGTTTCGCACAGAAATGCTGTATATGGACAGAACCAGCGCCCCCGGCGAGAGCGAACTGTACAATATTTTTTGTCAGGCGCTGGAATCCGCAGCGGGTCGCAGCATTATTGTGCGCACCATGGATATCGGCGGTGATAAACCCGTTGATTATCTGAATATTCCTGCCGAAGCCAACCCATTCCTTGGCTATCGCGCCGTGCGTATTTATGAAGAATACGTCGCCCTGTTTACCACGCAACTGCGGGCGATCCTCCGCGCTTCAGCGCACGGTAGCCTGAAAATCATGATCCCGATGATCTCGTCGATGGAAGAGATCCTGTGGGTGAAAGAGAAACTGGCAGAAGCTAAACAGCAGTTGCGTAACGAGCATGTCCCGTTTGATGAGAAAATCCCGTTCGGCATCATGCTGGAAGTCCCTTCGGTGATGTTCATCATCGACCAGTGCTGTGAGGAGATTGATTTCTTTAGTATTGGTAGCAATGACCTGACCCAGTATCTGCTGGCGGTCGATCGCGACAACGCGAAAGTCACCCGTCACTACAACAGCCTAAATCCAGCCTTCCTGCGCGCACTGGATTACGCGGTACAGGCGGTACATCGTCAAGGTAAATGGATTGGCCTGTGCGGTGAGCTTGGTGCTAAAGGATCGGTACTACCACTGCTGGTCGGCCTGGGATTAGATGAAATCAGCATGAGCGCGCCATCCATTCCCGCCGCCAAAGCGAGGATGGCGCAACTCGACAGCCGCGCCTGCCGCCAGTTACTGAATCAGGCGATGGCCTGTCGCACTTCGCTGGAAGTGGAGCATCTGCTGGCCCAGTTCCGGATGGCTCAACAAGATGCTCCGCTGGTTACCGCACAATGCATCGCTCTGGATAGCGACTGGCGCAGCAAAGAAGAAGTCATCAAAGGGATGACCGACAACCTGTTGCTGGCAGGTCGCTGCCGCTACCCGCGTAAGCTAGAGGCCGATCTGTGGGCACGCGAGGCAGTTTTCTCTACCGGATTAGGTTTTAGCTTCGCCATTCCGCACAGCAAATCTGAACATATTGAGCAGTCGACCATCAGCGTAGCGCGCCTGAAAGCGCCGGTACGCTGGGGCGATGATGATGCACAATTCATCATCATGCTGACGCTCAACAAACACGCCGCGGGCGACCAGCATATGCGTATTTTCTCGCGTCTGGCGCGCCGCATTATGCACGAAGAATTCCGTAACGCGCTGGTTAACGCTGAATCTGCCGATGCTATCGCCAGCCTGCTGCAACACGAGCTTGAACTTTAAGAGGGTATTTATATGGAACTGTATCTGGATACCGCCAACGTAACTGAAGTCAAACGTCTGGCACGCATCTTTCCTATTGCTGGCGTCACCACCAACCCGAGCATCGTGGCGGCAAGTAAAGAGTCCATCTGGGATGTGCTGCCGCGTCTGCAAGACGCTATCGGCAAAGAGGGCATCCTGTTCGCTCAGACCATGAGTCGCGATGCGCAGGGCATGGTGGAAGAGGCTAAGCGCCTGAGCCACGCTGTGCCGGGTATCGTGGTGAAAATCCCAGTCACCGTCGAAGGCCTGGCAGCTATCAAACTATTGAAAAAAGAAGGGATTACAACTTTAGGCACTGCCGTGTACAGCGCGGCGCAAGGGCTACTGGCCGCGCTGGCAGGGGCAAAATATGTCGCGCCTTATGTGAACCGCATTGACGCCCAGGGCGGTGACGGTATCCGTACGGTACAGGAGTTGCAAACATTGCTGGAACTGCATGCACCAAACAGTATGGTGCTGGCAGCCAGCTTTAAAACACCACGCCAGGCGCTGGATTGCTTACTGGCTGGATGTGAAGCAATCACTCTGCCATTAGATGTAGCGCAACAAATGCTCAATACCCCTGCGGTAGAGTCAGCTATAGAGAAGTTTGAGCAGGACTGGAACAACGCATTTGGTCGTATCACTCTTTAAGGAGATAACGTATGGATCACATTATTCAATCACCGGGTAAATACATCCAGGGTGCCGATGTTATTACTCGTCTTGGCTGCTATCTCAAACCGCTGGCTGAACGCTGGCTGGTCGTTGGAGACAAATTTGTTTTAGGTTTTGCGCAACCCGCCTTGGAAAAAAGCTTCCAGGATGCAGGGTTGTCACTGGAAATCGCTCCGTTTGGGGGCGAATGTTCACAGAATGAAATTGACCGTCTGCGCGGCATGGCAGAAAAAGCGCAGTGCGGCGCGGTACTCGGTATTGGCGGCGGTAAAACGCTGGATACCGCCAAAGCGCTGGCTCACTTTATGGGTGTACCGGTCGCCATTGCGCCAACAATTGCCTCTACCGATGCCCCATGCAGTGCGCTGTCGGTAATTTACACCGATGCGGGCGAATTTGACCGCTATCTGCTGCTACCTAACAACCCGGACAGGGTCATTGTCGATACTAAAATCGTGGCAGGTGCACCTGCGCGTCTGTTAGCGGCAGGCATCGGCGACGCGCTGGCGACCTGGTTTGAAGCCCGCGCCTGTTCACGTAGCGGTGCAACCACCATGGCGGGTGGTCAATGTACTCAGGCTGCACTGGCATTGGCTGAGCTGTGCTACAACACGCTGCTTGAAGAGGGTGAGAAAGCCATGCTGGCCGCAGAGCAACATGTGGTCACTCCGGCGCTGGAGCGTGTCATTGAAGCCAACACCTATCTGAGTGGCGTCGGTTTTGAAAGCGGTGGTCTGGCAGCCGCGCACGCTATCCATAACGGCCTGACGGCAATTCCGGACGCACATCACTACTATCACGGTGAAAAAGTGGCGTTCGGTACGTTAACGCAGTTAGTACTGGAAAACGCGCCAGTCGAAGAAATTGAAACCGCCGCAGCTCTGTGCCATTCCGTTGGTCTGCCGATCACCCTTGCTCAACTGGACATCAAGCAGGACATTCCAGCCAAAATGCGCATTGTGGCCGAAGCGGCCTGTGCCGAAGGCGAAACTATTCATAACATGCCCGGTGGCGCCACGCCGGACCAGGTTTATGCCGCGCTGCTGGTCGCGGATCAGTACGGTCAGCGATTCCTGCAAGAGTGGGAATAAGCAACCAATAAAAATCCCCGCGATAGCGGGGATTTTTTTGTATGCCGGGCCGGAGAAGCGTGAGCACCATCCGGCCTTTTTCTTTACAGCAGATCGAAACGATCCAGATTCATCACTTTCACCCATGCCGCGACAAAGTCCTTCACGAACTTCTCGTGAGCATCGCTGCTGGCATAAACTTCAGCCACTGCACGCAGTACCGAGTTAGAACCAAACACCAAGTCGGCGCGGGTTGCCGTGTATTTCACTTCGCCGCTCAGACGGTCGCGGCCTTCAAACAGCTCCTGTGACTCATCAACCGCTTTCCATTCGTGACGCATATCCAGCAGATTGACAAAGAAGTCGGTGCTGAGCACGCCCGGACGATCGGTAAAGACGCCATGCTGGCTGCCATCGAAGTTGGTTCCCAGCACGCGCATGCCGCCCACCAGCACGGTCATTTCCGGCGGGGTTAACGTCAGCTGTTGGGCTTTATCGATCAGCAGCGACTCAGTGGTCGACACGTCTGGGCGGGAACGGTAATTACGGAAACCATCAGCAATCGGCTTGAGCAGTTCAAACATCTCAATATCGGTTTGATCCTGACGCGCATCCACACGACCTGGCGCAAAAGGTACATTGATGCTGACACCCGCCGCGCTTGCCGCCTTCTCCACACCTACGACGCCGGCCAGCACGATAATATCGGCCAACGAAGCGGTATGCGCAGATTTATAAATACCTTCCAGCACTGGCAGAACGCGGGCTGCAGTAGCATTCACATCCCAGCCGCGTTGCGGGTCCAGCGCCAGACGCGCACCGTTCGCACCGCCGCGTTTGTCGCCACCACGGAACGTTGATGCAGAAGCCCATGCCACCGACACCAGTTCACCGACAGAAAGCCCGGAAGCCGCAATGGTCGCTTTCAGGTTAAGAATATCTTCCTCGCTCGGGTTGAAGAACGGATGCGGCAGCGGATCTTGCCAAATCAGATCTTCCTGTGGGACTTCTGGGCCAATGTAACGTGATTTTGGCCCCATATCCCTGTGCGTCAGTTTAAACCACGCGCGAGCGAAGGCTTCATTGAAGGCCTGCGGGTCGTTGAGGAAGCGACGGGAGATCTTCTCGAACTCAGGATCAAAGCGCAACGTCAGGTCAGTGACCAGCATCGTCGGCTTACGTTTTTTCGACGGATCGAACGGATCCGGAATAATTTCAGGGGCATCGACCGCTTCAAACTGGATAGCTCCGGCCGGGCTGCGGGTCTGTACCCATTCAAATTTGAACAGGTTCTCGAAGAAATAGTTGCTCCATTGGGTCGGTGTCTGTGTCCAGACCACTTCCAGACCGGAGGTAATGTTGTCTGCGCCAACACCGCTACCGTAGCTGCTGGCCCAACCTAAGCCTTGTGCTTCAATCGGTGCCGATTCTGGATCGGGACCGACGTGTGATGCAGGACCTGCGCCATGGGTTTTGCCCAACGTATGCCCGCCGCCAATCAGCGCCACGGTTTCTTCGTCGTTCATTCCCATGTTGCCGAAGGTGGCACGAATCGCTGCCGCCGCAGAAAGGGGTTCGCCGCTATGGTCCGGCCCTTCCGGGTTCACATAGATAAGCCCCATCTCAGTCGCACCCAGCGGGGCTTTCGCCAGCTCTTCAGGGTGGCGGTGCGTTAACCAGGCTTTTTCGTCACCCCAGTTTACGTCGAGATCCGGTTCCCATACGTCTTCACGACCAGCACCAAAACCGAAGGTACGGAAACCGGAGTTTTCCAGCGCCACGTTACCCGCGAGGATAAACAGGTCGGCCCAGGAAATTTTCTGACCATATTTTTGCTTAACAGGCCACAACAGACGGCGCGCTTTATCAAGGCTCACGTTGTCCGGCCAGGAGTTCAGTGGTGCAAAACGCTGCTGTCCGCGACCTGCGCCACCGCGCCCATCAATAGAGCGATAGGTCCCTGCGCCGTGCCATGCCATACGGATAAATAAACCGGCATACGTGCCCCAGTCAGCGGGCCACCACGGTTGAGATTCGGACAGAAGGGCTCTGAGATCCCCTTTCAGGGCAGAATAATCGAGTTTGCTAAATTCTTTGCGGTAGTCGAAGTCCTCACCCAATGGGTTCGAACGGTTCGAATGTTGGTTCAGAAGATCTACACGGAGTTGATTCGGCCACCAGTCGCGGTTATTTCTTCCTGCTCCCGCGCTATGATCGGGCCCGCCCTGATGGAAAGGACACTTACCGGCAGTTGATGCGTTTTGGCTATCGTCGGACATGCTCATCTATATGCTCCCTTTACAGTGTTCTGACTACGATATACACCACCAGAGATAAGATATAGTCGAAATAACCCACAGATTCGATAGCTAATTCCTTTTATATTTTACGTTACAGAGATGTAGATCAAAATGATCAATAAAAAGCCCTCCGTAGAGGGCTGGGGCATCTGTTTAGTTAGGTCTTACACCCAGTGTGTGACAAATAGCGTAGCTCATTTCGGCGCGGTTAAGGGTATAGAAGTGGAAATCTTTCACCCCTTCACGACTTAAAATCTTCACCATATCCATAGCGATATTCGCGCCCACCAGCTTGCGGGTTTCCGCATCATCGTCCAGGCCATCAAACATTGTCGACATCCATGCCGGAATGCGAACGTTAGTCATGTCGGCAAATTTTTTCGCCTGCTTAAAGTTTGAAACTGGCAGGATGCCTGGAATGATTTCCACATCAATTCCCGCAGACACACAGCGATCGCGAAAACGCAGGTAACTTTCCACATCAAAAAAGAACTGGGTGATTGCACGGTTCGCACCAGCATCGACTTTACGCTTCAGGTTGAGCAGATCGGCCTGGGCACTTTTGGCTTCTGGATGCACTTCTGGGTATGCCGCGACCGAAATATCAAAATCAGCAACATCTTTCAGCAAGGCCACCAGATCGGCGGCGTACATATCCGGCTTACCGCCGCCTGGCGGCAGGTCACCACGCAGGGCAACAATATGGCGAATACCGTTATTCCAGTAATCCTGAGCAATAGTACGCAGTTCATCGCGAGTGGCATCAATACAGGTCAGGTGCGGGGCCGCTTCAAGGCCGGTACGATCCTTAATGCCTTTAATGATGCTGTGCGTGCGGTCGCGCTCACCCGAATTTGCACCGTAAGTTACTGAAACAAACTTCGGTTTCAGACTGCTCAGGCGATCGATGGAGTTCCACAGGGTTTGCTCCATTTCACTGGTGCGCGGCGGGAAAAACTCAAACGAAACGTTAATCTGACCGGCAACTTCAGCCAGGCTCTGATTCAGGGCTTCCCGCTGGTTGGCGTGAAAAAAGCTCATACCTTACCTCATCAATCTTTTGTCGTTATATGTTGTGTTGTGAACTGCTATACGTTTAGACGTCTAGATGTAAAAATGACGGAAAAGCATGCTGGCGTCAACACAAAAATCATCGTTAAAGGTGAGGAATACTCAGTCAACGTGAAAAAAATTCACATCAGCCTAAAATGATGAGGGATTGCATCACGACCGTCTGCAACCACTCTAGTTTTGTTACGTTCTCAGGCAGCATCAGCAACCCCGTGCTAATACACAATTCAGTATCGGTAAGCGGAAGGAAAATCACCCCCTGACGTTGGATAGCGGAAAAGGAGGCAGGAAGCAGGCTCAGACCGTCACCCTGCGCGATCCGTGCCAACAGCACGTCATGTTCCAGCGGCTCTTCAATACAAGCAGGAGAGTAACCAGCACGACAAAAAATGTGTCGGGTGTAATCAAAAAAAGCGGGGTTACGTTCGCGTTTGAACCAGAACAGTAGTCGGTGGTTCAACGCCGTTAACGAGAGTGACGACAGCGCCGCCTCTGGCCAGATTGCGGGTAAGGCGGCGATCATCGATTCTTGCCAACCGACAGACATGACGCTAAGCCCCGTGGTCTCAAGCGGTAGCGCCACCAGCGCTGCATCAAGCTTTCCCCGACGCACCTGGCGCGCCAGTTCAGGCGAACTATGGCGGACAATATGTGGCTTCTGTACACGCGTATTAAGCTGTGACTCAAGCGCAGCAAAAACCCCCTGCTCAAACGCAGTAGTCAGCCCAAAGCGCAGCGACTGTGTACCGGTTTGCCCAAGCTTGCTCAATGCCGCATAGGTTTCATCCTGCTGTGCCAGCAGCGGGCGGATAATCTCCAGTACGCGCGCCCCTTCATCCGTGAGCGTCAGCCCTTTGGTATGACGGACAAAAAGTATCACCCCCAGGCGATCTTCAAGCTGGCGAATGTGGCGACTCAGCGGTGGCTGCGACATAAACAAACGCTGCGCCGCTCGACTCATATTGTTCTCTTCCGCCACTACGGCAAAGTAACGCAGCAGACGAATATCCAGAGAGTGTAATGGCGATGTTGTCATACCGAAAAGGTATCACGGAAACGGTATTATCCCAATCATTCCGCGCGCTCTATCCTCACGCCACAGACCACACACATGAGGAAGAAATGATGCCTTCAGAACGCTTTATTATGGGTCAGGAGATGTTGCAAAAAGTGGATGGTAAAGGGGGCAAGGCCGTCGTCGAGAGCCTGAAAGATATTGCACCTGACTTCGCCCGCTACCTGCTGGAATTTCCTTTTGGCGACATCTATTCAAGACCGGGGCTGGATTTACGTAGTAGAGAAATAGCTACCGTCGCGGCATTAACTGCGCTGGGCAACGCCACACCACAGTTAAAAGTGCATATTGGCGCGGCATTACACGTGGGTTTAACGCAGGATGAGATCGTTGAAGTGATTATGCAAATGGCAGTATATGCAGGTTTTCCCGCTGCACTGAACGGGTTGTTCGCCGCAAAAGAGGTGTTTGCGAAACAGTAAAGATGCCGGATAGCGAAGGAGCCACCCGGCAACAAAGATTACAACAACTGAGCCAGACGGTTGATATCGGACTGAATAGCCCCGGCTGTGACGTCACGACCAGCGCCTGGCCCACGGATCACCAGCGGGTTGTCGCGGTACCAGCGGCTTTCAATGGCGAACACGTTATCGCACGGCAGCAGCGCCGCCAGCGGGTGCTCCGGACGTACCGCTTCAACCCCAACACGTGCTTTACCATTAGCGTCAAAACGCGCCACGTAGCGTAGCACCAGCCCCATTTCACGGGCGGCCTCCAGGCGCTGAACCATCTGCTCATTCAGCTCATCGCCATTTTCAAAGAAATGGTCAATGGAGCCTTCTTCACAGTGCGCAGGCACCAGTGACTCCACGCGTACCTGATCTGGTTCGATATCGTATCCCGCCTCACGCGCCAGAATCACCAGCTTGCGCATCACATCTTTACCAGAAAGATCCACGCGCGGGTCAGGTTCAGTCAGACCCTGCTGCCACGCCTGATCCACCAGATCGGTGAACGGGACAGAACCATCAAATTGCAGGAACAACCACGACAACGTGCCGGAGAAGATCCCGCTGATCGATAAAATGGTGTCTCCACTGTCAATCAGATCGCGCACGGTATGGTTGATCGGCAATCCGGCACCCACGGTGGCGTTATACAACCAGTGGCGACCCGTTTTCTCGAAGGCATCGTGAATTTGGCGATATTTATTACTGGTGCTAGCTCCCGCCAGTTTATTGGCACTAATTACGTGAAAACCGTGGCTGGCGAAATCCAGGTACTGATCCGCCAGTTGCTCGCTGGCGGTTACGTCCAGCACGACTAAATCATCATACGGGTGGGCGCGCATCCACAAAAACAGGGATTCTTCATCCTGCTCCACTGCTTCGTCATCAAAGAAGGCCAGCGCGCGGCTGGCATCCAGCCCTTCGTAGTTCAACAGGCTACGGCGGCTATCCACCACGCCTGCCAGCACAAATTCAAAACCGGTGCGCGCAGAAAGCGTACTCTGCTCACGGGCAAACAGCTCCAGCCAACGCGAACCGATATTCCCCTTGCCAAACAGCACCAGACCGATGCGTTTTTCAGCGCGGAAGATTGACTGGTGCAGACCCTGGATCAAGCTTTCGGTCGGGCCAGTACGCAGCACGGCGACCAGGCTAATGCCCTCTTCCGACTGCCAGGTAAACTCAACCGGCTGGCCCTTCAGTTGTTGCCAGAAACGGTGGCAGTGCAGCGGGTTACGCGTCACGCCAGCACCGACCATCGCCACCAGCGCCAGGCCCTGACGCAAACGCAACTCGCCCGGCAAGCCTGCTTCATCAAGAATTTTCAGCGCGCCGTCGGCAACTTCGGAGGTGTAGCAAAATTGCAGTAACTGGCGGTCAGGATGCACGCCCACCGCCAGTGGACGCACCTGTGCACGCTTCAGGATCTGGTCGATATCCTTATGTGCCAGCTTAAAGTCCTGGCTGGCAGGAACCTGAAACTCAATCAGGCAGACGTCGTCGTGGCTGGTTACAATACGCGCCCCGGTACCGGAAGCCAGTACGCGTTCAATGCGCGTCGACCCCTGATCCGGCGTGTAGCTGCAGCGTAACTGGAGGTCGATATCACTACCGGAAACCGGCTGTAAGGTGCGAGCGTGGAGAACCGGTGCCGCCAGACGCGCCAACTCACTGGCTTCATCAAGGCGCAGCAGCGGCAGCAGACACGCATCTTTCACTTTACGCGGGTCAGCGCTGTATACCCCGGCAACGTCGCTCCAGATGGTTACGCGGGAAACACCTGCCAGCGCGCCAACCTGGGTCGCCGAGTAGTCAGAGCCGTTGCGCCCCAGTAGTACCGTTTCGCCTGCGTTGCTGCGGCTAATAAATCCGGTCACCACCAGACGTTTACCCGGATGCTGCGCCAGCAACTGTTGCAGTAAGGGATATGAAAGGCCTTCATCCACCTGCGGTTGAGCACCGCGTTCCGCACGCAAAAACTCACGCGCATCCAGCCAGGTGGATTCCAGTCCCTGCTGGTTAAGGACGGCAGACATCAGACGCGCCGACCACACTTCGCCATGCCCCACCACTTCGGCGTAGACCGCATCGTTGACGCCGCTGTCGAGTAAACCGGCCAGGCGCTCCAGATCGTTGATAAACGCGCCTACCAGCCCATCAGCTACCTCTGGCGGTAACAGACCACTAATAAGCTCGCTCTGATAGCGACGCAACGCCTGCTGAACCTGATGCGCAGAGAGACGATCGGTCTGGCTTAATTTCAACCAACTAATCAACTGGTTAGTGGTACTGCCTGCAGCGGAAACAACCATCATGTCGTCAGGCTGCGAGTACTCCGCCATAATACCTGCGACACGCAAATAGCATTTCACGTCTGCCAGACTGCTACCACCAAATTTGTGCAGTTGACGACCCTTCGCCCCTGCCTGCGCAATCACACTCATGTTTACCCCTTGTTTGCAGCCCGGAAGCCATTTTCCAGGTCGGCAATTAAATCTTCGCCATCTTCAATACCGGTGGAGATACGCAGCAGCGTCTCAGAAATGCCGGCAGCAGCACGCGCTTCTGGCGCCATCCCCGCGTGTGTCATGGTTGCGGCGTGGGAGATCAGACTTTCAACGCCCCCTAACGATTCCGCCAGCGTAAACAATGATAACCCGCCAAGGAAGTTGCGCAGCGTTTGCTCATCGCCATCCAGTTCAAAACTTAACATCGCGCCGAAGCCTTTTTGCTGGCGCGCGGCAATCTCATGCCCTTGATTATCCGGCAGTGACGGGTGATACAGTTTTTTCACCAGCGGCTGGGTTTGCAAAAAGTCGACAATCGCCTGAGCATTACGTTGTGCCACTTCCATACGGGGTGACAGAGTACGCAGACCACGCAACAGCAGATAACTATCAAATGCGCCGCCGGTAACGCCAATATTATTCGCCCACCATGCCAGCTCAGTGACCATTTCCGGATCTTTTGCAATCACCACGCCAGCCACAACGTCTGAGTGACCATTTAAATATTTCGTGCATGAATGCAACACCAGATCGGCGCCCAATGCCAGTGGATTTTGCAGTGCCGGGCTTAAAAAAGTGTTGTCGACGACGCTGACCGCGCCAGCCTCACGCGTCAGCTGGCAGATTTTCGCAATATCGACCACGCGTAACAGCGGATTGCTTGGGCTTTCCACCAGCACCAGCTTCGGTTTTTCCGCCAATGCGGCTTTCAGCGCCTCTTCATTGCCCTGATCGACAAACAGCACGCGATAACACCCACGCTTCGCCAGACTGTCAAACAGGCGATAGCTGCCGCCGTAACAATCGTGCGGTGCCACCAGCAAATCGCCCGGCTTCAGAAACACCGTGGTCACCAGATGAATCGCAGACATGCCAGTATTGGTTAGCACCGCGCCCGCTCCGCCTTCCAGCTCCGCCAGCGCGCGCTGGACAACATCACGCGTCGGGTTACCGCGGCGTGAATAGTCATGGGCACGAGGCTCGTTGAAACCGGTGAAATTATAGGTACTGGAAAGGTGAATCGGCGGGACAACACAACCGTACTGCTCGTCGTCATTTAATCCGCTACGCACTGCGATGGTGGCCTGTTTACGCGTCATATTGAGGAGATCCTGGCTGATCTGGTGAATAGTCAGACCCCAGAGTAATCATTGTTACAATAGCCGTCAATACATCTGGACATCTAAACTTCTTTGCGTATAGATTGAGCAAACTCGAAATAGCCGTTAAAATTATATGCATTAGCGTACATCTGCGTCGGCTAACTTCGTGTCAGGGCCACGCCACTACGATAAACTACGCACAATTATGGTCCGGGCTCAGGTTCTGGCCTCAATTTTAATGACAAAGAGGATTATGTATCTCATGGCTGAATGGAGCGGCGAATATATCAGCCCATACGCTGAGCACGGTAAGAAGAGTGAGCAAGTCAAAAAAATTACGGTTTCCATTCCTCTGAAGGTGTTAAAGATCCTTACCGATGAACGCACGCGTCGTCAGGTGAACAACCTGCGCCACGCCACCAACAGCGAGCTGCTGTGTGAAGCGTTTCTGCATGCCTTTACTGGGCAACCGTTACCCAACGATGACGATCTGCGTAAAGAGCGCAGTGATGAAATCCCGGAAGAGGCCAAGGTAATTATGCGTGAGCTGGGGATCGACCCGGAGACGTGGGAGTACTAAACGCCAGACACAAAAAAAGCGCCGTAAGGCGCTTTTTTCTGACAGCAAAAAACTTATTTGCTGGTACCCGGTACGCTGAAACGCTTGTTGAAGCGGTCAACACGGCCACCGGTAGCAACATCACGCTGTTTGCCAGTATAGAACGGGTGGCATTTACCGCACACGTCGAGGTTCAGATCGTGACCAACGGTAGAGCGGATTTTCATGACGTTACCGCAAGAGCAGTTTGCAGTAATTTCTTCGTATTTCGGATGAATATCTTTTTTCATGGGAGAACCTCAGTTAAGGCCGCGTCGCTCTTCCAGCCCTAACGCCAGACACCACGCGATGTTAATAGTATAGTTTTGACGCAATCAATTTGCATCAAAGGCGGCGAATCATACAGAAATTAGCCTGCTCATGCAAACTGATCCGCATTCCGCTCCCCACTAATGTGTATACTAACCCGCCAGAATTCAAGTCAGGATGATTCAATGCCCGTTGCTCACGTTGCCTTACCCGTCCCGCTACCCCGCACCTTTGACTACCTCTTGCCGGAAGGTATGAGCGCCAAAGCCGGGTGTCGCGTACGTGTACCCTTTGGCAAACAGCAGGAACGCGTCGGTATTGTCCTGTCGATCAGCGAGCACAGCGAACTGCCGATCAACGAATTAAAGGCAGTCATCGAGGTACTGGACAGCGAGCCGGTCTATTCGACCTCCGTCTGGCGCTTGCTGCTGTGGGCTGCTGATTATTACCACCACCCCATTGGTGACGTGCTGTTTCACGCCCTGCCAATTCTGCTGCGTCAGGGCAGACCCGCCACCAATGCGCCAATGTGGTACTGGTTTGCTACCGAAGACGGCCAGGCCACTGACCTCAACAGCCTGAAACGATCGCCAAAACAGCAGCAAGCCCTGGCAGCGCTGCGACAGGGAAAAATCTGGCGTGATCGGGTGGCAGACCTTGAATTTAACGACGCCGCATTGCAGGCGCTACGTAAAAAAGGTCTGTGCGATCTGGCGAGCGAAACACCAGGTTTCAGCGACTGGCGTACGCATTATGCCGTTTCTGGCGAACGCCTGCGGCTCAATACCGAACAGGCCACTGCGGTGGGCGCGATTCATAGCGCATCAGACTGTTTTAGCGCTTGGTTGCTCGCCGGTGTGACCGGCTCCGGTAAAACGGAAGTCTATTTAAGCGTGCTGGAAAATGTTCTCTCTCAGGGCAAGCAGGCTCTGGTGATGGTGCCGGAGATTGGCCTGACACCGCAAACCATCGCCCGCTTTCGCGAACGCTTCAATGCCCCGGTCGAAGTTCTGCACTCCGGTTTAAATGACAGCGAGCGTCTTTCCGCATGGCTGAAAGCGAAAAATGGTGAGGCGGCAATTGTCATCGGTACACGCTCATCGCTGTTTACGCCGTTTAAAAATCTCGGCGTGATTGTCATCGATGAGGAGCACGACAGCTCCTATAAACAACAGGAAGGCTGGCGCTATCACGCCCGCGACCTGGCGGTTTATCGCGCGCACAGCGAGCAGATCCCGATAATTCTGGGTTCGGCAACACCAGCACTGGAAACGTTGTGCAACGTAAGGCAAAAAAAATACCGCATGCTGCGCCTGACACGCCGTGCCGGAAACGCACGCCCCGCGACACAGCACGTACTGGATTTAAAAGGTCAGCAGATACAGGCAGGACTAGCCCCGGCGCTGATCGCCCGCATGCGCCAGCATTTGCAGGCCGATAACCAGGTGATCCTGTTTCTTAATCGCCGGGGTTTTGCCCCAGCATTGCTGTGCCACGACTGCGGCTGGATTGCCGAATGTCCGCGCTGCGATCACTACTACACCCTGCATCAGGCGCAGCATCATCTGCGCTGCCACCACTGCGACAGCCAGCGCCCGATACCGCGTCAATGCCCGTCCTGCGGCTCTACACACATGGTGCCAGTGGGGCTCGGTACCGAGCAGCTCGAACAGGCCTTAGCGCCGTTCTTCCCCGGCGTGCCGATTTCACGAATCGATCGCGATACCACCAGCCGCAAAGGGGCGCTGGAACAGCATCTGGCGGAAGTCCATCGCGGCGGCGCACGCATCCTGATCGGCACGCAAATGCTGGCGAAAGGTCACCACTTTCCGGACGTCACGCTGGTGGCGCTGCTGGATGTGGACGGGGCATTATTCTCCGCCGACTTCCGTTCCGCAGAACGCTTCGCCCAGCTCTACACCCAAGTATCCGGGCGCGCAGGACGTGCCGGGAAACAGGGCGAAGTGGTACTGCAGACGCATCACCCTGAACATCCTTTGCTGCAAACCTTATTGCATAAAGGCTACGACGCCTTTGCCGAGCAGGCGCTTGCCGAACGGCAAACGTTGCAGCTTCCGCCGTGGACCAGCCACGTCATCGTGCGGGCAGAAGATCACAACAATCAGCAGGCGCCGCTGTTTTTACAGCAGCTACGCAATCTGATCCAGGCCAGCCCGCTGGCTGACGAGAAGCTGTGGGTATTAGGTCCGGTTCCGGCTCTGGCCCCTAAACGTGGTGGCCGCTATCGTTGGCAAATATTATTGCAACATCCGTCGCGTATTCGCCTGCAGCATATCGTCAGCGGTACGCTGACGTTGATTAATACGCTACCCGATGCACGCAAGGTCAAATGGGTGCTGGATGTCGATCCCATAGAGGGATAACCCCTCATGATGCGAGGCGGATCGTAAAATTAAATATCCATCACACTTTTTATGAAAATTCTGTAACTGCTTCTATTCACGATCTGATAAAAATATTTCAGATGAAGGTTACCCAGGGACAAGTCTGCACCAGCAGCGCCCTGGCGAGGAGAAAGAGTGAAACCGAACAAGCAGGTCACTGCCGCGACGATGAAAGATGTTGCCCTGAAGGCGAAAGTCTCCACGGCAACCGTCTCCCGTGCATTAATGAATCCAGACAAAGTCTCTCAGTCCACCCGTAGCCGGGTTGAGCAAGCCGCCCTTGAAGTGGGATATTTACCGCAATCGATGGGTCGCAACGTTAAGCGTAATGAATCACGCACTATCCTGGTCATCGTCCCGGATATTTGCGATCCCTTTTTTAGCGAAGTTATTCGCGGTATAGAAGTCACCGCCGCCGAGCAGGGTTATCTGGTGCTGATCGGCGATTGCGCGCACCAGAACCAGCAGGAAAAGACCTTTCTTAACCTCATTATTACCAAGCAGATCGACGGCATGGTGCTACTCAGCTCACGTTTGCCGTTTGATGCCAGCGTAGAAGAGCAGCGCAATTTACCGCCGATGGTGATGTCCAACGAATTCGCGCCAGAACTGGAACTGCCCACCGTTCACATTGATAACCTCACCGCCGCCTTTAACGCGATGAACTATCTGCTGGAGCTGGGGCATAAACGCATCGGTTGTATCGCCGGGCCAGAGGATATGCCGCTGTGCCACTACCGTCTGCAAGGGTACGTTCAGGCGTTACGCCGCAGCGGGATTACGGTCGACCCGCATTTTATCGCACGCGGTGATTTTACCTATGAAGCGGGGGCTAACGCGCTAAAACAGCTGCTTGAGCTACCGCACCCGCCGACCGCCGTCTTTTGTCACAGCGATGTCATGGCACTGGGCGCACTCTCCTGGGCCAAACGCCAGGGCTTAAAAGTGCCTGATGACCTGTCGATTATTGGCTTTGATAACATTTCACTGACGGAATTTTGTGATCCACCCCTGACAACCGTCGCACAGCCGCGTTTCGATATCGGGCGCGAAGCTATGCTGTTACTGCTCGATCAATTACAGGGGCAGAGCGTCAGCAGTGGTTCACGTTTACTGGACTGTGAGCTCATTATTCGGGGCACGACCCGGGCGCTGACGTAAAGTAAAGCGCTTTCGGACTCCCCTGTCTGGTCAAAGGCCCGCCGCTTAAGTAACATGGCGGGCTGACGAACGAATAAATACAGCGAAACGATAGTGGCACAACGAGATTATGTACGTCGCGGCCAACCGGCACCTTCGCGGCGCAAAAAGAGCACTTCACGGAATAAGCAACGCAGTACATCCGCGGTTTCACCCGCGATGGTCGCTATTGCAGCAGCCGTACTCGTGACCTTTATCGGTGGTCTGTACTTCATTACGCATCACAAGAAAGAAGAGTCCGAGACGCTGCAAAACCAGAAAGTGACCGGCAATGGCATCCCACCGAAGCCGGAAGAGCGCTGGCGATACATCAAAGAGCTGGAAAGCCGCCAGCCAGGCGTGCGTGCGCCAACCGAACCCTCTGCTGGCGGCGAAGTGCTGAATGCCGATCAGCTGACTAATGAGCAGCGCCAGTTGCTGGCGCAGATGCAGGCTGATATGCGTCAGCAGCCCACACAGCTCAACGAAGTTCCGTGGAATGAACAAACGCCTGAGCAACGCCAGCAAACGCTGCAGCGTCAGCGTCAGGTGCAGCAACAGCAGTGGACCAACGCACAGCAGCAGGCCCAGCAACCACGCCCTCGGGCAACGGAACAACCTTACCAGCAGCAGCAACAGCAAACACGTACCGTGCAAGCCGCACCGGTACAGCAGCCTCGTCAAACGCAGCCCAAACCGGCGGCCCAGCAGCCGTACCAGGATCTGCTGCAGACGCCTGCGCATACCGCTGCCACTCAGCCGAAAACGCAGCCGGCCGCACCGATTACCGAAGTGCCGAAGCAGACTGCTGAGAAAAAAGATGAGCGCCGCTGGATGGTTCAGTGCGGGTCGTTTAAAGGGGCTGAACAGGCAGAAACCGTGCGTGCGCAGTTGGCCTTTGAGGGATTCAACTCCCGTATCACGACCAACAACGGCTGGAATCGCGTGGTCATTGGCCCGGTTAAAGGCAAGGAAAACGCCGACAACACCATCAGTCGTTTGAAAGTCGCGGGACACACAAACTGCATTCGACTGTCTACCGGGGGTTGAAACCCCCAAAATCCCCCCCATCTATACTTGCATTACGCCCCGCACACTGTGTGGGGCCTGTACATTGCATTTGTAACCAAGGGGTCTGCTCGTGACAACAATAGTAAGCGTACGCCGTAACGGCCATGTGGTAATCGCCGGTGATGGTCAGGCCACACTGGGTAACACCGTAATGAAAGGCAACGTGAAAAAAGTCCGCCGTCTGTACAACGACAAAGTCATCGCGGGCTTTGCGGGCGGCACTGCGGATGCATTCACGCTGTTTGAATTGTTTGAACGCAAACTTGAAATGCATCAGGGTCACCTGGTGAAAGCTGCCGTTGAGCTGGCGAAGGACTGGCGTACTGACCGTATGCTGCGCAAACTCGAAGCGCTGCTGGCCGTTGCCGATGAGACTGCATCACTCATCATCACCGGTAATGGCGATGTCATTCAGCCAGAAAACGATCTGATTGCCATCGGCTCCGGCGGTCCCTACGCCCAGGCTGCAGCACGTGCTCTGCTTGAAAATACCGAGCTTGGCGCCCGCGAGATTGCTGAGAAAGCGTTGGATATTGCAGGGGATATCTGCATTTATACCAACCACTTCCATACCATCGAAGAATTGAACTCCAAAGCGTAAGGATCCCCCATGTCTGAAATGACCCCACGCGAAATTGTCAGCGAACTGAACAAACACATCATCGGCCAGGATAACGCCAAGCGTTCCGTGGCGATTGCCCTGCGTAACCGCTGGCGCCGCATGCAACTCGACGAAGAGCTGCGCCATGAAGTCACGCCAAAAAACATTCTGATGATTGGCCCAACCGGCGTCGGTAAAACCGAAATCGCCCGTCGTCTGGCAAAACTGGCCAACGCACCGTTCATCAAAGTTGAAGCCACGAAATTCACCGAAGTCGGCTATGTAGGTAAAGAAGTTGACTCTATCATCCGCGATCTGACCGATTCTGCCATCAAAATGGTCCGCGTTCAGGCGATCGAGAAAAACCGCTTCCGCGCCGAAGAGATGGCGGAAGAGCGCATTCTCGACGTGCTGATCCCACCGGCAAAAAATAACTGGGGGCAGTCTGAACAGCCTCAGGAACCTTCCGCTGCGCGTCAGGCATTCCGTAAAAAACTGCGTGAAGGCCAACTGGATGATAAAGAGATCGAAATTGATCTCGCTGCCGCGCCGATGGGCGTAGAAATCATGGCACCTCCGGGCATGGAAGAGATGACCAGCCAACTGCAGTCCATGTTCCAGAACCTGGGCGGTCAGAAGCAAAAACCGCGTAAGCTGAAAATCAAAGAAGCCATGAAGCTGTTGATTGAAGAAGAAGCGGCTAAGCTGGTAAACCCGGAAGAGCTGAAACAAGACGCCATCGACGCCGTTGAACAGCACGGGATCGTGTTTATCGACGAAATCGACAAAATCTGTAAGCGCGGCGAATCCTCCGGCCCCGACGTTTCCCGTGAAGGCGTACAGCGCGACCTGCTGCCGCTGGTTGAAGGTTGCACCGTCTCCACCAAGCACGGCATGGTGAAAACCGATCACATCCTGTTTATCGCCTCTGGCGCGTTCCAGGTGGCGAAACCGTCCGACCTGATCCCGGAGCTGCAGGGTCGTTTGCCGATTCGCGTCGAGCTTCAGGCGCTGACCACCAGCGATTTTGAGCGTATCCTGACTGAACCAAACGCCTCCATCACCGTCCAGTACAAAGCGCTGATGGCGACTGAGGGCGTGAATATTGAGTTCACGGAAGATGGCATCAAGCGCATAGCTCAGGCCGCCTGGCAGGTCAACGAAACCACCGAAAACATCGGTGCCCGTCGTCTGCACACTGTACTTGAGCGTCTGATGGAAGATATTTCCTACGATGCGAGCGATTTGAACGGCCAAAGCATCACAATTGATGCCGAATATGTGAGCAAACATCTGGATGCGCTGGTCGCAGATGAAGATCTGAGCCGTTTTATCCTATAATCGCGTTCAATGCATTTTCATCACTGTTGATGGGGCTGATAAAGCCCCATTTTTATTGGCGCTAAATATGACTGAACAACAACAAATTAGCCGCTCACAAGCCTGGCTGGAAAGTTTACGACCTAAGACCTTACCGCTCGCCTTCGCGGCGATCATCGTCGGTACGGCATTAGCATGGTGGCAAGGGTATTTCGATCCGTTGGTGGCTCTGCTGGCATTGATCACCGCAGGACTGCTGCAAATCCTGTCCAATCTCGCGAACGACTATGGTGACGCCGTCAAAGGCAGCGACAAGCCTGACCGCATTGGACCGCTGCGCGGTATGCAAAAAGGGGTCATCACCCAACAGCAGATGAAGCGCGCACTGATTGTTACCGTGGCCCTAATCTGTCTGTCTGGCCTGGCGCTGGTGGCGGTGGCCTGCCACACGATGGCTGATTTTGTCGGCTTCCTGGTGCTCGGTGGCCTGTCGATTATCGCCGCGATCACCTATACCGTCGGCAATCGCCCTTATGGCTACATTGGCCTCGGTGATATTTCCGTACTGGTCTTCTTCGGCTGGCTGAGCGTTATGGGCAGTTGGTATCTGCAGGCGCATACGTTAATTCCCGCACTGATCCTACCAGCTACCGCCTGCGGCCTGCTGGCTACCGCCGTGCTTAACGTTAACAACCTGCGCGATATCAATAGCGACAAAGAGAACGGCAAAAACACGCTGGTAGTGCGTCTGGGCGCCGTTAATGCGCGTCGTTACCATGCTTGTCTGCTGATGGGTACTCTGGTCTGCCTGGCGCTGTTTAACCTGTTTTCGCTGCAAAGCTTGTGGGGATGGCTGTTTATCCTCGCCGCTCCGCTACTGATTAAGCAGGCGCGATACGTGATGCGTGAAATGGATCCTGCGGCCATGCGTCCGATGCTGGAACGCACCGTGAAAGCGGCACTGTTAACTAACCTGCTGTTTGTTGTTGGGATTTTCCTCAGCCAGTGGTCCGTTTAACTGACAAATATCAATTAACAATTGATGATTTTGCCAACAGTACACATAGCGCGATATACTAAAAATTCTCGCAGCAACTGAATGTTGAGCCTATGAAATACGATACATCCGAGCTTTGTGACATCTACCAGGAAGATGTCAACGTCGTGGAACCACTGTTCTCTAACTTTGGGGGACGGTCGTCGTTTGGCGGACAAATCATCACGGTAAAATGTTTCGAGGACAACGGGTTGCTGTATGATCTGCTCGAACAAAATGGCCGTGGTCGCATTCTGCTGGTCGATGGCGGCGGTTCTGTCCGTCGTGCGCTGGTCGATGCCGAACTGGCGCGTCTGGCGGTACAGAATGAATGGGAAGGTTTGGTCATCTACGGCTCAGTACGCCAGGTAGACGATCTGGAAGAACTGGACATCGGTATTCAGGCGATTGCCGCTATTCCGGTGGGTGCCGCAGGTGAAGGCATTGGGGAAAGCGATGTGCGCGTCAACTTCGGTGGCGTGACGTTTTTCTCCGGCGACCATCTGTACGCCGACAACACTGGCATCATCCTCTCCGAAGACCCGCTTGATATCGAGTAAAGAAAATACCGCAATTCGGTGTGATGCCAGTCGGTTAAACAACTGACTGGCAATTTTCTTCGATTCTGGAAATCTCCAGATCCTCTTTTTTGCCACTTCACCCTTTCGATTCCCCCATTCAGCGCATTGACGAAGAAAAAACTCTCTCTATACCTAATGATGAATCTCATCACTCTCGTCACGGGGTCATCATGCATATCGATCTGACAGGTAAAAAAGCGCTGGTCACCGGAGCCAGTCGTGGATTAGGGCGCGCTATTGCACTGTCGCTGGCGAAAGCCGGTGCTGATGTTGTTATAACCTATGAAAAATCTGCGGAGAAAGCCCAGGCCGTTGCCAATGAAATTACAGCACTCGGCCGCCATGGCGAGGCTATTCAGGCAAACAGTGCAAACGCTCAGGCTATTCAGAATGCCGTAAATCACACGATACAGTCACTAGGAGGATTAGATATTCTGGTCAACAACGCAGGGATCGCACGCGGCGGCCCGCTGGAGTCTCTGTCACTGGAAGACATCGATGCGTTGATTAACGTGAATATCCGTGGCGTGGTGGTTGCCATACAGGCCGCGTTGCCGCATCTCCCTGAAGGTGGGCGAATTATCAATATTGGCAGTTGCCTTGCCAACCGTGTCGCCCAGCCGGGGATTGCTGTCTACGCGATGACTAAATCAGCGCTCAACTCGCTAACCCGTGGCCTGGCTCGTGATCTCGGCCCACGGGGTATTACCGTCAACCTTGTCCATCCCGGCCCAACGGACAGTGATATGAACCCAGCAGATGGCGAACAGGCAGACTCCCAACGACAGCTTATTGCGACAGGGCATTACGGTACACCGGAGGATGTTGCAGCGGCAGTGACGTTTCTAGCAAGCCCAGCGGCTGGGCAGATTTCCGGCACTGGTCTGGACGTAGACGGGGGTTTGAATGCCTGAAACTAACGTTGTATCGCGATAAAGCTACGATATTGCCGGATGACGGCTTGCGCCTTATCCGGCCTACATGCTGGTACTCAATTCCTCTATAGATTTCGCGTCAGGGCAAGGCGGCAAGAAAATGAATCCCCAGGGACATAGGAAACTATGTGACTGGGGTGAATGCACGCAGCCAACGCCGCCATAACGTGAAATATGACGAGGATTAGACTTCTTCCATACGGCCCAAGAGCGCATGCAGACGATCCTGCCAGCCGCTCTGCTGTTCTTTCAGGTTGTTGTTCTCACGCTCCAGCTCTTCACGCTGCTGCTGTGCAGACTGAACTTCCTGCGACAGTGAGTTGTTCTTTTCTTTCAGCTCTTCGATTTCCATCTGCAACAGCGTGATGGTATCAATCGCCTGCTGTACTTTTGCTTCCAGTTTCTCAAACACTTCTAATGACATCGTCATACCTCTCCTGAATTGCAAGGCGTTGATGGATAAAAATCCTCGTCCCGATAACCGGTGACGCCTTAATAAAAACGCGCGTTCTCTACTTAGCTCCGATTGTATGAAGCCGCGCCATCGCTGTCCAGCAGCATCCCGCGTAGATTGCGGTTTGCAACACTTTTAATCTTTGTCCTGGCGACAAACCCCTTATAGCTCCAAAGTGTTAACATATTGGTTAATGAAATGATTCAGCTCACACTAATTATGTATAACAAATACCTCGTTGTGGCGCGAAAACGCTCATTTTGTTGATGCAGTACACACATTTTAATTTCGATATTTCTCGTTTTTGCTCGTTAACGATAAATTAACAGTGTGCCTACCGGGCTCCGGGGATGTCAGTGACCTTCTCGCACACAATAAACATTAATCTCTCTTCAGGATCCGATTATGAGTCAAACATCAACCTTGAAAGGCCAGTGCATTGCTGAATTCCTCGGTACCGGGTTGTTGATTTTCTTCGGTGTGGGATGTGTCGCTGCACTCAAAGTGGCTGGGGCTACTTTTGGTCAGTGGGAAATCAGTATCATCTGGGGTCTGGGGGTAGCGATGGCTATCTATCTGACAGCAGGTGTTTCTGGTGCACACCTGAATCCAGCGGTAACCATCGCACTATGGCTGTTCGCCTGTTTTGATAAACGCAAAGTTGTTCCTTTTATTATTTCGCAAATTGCCGGCGCCTTTTGCGCAGCGGCATTGGTTTACGGGCTTTATTACAATCTTTTCATCGACTTTGAACAAACCAACCATATCGTGCGCGGCAGTACAGAGAGCCTGGGTCTGGCTGGCACTTTCTCCACCTATCCGAACCCGCATATCAATTTTGTGCAGGCCTTCGCGGTTGAAATGGTCATTACCGCTATTCTAATGGGGCTGATTTTGGCGCTGACTGACGATGGTAACGGTGTACCTCGTGGTCCGCTGGCACCACTGCTGATCGGCTTATTGATTGCCGTTATTGGTGCTTCCATGGGCCCTCTGACCGGTTTTGCGATGAATCCGGCACGTGACTTTGGACCGAAACTCTTCGCCTGGATGGCTGGTTGGGGTGAGATTGCCTTCACGGGTGGTCGCGATATCCCTTACTTCCTGGTACCAGTGTTTGGCCCGATTACCGGCGCAATTTTGGGCGCATGGGCATATCGCAAACTGATTGGTCGTCATTTACCGTGCGATGTCTGCGCGATTGAAGAGAAAGACGCTGCGGCCAACACTCAACAAAAAGCTTCGCTGTAATGTGACTACGGGACAAAAAAATCATGACTGAGAAAAAATATATCGTTGCGCTCGACCAGGGCACCACCAGCTCCCGCGCGGTCGTAATGGACCACGATGCGAACATCGTTAGCGTTTCGCAACGCGAATTCGAGCAAATCTATCCGAAAGCAGGTTGGGTAGAACACGACCCAATGGAAATTTGGGCGACCCAAAGCTCCACGCTGGTAGAAGTGCTGGCGAAAGCCGATATCAGTTCCGATGAAATTGCAGCGATCGGGATTACCAACCAGCGTGAAACCACCATTGTCTGGGAACGCGAGACCGGCAAACCTATCTATAACGCCATTGTATGGCAGTGCCGTCGTACTGCGGATATTTGCGAGAAGCTCAAGCGCGACGGCATGGAAGAATACGTCCGCAACAACACCGGACTGGTCATTGACCCGTACTTCTCTGGCACCAAAGTGAAGTGGATCCTCGACCACGTAGAAGGCTCGCGTGAGCGCGCTCGTCGCGGCGAACTGCTGTTCGGTACCGTAGACACCTGGCTTATCTGGAAAATGACCCAGGGGCGCGTACACGTGACGGATTACACCAACGCCTCACGTACCATGCTGTTCAACATCCATACTCTGGACTGGGACGACAAAATGCTGGACGCGCTGGACGTTCCGCGTGCCATGCTGCCGGAAGTGCGTCGTTCTTCTGAAGTCTACGGTCAGACCAACATTGGCGGTAAAGGCGGCACACGTATTCCTATCTCCGGTATCGCCGGTGACCAGCAGGCAGCGCTGTTTGGCCAGCTGTGCGTGAAGGAAGGGATGGCGAAAAACACTTACGGTACCGGCTGCTTCATGCTGATGAATACCGGTGAGAAAGCCGTTAAGTCTGAAAACGGGCTGCTGACCACCATCGCCTGCGGCCCGACCGGGGAAGTGAACTACGCGCTGGAAGGGGCCGTGTTTATGGCTGGCGCATCCATCCAGTGGCTGCGTGATGAAATGAAACTCATCAGCGATGCGTTCGACTCCGAATATTTCGCCACCAAAGTGAAGGATACCAACGGTGTGTACGTGGTTCCGGCCTTCACCGGTCTGGGTGCGCCGTATTGGGACCCGTATGCGCGTGGCGCCATCTTCGGCCTGACCCGTGGCGTAAACTCCAACCACATCATCCGTGCAACGCTTGAGTCTATCGCTTACCAGACCCGCGACGTACTGGAAGCGATGCAGGCCGACTCCGGTATTCGTCTGCACGCGCTGCGTGTTGATGGCGGCGCGGTCGCCAACAACTTCCTGATGCAGTTCCAGTCCGACATCCTCGGTACCCGCGTTGAACGCCCGGAAGTTCGCGAAGTCACCGCGCTGGGTGCCGCGTATCTGGCGGGGCTTGCCGTCGGTTTCTGGCAGAACCTGGATGAGCTGCAGGAAAAAGCGGTCATCGAGCGTGAATTCCGCCCTGGCATCGAAACAACCGAACGTAACTTCCGTTACAGCGGCTGGAAAAAAGCGGTTAAACGCGCCCTGGCGTGGGAAGACCACGAAGAGTAATTAAGGTAACACAAGTGCGGGGGCAACCCCGCACACATCAATAATCCCCCTCCCTCCCCTGTGCTACACTTCGCGCCATTCCTTTCTGCTACGAGTTTGCAATGAGACGAGAACTTGCCATTGAATTTTCACGCGTCACCGAAGCGGCGGCGCTAGCTGGCTATAAATGGCTGGGTCGCGGCGATAAAAATACCGCTGACGGCGCGGCGGTGAACGCCATGCGTATTATGCTCAACCAGGTCAATATTGACGGCACCATCGTGATTGGCGAGGGTGAAATTGATGAAGCGCCGATGCTGTTTATCGGTGAGAAAGTCGGTACCGGTCTCGGCGACGCGGTAGATATTGCTGTCGACCCTATCGAAGGTACGCGCATGACAGCAATGGGTCAGGCGAATGCGCTGGCGGTCCTAGCGGTCGGTGACAAAGGCTGCTTCCTCAACGCGCCGGATATGTACATGGAGAAGCTGATTGTCGGGCCGGGTGCAAAAGGGGCTATCGACCTGAACCTGCCGCTGGAAACTAACCTGCGTAACATCGCCGCTGCACTCAACAAGCCGCTTAGCGAACTGACCGTGACGATTCTGGCCAAGCCTCGCCACGATGATGTTATCGCCGAGATGGCGAAGCTGGGCGTGCGCGTGTTTGCCATTCCCGACGGTGACGTTGCGGCCTCCATTCTGACCTGTATGCCAGGCAGCGAAGTTGACGTGCTGTACGGCATTGGCGGTGCGCCGGAAGGTGTGGTTTCTGCCGCTGTTATCCGCGCGCTGGATGGCGACATGCAGGGTCGTCTGCTGGCACGTCATGATGTCAAAGGTGACAGCGAAGAGAACCGCCGTATTGGTGAACAGGAACTGGCTCGCTGCCAGGCCATGGGTATCGAAGCCGGTAAAGCGCTGCGTCTGGACGAAATGGCACGCAGCGATAACGTTATCTTCTCCGCGACCGGTATCACCAAAGGCGATCTTCTGGATGGGATTAGCCGTAAAGGCAATATCGCCACCACCGAGACGCTGCTGATCCGCGGCAAGTCACGCACGATCCGTCGTATTCAGTCTATTCACTATCTCGATCGCAAAGATCCCGATGTGCAGGCGCACATCCTGTAATTGATTTGATCAATAGAGCCTTCCAGCCCATCCGGGCTGGAAATCTTTCGTGCAACGAACGAAGATAAGGCAATCAAAGCAAACAGGAGAACACCATGGCTGATTGGGTAACAGGCAAAGTCACTAAGGTACAAAACTGGACCGACGCCCTGTTTAGTTTAACCGTGCGCGCGCCGGTTCTCCCCTTCACTGCGGGTCAGTTTACCAAGCTTGGCCTTGAGATCGACGGCGAGCGCGTCCAGCGCGCCTATTCCTACGTGAATGCCCCTGACAATCCCGATTTAGAGTTTTACCTGGTGACGGTGCCTGACGGAAAGCTCAGCCCGCGTCTGGCCGCGCTTAAGCCTGGCGATGATGTACAGGTGGTGAGTGAAGCTGCAGGTTTCTTTGTGCTGGATGAAATTCCCGATTGCGATACGCTGTGGATGCTGGCAACCGGTACGGCGATCGGCCCCTATCTGTCCATTCTGCAACTGGGCAAAGATCTCGATCGCTTTAAAAATCTGGTGCTGGTCCATGCTGCCCGTTATGCCGCCGATTTAAGCTATTTGCCGTTGATGCAGGCGCTGGAAAAGCGTTACGAAGGGAAATTACGCATCCAGACGGTTGTTAGTCGTGAAATGGCCGCAGGCTCGCTTACTGGCCGAGTCCCCGCACTGATTGAAAGCGGTGAGCTGGAAAACGCGGTTGGCCTGTCCATGGATACCGCCACCAGCCATGTAATGCTCTGTGGGAACCCACAGATGGTGCGCGATACCCAGCAGTTGCTGAAAGAGACCCGGCAGATGACCAAACACCTGCGTCGTCGACCGGGCCATATGACTGCTGAGCATTACTGGTAAAGGTTTTTTGCCGGATGGCAGCGTAGCCTTACCTGGCCGACAATCTATTTCTGATCGGCTTTATACTTCACGTCCTGAGTATCCTTACCAAACTTATTCTCGCCCTGGGTGCCAACAAATGCGCCCAGGTCAATAAGCATGCCGACCAGAATCAGCGTGGGCACAAAACGTCCCACTATCCACGACAAGATACCAGGTAACATCACCCAGTTTCCCGCCAGCAGCATCCACGCCAGAACCATCAATAACGCCCACGCGCCAGAACGTCCCCGGTCATGCAGACGTTTTACTGTCACTGCCGCCGTCGGCCACAACAAACACACCAGGCAAAAGGCCGCCGTCTGAATATCGAGTAGTTTTTTACTCGCCAGCGAGAACAGAACCAGCATACCGACAATCCAGAGGCCGACCCAAATCCAGAAATCGCGGCGTCCGATACGCCCTTTAATTGAGAATAACCACTGCTGTATGGTCATGTAAGTTCCTTTATTATTACCTTCCAGAACAGTTTACCCTTTTGACAAGCCCGGCAGTTATCGTTTTAATCGTGGTCAGTCATAATGAAAGGTACGATTGATGAAGCAAGGATTTACTCTGTTTTTATTATTGTTTTCAGCCCTGACCGTAAGCACTGCGGCGCTGGCGGAAGAGCCCTCGGCGGCAACCACAGCCCCCTACCTGCTGGCGGGCGCGCCGACGTTTGATCTGTCGATCAGCCAATTTCGTGAAAACTTTAATACGCAGAATCCGAAGCTTGCATTGAATGAGTTCCGCGCCATCGACAGCAGTCGCGATAAGGCAAACTTGACCCGCGCTGCCAGTAAGATCAATGAAAACCTGTATGCGTCATCGGCCCTTGAGCGCGGGACGTTGAAAATCAAAAGCATGCAGATAACCTGGCTGCCGATTCAGGGGCCGGAACAAAAGGCCGCCAAAGCGAAAGCGCTGGAATACATGAGCGCCGTTATCCGCACCGTGGCGCCGCTATTGACCAAAGAACAAAGCCAGAAAAAGCTGCAAAAATTGCTCACCGCTGGAAAAGGTAAGCACTATTACGCAGAAACCGAGGGCGCAATTCGCTATGTCGTCGCAGATAATGGTGAAAAGGGGCTGACCTTCGCTGTTGAACCGATTAAGCTGGCGCTATCTGAAAACCTCGAAGGGTCGAATAAATGACAAAAAGCAAAGCCTTCGTGATGATCAATCTCTATACTGTTTCACAGACCATGCTGCCCTAAACGGGTGGCCATCTTCCTTAATTCGCTGACAAGCGTGGAGAAATGAAATGCGACATCCTTTAGTGATGGGTAACTGGAAACTGAACGGCAGCCGCCACATGGTAAACGAACTGGTTGCTAACCTGCGTAAAGAACTGGCTGGCGTTGCTGGCTGTGCAGTAGCAATCGCTCCGCCGGAAATGTATATCGACCTGGCGAACCACGCCGCTGCCGGTAGCCACATCATCCTGGGTGCGCAGAACGTTGACCTGAACCTGTCTGGCGCATTCACCGGCGAAACGTCTGCTGAAATGCTGAAAGATATCGGCGCGAAATACATCATTATCGGTCACTCTGAGCGTCGTACTTATCACAAAGAGTCTGACGAACTGATCGCTAAAAAATTCGCTGTGCTGAAAGAGCAGGGTCTGACTCCGGTTCTGTGCATCGGTGAAACCGAAGCAGAAAACGAAGCAGGCAAAACTGAAGAAGTGTGCGCACGTCAGATCGACGCAGTACTGAAGACTCAGGGCGCGGCAGCATTCGAAGGCGTGGTTATCGCTTACGAACCTGTATGGGCTATCGGTACCGGCAAATCTGCAACTCCAGCACAGGCTCAGGCTGTTCACAAATTCATCCGTGACCACATTGCTAAAGCTGACGCGAAAATCGCTGAACAAGTTATCATCCAGTACGGCGGTTCCGTAAACGCAGCTAACGCGGCAGAACTGTTCGCACAGCCGGACATCGACGGTGCACTGGTGGGTGGTGCTTCTCTGAAAGCAGACGCCTTCGCTGTGATCGTTAAGGCAGCTGAAGCCGCTAAACAGGCTTAAGTTGTTGCAAGGGGGGCATTGCCCCCCTTCTCATATCCGCGTTACCAGTATCCCAGCCAGTGCCACCAGAAAGCCCCCGTTATCCCCCAGATAGTCAGGTTAGCCACACTCATCACCAGTCCTGTTTTCCACCACTCAGCCAGCGTGACGTAACCCGATCCAAAAATGATGGGCGCGGTACCCGTACCATAGTGCGTGAGCGACATCATCAACGAGGATGAGAATCCCAGCATCAGACCAAGCAGCGCCGGAGGCGCACCGAGACCTAATCCCGCGGCGAAGAAAGCTGCAAACATGGCCGTAATATGCGCGGTTGTGCTGGCAAAAAAGTAGTGCGAATAGACGTAAAGCAGGATCAGCAACAGCGTGGCGATACTCCAGTGCACACCGAGATGATCGATGGCGCTCCCCACGCTGGTCGCCAGCCAGCCGACCAGACCCAGTTTACTCAGGAAGTCCGCCATCATGACCAGCGCGGCAAACCAGACTATCGTATCCCATGCCCCACGGCATTTTAGAATATCGTCCCAGCTTAATACGCCGGTCACTAACAGAATCGATAAGCCGATTAACGCTGCACTGGTGGGGTTCACGGTCCAGGCACTGCCCATGATCATCGCAGGAACCCCTGCCCACAGGCACAGCAGCAAAATAAAGACCGCAAGGGTGATTTTCTCTGCCAGTGAAAGTGGGCCCAGCGCACCCAGTTTTTGCCGGGCGAACTGCGGCGCATTCGGCGTGCGTGTAATGGCCGGTGGATAGAGCCACCAAATAATAATGGGCATCACGATCAGTGAGACGACCGCAGGAAGGAGTGCGGCGATGGCCCACATCCCCCAGGTCATATTCAGAACTCCATCCGTCCCCTTGGTCAAAAAGCTGACAATTAACGGGTTAGGCGCGGTTGCGGTAATAAACATCGCCGACGTGATCGGGTTAATGTTGTAGTTCACCAGAGCCAGATAGCGCCCCGTAGAACCATTTTCCTTATCTCCCGGCTGAGAACCCAGGCTCTCGGCAATCGCACGCATCACCGGGTGAATAATCCCGCCGCCGCGCGCGGTATTACTCGGTGTCACAGGAGCTATCAGCGTTTCCGCCAACGTTAACGCCCAGGCAATACCCAGCGTTCTTTTGCCAAACAGAGCAATAAACCCATAGCCAATTCGCGCACCCAACCCCGTTTTCAACAGGCTTTGCGACAGCATGATGGAGATACCGATCAGCCAGATCAGTTGGTTAGAAAAGCCACTCAGCGCATCACTCAGCGCCGCGGTAGGTTTACCAGGGTGCGTCACACCGGTCATTGCTACCAGCATAATCGCCACAATCGCGATAGCGCCAATGGGCATGGCTTTCCCGATAATCGCCGCGATAGTACCGATAAACAACGCCAGCAGGTGCCACGCCTCAGGGGTAACATCAGTGGGACAAGGGATAACAAACCAGATGATCAGCGTAATAACGATCGAAAAAATGGCGGGCCAACAGCGGATGGGGGTCAATCTGTCCATGAATCAATCCTTGAGTTTCCAGCACGCAAATCTGCGCTCCGGTATTAACCGGTATTGGCACGCATAATACAATTCACTCACTCACAAAACAAAAAATTAACATTATGGTAAAACTATAAGTTCCCCAGCACGCTAAACCACAGATAATCGAGCGGCAACAGAACCAAGTACGTTGCCGCAGCCAGCGTGATGCACAGCAGCATCCCGGTCCTTGCAGGCACTTTCCCGAGCGCCATTGCCACCACGATCGGCGAAGCCTGATACGGCAGTAGCGGCGTGGAATAGCCCAGCACCTGAATCATAATCACCGACAGCAGCGGAAACCCCGTCGCATCGGCAAAGCTCTGCGCCAGCGTGGTATACAGCGCCGGGACGCCGTTGGCGGTCATAATAAAATTGAGCGCGGTGGTAATGCCGGTTAGCGCCAGGAAGCTGGTAAACGGTTTTTCGGCATCCAGCGGCATTACCTGTAACAACGCCTCACCCACCGCGCGACCAATACCGGTTTGCGTGACGGTAATCGCCAGCCCCAAAATCCCCGCGACGTAAATACAGGTGCGGATGTTCACCCCGCTGGAAAACTCTTCCCCATTGATAAAGCCAACCCGAGGTAGCAGCGTAATGATCGCTGCCACTAACCCGGTCCACGCCGGACCGATGCCGTGCCAGCTTTCGCTGATCCACATCAGCAGCACCACTGCCAACATCCAGGCCAGCCGTTTTTCTTCACGGCTCATCGGCGCAGGCGGCGTGACATCGCGCGGGGCATGGGGCTTACCGGGAAACAGCCAGCAGATAAGTACGATGAGTACAGCGCCTTTAAGCCAGCCCAAAACTGGCGTATGCAGCAGCAAATAGGGAAGATAATTGAGATGGATACCGTAAGAGCCTTCCGCTGCACCGCTCATCACCAGATTCGGCACGTTAGCGGGTAAAATCGTCGCGGAAAGCTGGAAGGTACCAAAACCCACGGCCAGCGCCAGGCCATACCAGGCGCGTGTACCGTCGATAATGCCGGCACGTTTCGCCATTGCCGCGACAATCGGCATCAGCAGCGCGATACGCCCCATGTTGGACGGCATCACAAACGCCAGCGCGTAGCTCAGCAGCACCACGCTCGCCACCATTAACGGCCAGGAGTCGGTCAACCGGGATGACAACGCACGCGCCGCCCTGTCCGCCAGCCCCGTTTTACGGATCGCGATACCCAGCACAAAACCACTGAACACCAGCCAGAACGCCGACGAGGCAAAACCGCCGAAGATCACCTCCGGTGGCGCGATTTTGGCCACCATCGCCACGGCAAAGAAAATCAGCGCCGTGATGAACTCGGGCAGCAGCGAGGTCGCCCAGAGCAGGATGGTGATGCCAACCACCAGTGAAGGGATGAACAGCGGATGTGTAAACCAGAGCGACATGCCTGTCTCCTGTTGTTTTTTTCAACAAGAATACGGGGACAGGCAGAGCGAGTAAACGCCAGAATAGGTGGGTTACTGCAGGATCTGGCACTGATGATCCTGAATCTCCTCGGCGGAAGCGAGATTGAGCGACAGCAGATTGCGCTGGGTCGCCAGCAGAACAAAGGACTCATCGCTCTGGCGTACCATCGCCAGCGCATAACGGCCCATATGCTCACGCGCTTCCGGCACCTCTTCGGCCAGCATCATAAATGGGCTGCGTTGTGCCAGTTCATTTTCCGTGACGCGACGCGCCAGATACTCGTGCCCGCGCAGCCCGCCAGGTAACGGCAGCCAGCGGGTGCTGATTCTCGCCAGATTGTCATCCAGCTGCGCTCTGACATCGGTTCGCAGGCAGGAGATATGAATGTGGAAATGGTTTTGCGTACGGCCCGTCGGCGAGTTGATCGTCAGTGATACCGCCTTGTCCGGGATCTCCTGACCGTATTTTTGGCTCATGAAACTCCGCGCCTGCCAGGCGAGCCAGAAAAAGTTCGGCGTGCCTGATTGCAGCAGCAGCGGGCTTTCCGTGCCGTTGATGCGGTAAGTGGGCATCAACAAATATTGCAGAGGGCCATTACGGTCTTTGAACACCACGTACCCGGCCTCCGGCTTCACCTCCGCACACGGCGCAGGATTATGCCGTTGCAGCTGGTTCGGCAAGCATTGTCTAAGAACAATCTGGCGTAATGCATCCGGGTTGCCAGCAAATTTCCAGTAACCTATGCCCGCAGCGGCGGCGATAACCATCACCGCCAGTAAAAGATAACCTGCTTTTTTCATTACGCGTTTCCTGTATCCCATTGAGGGATAAGCGTAACGTAAAATGATGACAAATAAAAAAGCCCGGTCGCGTTATGCCACCAGGCCTATAAACACATCTGCCTTAGCGTTTACTGATTTGGTCAAACGTACCGCCGTTAGAGAAGTGTTCTTTCTGCGCTTTGGTCCAGCCACCAAACTCGTCGTCGATAGTGAACAGCTTCAGCTTCGGAAACGCATTTTCGTATTTCTTCGCCACGTCAGCATCACGCGGACGGTAATAGTTTTTCGCCGCGATTTCCTGGCCTTGTGGCGAGTAGAGATACGTCAGGTAGGCCTCTGCCACAGCTTTGGTGTCTTTCTTTTCCACGACTTTATCGACAATAGAAACGGTCGGTTCTGCCAGGATGGATTCACTCGGAGTGACGATCTCAAACTTGTCTTTACCCAGTTCGTTCGTCGCCAACAGAGCTTCGTTCTCCCACGCAATCAGCACATCGCCAATTCCGCGCTCAACAAAGGTATTGGTTGAGCCACGCGCGCCGGAATCCAATACTTCCACGTTTTTAAACAAAGCTTTGACGAAGTCCTGGGCCTTGGCCTGATCGTTGTTGTTGTGGTGCAGGGCGTAACCCCATGCCGCCAGATAGTTCCAGCGGGCACCACCGGAGCTTTTCGGGTTTGGCGTAATGACCGACACACCCGGTTTGATCAGATCGTTCCAGTCATGAATTTGCTTTGGATTACCTTTGCGAACCAGGAAGACGATGGTGGAGGTGTAAGGTGCAGAGTTGTCCGGCAGGCGTTTAATCCAGTTTTTATCGATACGACCACGCTCAGCAATGGCATCCACGTCGTAGGCCAGCGCAAGGGTAACCACATCGGCTTCGATACCGTTGATGACGGAGGTCGCCTGTTTACCGGAGCCACCGTGTGACTGGCGGATCACCACGTTATCACCTGTTTCCTGCTTCCAGTGCGCTGCGAATGCTTTGTTGTACTGTTCGTACAACTCGCGCGTTGGATCGTACGATACGTTAAGTAACTGAATATCCTTTGCCAGAACGCTGGTCGATGCCAGCAATAATGTTAACCCCACGCCCCATTTGTTCATCGCCCAGCTCTCTTATGTCATGTTGTGATGAGCAGAGCGTGCCAGAAAGAGATCCAAACATTAAAGAATAAAAAAAGATTTGCTATAACTTAGGGGAATAAATGAGGTAGGGGTTTACCTGATGGCGACTAGCGTCTTATACGGCTTATGCCGCGTACTCTTGTATGCCCGGTAAGCGAAGCGCCACCGGGCAATAAAAACAATCAGTACAGTTTTTTCGCGCAGTCCAACCAGTCACCTTTGAACGGACGCTTCATGTTCTCGATAGCATCGATGATGTCGTGGTGAACCAGTTGTTCGTTCTGAATACCGACGCAACGACCACCGTGACCTTCCAGCAGCAGATCAATGGCATACGCGCCCATACGGGATGCCAGAATACGGTCGTAAGGCACCGGAGAACCACCACGCTGGATGTGACCCAGTACGGTTGAACGCGTTTCACGGCCAGTTTCTTTCTCGATGTAGTGCGCCAGTTCGTCTACGTCACACATATGCTCAGTGATCGCAACGATTGCGTGTTTCTTACCTTTCGCGATGCCGGCTTTGATTTCAGCGACCAGATCGTCACGGCTGAATTCAACTTCCGGAACCACCACAAATTCACAGCCGCCAGCGATTGCTGCCGCCAGGGTCAGATCGCCGCAGTAGCGCCCCATCACTTCAACGATGGAGATACGCTGGTGAGAAGAAGAAGTGTCACGCAGACGGTCAATCGCTTCTACTACGGTACCCAGTGCGGTGAAGTAGCCGATGGTATAGTCGGTGCCTTTAATATCGTTGTCGATAGTGCCTGGCAGGCCGATGCACGGGAAGCCCATTTCAGTCAGACGTTTTGCACCCAAATACGAACCGTCACCACCGATAACAACCAGCGCGTCAATACCACGCTTCTTCAGGTTTTCGATAGCCACAGCGCGCACGTTTTCGTCGCGGAATTCCGGGAAGCGGGCAGAACCGAGGAAAGTACCGCCACGGTTGATCATGTCGGACACGCTGTAACGGTCAAGCTGAACCATACGGTCTTCATACAAACCCAGGTAGCCATCATGGATCCCCATGACTTCCAGTCCTTCCGTCAACGCTGCACGTACAACACCACGGATTGCTGCGTTCATGCCCGGCGCATCACCGCCGCTTGTCAACACACCGATTTTCTTAATCATGACTACCTCTGAACTTTGGAATGCAAAATGAAATCTACTGCCGGAAGTCGATTCCGCATATCGAAACGATCCAACGAATATGCAGATAGTATAACAATCACTTCCTGCTGAATTGATTCAGGTCAGGCCAAATGGTGGTAATTTATACACAAAATGCTGGCCCTGCTCACTTTTTAACAACGAATTATGAAAGCTCGAACATCTTGCCTTCCTTGGGTACGACTGAACAGGGGTCCTGATGAATAATGACATCCGATCCCGGAAAACGCCGCAAAATTGCCTGCTCAACCTGTTCAGCCACTAAATGCGCCTGAACGAGCGGCAGATTATCTTCCATTTCCAAATGGATCTGAATAAAGCGGGTCGGCCCTGACTGCCGCGTGCGAAGATCGTGAGCGCCGCTGACTCCCGGCCATGACGTCACAATATCAATAATTTCCTGACGTTCTTCATCAGGCAAGGCGCGATCCAGCAAGGATTGCACCGCCTCGTAGCCCATACGCAATGCGCTATATAAAATATAGATGCCAATCCCAAGCGCAAACAAGGCATCCGCACGATGCCAACCGTACCAGGCCAGGCCAAGCGCGACGAGAATCGCACCGTTCATCATAACATCAGACTGATAATGAAGCATATCTGCCCGAACAGCCTGACTTTGCGTACGCTTTACCACCCAGCGCTGAAACGTGACCAGTATGATAGTACAAATTAGCGCAATGACGGTGACGATCACCCCGACGCCCGGATCTTTCATCGGCATGGGTTGGACCAGATGCTGAATACCGGTCAAAAATAAAAACAGCGCCGAGCCAGAAATAAACATACTTTGCGCCAGTGCCGCCAGCGATTCAGCCTTCCCGTGTCCGAACGTGTGCTCATCATCAGCGGGTTGCAACGAATAACGCACCACCAACAGATTGGTTAATGACGCAGCGATATCGACCAAAGAGTCCACCAGTGCCGCCAGAATACTCACCGACCCGGTGTACCACCACGCAAAAATTTTGATCAAAAGTAACAGTGATGCCATCACTGTTGCCGCGATTGCCGCCCGACTCACCAGCCGGCCATAGTTTTGATTCATAAACACTCCTGCCAGGATATGCCGCTAGTATAACGGATGAAGTAAAACAGTCAGGCAATAACCGAGTGTCAAATTTTGGGCAAAAAAAACCCCCACATCATGTGGGGGAAGACAGGGATGGTGTCTATGGCAAGGAAAACAGGGTTACTACTGGGAACGTGAGTTGCTACTACTCAATAAATTCAACGATGAGCTTTTTTGCCATTGCGCCACGTCGCGCAGCTGCTCCATTCGTTGTTCATGTTTCTCATTTAAAACCGCTTGCTGCTCGGGCGTTAACAGGCGATACATCTGATTGCGAACCTTGGCTATTTCAACCTGGCGGGCAACCTGCTGTTGTGCCATCTTTTCTGCCTGAGCGCGCACAGCGCTTTCATCAAAATTCTCTGCGGTGACAAGACGATGCATTGTCTCCATTTCGCTAACATTAACAGGAGGCTGCTCATGTCTGGCCTGCTGCATTAAATCTCGCATCTGTTGACGTTGATGTTCGGTTAAACTGATACCGTCAAACATGTGGCTCTGCGCATTGCGTTGCGAAGAGTTTTCACCCAGGTGCCAGTGATCGCCTGTGACGACTTCAGCTGCATGGCTTAACGTACTGAGTGCCAGCGTTGAGGCCATGACGGCAGCGGTAACTTTGCCCATCACTTGCTCCCAAAATCTTTTCTGTCGCGATTCAACGAGAGACAGTTTACGATTCGGGCTGCAAACATGCGTCAGGGGGTGTAAAACAACGTAAAGTCATAGATTAGCGCCGCCTGATGACGTAATTTCTGCCTCGGAGGTACGTAAACAATGAATAAAATACTGCTAGTTGATGATGACCGAGAGCTGACATCCCTGTTAAAGGAGCTGCTCGAAATGGAAGGTTTCGATGTGCTGGTTGCCCATGACGGGGAGCAAGCGCTTGAGCTTCTGGATGACAGCATCGATTTACTTTTGCTCGACGTTATGATGCCGAAGAAAAACGGTATTGATACACTGAAGGCGCTTCGCCAGACACACCAGACACCCGTAATCATGCTGACCGCTCGCGGCAGTGAACTGGATCGCGTACTCGGCCTTGAGCTGGGCGCGGACGACTATTTACCCAAACCGTTTAATGACCGTGAACTGGTCGCGCGCATCCGCGCTATTCTGCGCCGCTCTCACTGGAGCGAACAACAGCAGAACAGCGACAACGGTTCGCCAACGCTGGAAGTGGACTCGCTCAGCCTCAATCCAGGTCGCCAGGAAGCCAGCTTTGACGGGCAAACGCTGGAGTTAACCGGCACCGAATTCACCCTGCTCTATTTGCTGGCGCAGCATCTCGGCCAAGTGGTTTCCCGTGAACATTTAAGCCAGGAAGTGCTGGGTAAACGCCTGACGCCTTTCGATCGCGCTATCGATATGCATATCTCGAACCTGCGTCGTAAGCTGCCTGAGCGTAAAGACGGACACCCGTGGTTTAAAACCCTGCGCGGTCGCGGCTACCTGATGGTTTCAGCTTCATGATAGGAAGTTTAACCGCACGCATCTTTGCCATCTTCTGGTTGACGCTGGCACTGGTGCTGATGCTGGTATTGATGTTACCCAAGCTCGACTCACGCCAGATGACCGAGCTACTGGACAGCGAACAGCGCCAGGGGTTGATGATTGAGCAACACGTTGAAGCTGAACTGGCGAACGATCCACCCAATGATTTGATGTGGTGGCGTCGCTTGTTTCGTGCGATAGACAAGTGGGCGCCGCCGGGACAACGGTTATTACTTGTTACGACGGAAGGACGCGTGATCGGCGCAGAACGCAACGAAATGCAGATCATTCGTAACTTTATTGGTCAGGCCGATAACGCCGATCATCCGCAAAAGAAAAAATACGGTCGCGTTGAAATGGTGGGGCCTTTCTCCGTCAGAGATGGCGAAGATAACTACCAGCTGTATCTCATTCGACCTGCCAGCAGTTCACAATCTGACTTTATCAACTTGCTGTTTGACCGACCGTTGTTGTTGCTGATCGTCACCATGTTAGTCAGCTCTCCATTGCTGCTTTGGCTGGCCTGGAGCCTGGCGAAACCGGCACGTAAGCTGAAAAACGCGGCGGATGAAGTGGCACAGGGGAACCTGCGTCAGCATCCCGAACTGGAAGCTGGCCCGCAGGAATTCCTGGCGGCAGGTGCCAGTTTTAACCAGATGGTGACGGCGCTGGAACGCATGATGACCTCACAGCAACGCCTGCTGTCGGACATCTCTCACGAATTGAGGACGCCGTTAACGCGTCTGCAACTGGGTACTGCGTTGCTGCGCCGTCGCAGTGGTGAAAGCAAAGAGCTGGAACGTATTGAAACGGAAGCGCACCGACTGGACAGCATGATCAACGACCTGCTGGTCATGTCGCGCAATCAGCAAAAAAATGCGCTGGTCAGTGAAACCGTGAAAGCGAACCATCTGTGGGGTGACGTGCTGGATAACGCCGCCTTTGAAGCTGAGCAAATGGGCAAGTCGTTAACGGTTAACTTCCCGCCAGGACCGTGGCCGCTGTACGGCAACCCGAATGCGCTGGAAAGTGCGCTGGAGAACATTGTTCGCAACGCCCTGCGTTACTCGCACACCAAGATTGAAGTGGGCTTCGCGGTGGATAAAGACGGGATCACCATCACTGTAGACGATGATGGCCCGGGTGTGAGTCCCGAAGACAGAGAACAGATTTTCCGTCCGTTCTATCGTACCGATGAAGCGCGCGATCGCGAATCCGGCGGTACCGGTCTGGGTCTGGCGATCGTTGAAACCGCCATCCAGCAGCACCGTGGCTGGGTGAAGGCAGAAGACAGCCCGCTGGGTGGTCTGCGTCTGGTACTCTGGCTGCCGCTGTATAAACGCTCGTAATTAAACCTGTTGTGCCGGGCGGCGACTTCGCCTTACCCGGTCTACGCTTCCTGCTGGGGGGAATTATTTCCCCCACAATCTCCGCGAATTGTCTTCGATTTTGCCGCTTAAACGGCGTTTCTGCATCGTTCTGGTCCAGCTTTTCGATAACCCCGCAGTCGACAGCAAACGGTGATACTGGTCGTTATCAAACGGCATATGCCAGGCAATGGCAATCGCCTCCTGCACGCTGACATCGCTCACACGAGACGCCAGCACCAGCGGCGCATCCGCCGACACCATGCCCGCCGCAATCACGCTGCACAACCAGCCGGTCTTGCCCGCATCCTGCATCTGGCTTGCCATGTCGCTAATGCCAAAATGGAAATTCAGCTTAAAGCATGGCGAGCGAGGCTGCGTGACCTGAATCAGCGCCTCTCCCCACTGGAAGATATCGCCGATATAGACATTCTCCTCCGTCAGCCCCTCTGTGGAGAGGTTCTCACCAAAAGCAGGGGCGACAAATAACTCCGCCTGTTCAGGAAAGGCTTGTCTCCAGTGCTGATAATGTTCACGCGGATAATGGCACAACGCGCGATCTGGCCCGCCGTGGATTTTCGTTTCCGCCTGTTCATCCCCCGTCAGACCCAGCTCAGTCAGCATCAGTTCGCCATCAACCTGGACCTTCGCAATTGCACTCGGACGGCTTCCCGTGTAATCCCGAATCTTGCCTGCAAATACATCAACCGGATATCGCATTTGTTCCCTCTCCCGATAACTTTTCCCCATTACACCATATTTATTTTACCCCAGTCGCTCAAAATGAGAGCACGGTTCACATGAAACTTAGGGACACATGCTATCAATGTAATCTTGTTTTGAAACATCATTTCAATTAAGGAGTCAACACGTGACGGGTCAATCGCAATTTGCTGGCGTCTGGTGTCCTTCCATTACGCCAATGGACAATGATGGCAAGATCGATTTCAACGGTCTAAGCCAGCATCTCAAACGCCTTACCGAGGCACAGATCGACGTTATTTTGCTGATGGGCAGTATTGGGGAATTTGCCTCCTTTACGCTCGAAGAGAGGCTGCTACTGATCCGCGAGGCCCGCGCTATGAGCTCGCTGAAGATGGTCGCCAACGTCTCATCCACCTGCCAGAATGATGTGCTGTTGATGGCGCAAGAGGCGCATCGCGCAGGATACGATGCCGTCATGATCCTGCCGCCTTACTATTACGGACAAACCGCTAAACAGCTACTGAGCTACTTCCGCCAGCTAGGGCAGAAGATTAGCGGCAAATGGTTTGCCTATAACTTCCCGGCACGTACCGGCTGTGATTTAACGCCTGAACTGGTTGCCACACTCGCCGCTGAGTTCCCGAACTTCGCCGGTATTAAAGACACAGTGGACTGCCAGTCGCATACCCGCAGCATGATCCAGACAACCCGCGCCGTGCGGGAAGATTTTGCTGTGCTCTCCGGCTACGACGAATATTACATTCCCAACCTGCTGGCAGGTGGCGCGGGGATTATTTCCGGTTTAAATAACGTGATGCCAGAGCTGTTTGTCCGCGCGCGTGAGGCGTTTAAGCAGGGCGACCTGGCGGCGTTGCGTGATATTCAGGATAAGATTGGCACCTACATGTCCATCTACGCCATTGGTGAGGATTTTGTCACCACCATTAAAACCGCAGTCTCACGTAAGTTTGGCTATTGCACCGGGGTTTCGCGTAATGCAGGTGGGGAGCTGAATGAAAGTGAGTGTCGAACTATTGATGAGGTGTTTGTAGTCAAAGGGTAAAACGGTTAAGCCGGACGGTACAGACCATCCGGCTTAATATCGTTACTTCACCGCACTGCGCATATCAATTGCCGCCGCCCTGGCTTTAGCTCTTTTCGACCAGATGGAGGTGATAATCGGTACGAGGATTGAGGTTACAATCACCGACGTCGCCACCAGAGAGGTAGCCGCCGGAGCCATTGGTTTAAACGCCGGGACCATTTCCGCAATCAGCACCGGCGTGGCGACCGCCGCACCTGCAGAACTGGAAGCCGCAATCCCCGCCGTGCCATCCCCTCCGCCGATCAGTTTATCAGCGATTATCAGCGGAATACCGGTGATAATAATCACCGCCACGCCCAGTAAGATCCCCAGCACACCAGTCTGAGCAATCACACTTAAATCAATGGTGTTACCCAATGCGAATGCAAAGAAAGGGATGAGTGTTTGTACCGCTTTACTGAAGAACTCGCGCAACTCAGGGTCCAGATTCCCCAGCGCGAAGCCAATCAGGAACGGCAATACCGCGCCGACAAACACATGCGGTTCAAACGAGGCAATCCCTGCGGTTCCCAGAATCACCATGGTCATCAGTGGGCCCGATTCCAGCGACATCAGGACAAACGCCCCAGCCTCTTCTTTGGTGCCGTACTGTTGCATAATCGATGCGTACAGCCCGCCGTTGGTCATATCCATGGCAGCCACCAGCGCCAGCGTGGACAACCCAGCGAAGAAACCCACTTCTACCCCATGCTCCGGAAGAATGCGTGAGGCTATCGCCGCAACCACCCATGCCACCAGAATCTTGGTTATCACTAACGTGCCAGATTTACGCAGCACGGTGCCGGTGGCGCTTAGCTTTATTGACGCCCCCATGCAAAAAAACCAGACGGCCAGAATCGGCACCGTCCCGGTGATCATACCGTTCGTAAAGGAGCCGAAGTATTTCCCGGCGCCGGGGGAAAAGGTGTGACACAGTGCGCCCAGAAAAAGCGGCACCAGCATCATTCCGCCAGGGATTTTCTCTATCGTACGTTTGATCTGCATTTCCATCACCTGTAGACATAAAAATGGGGCATTTTTTATGGGCGATTGCATCTTGCTTTTGAGATGCGCCCGTCTCGATGAAAAGAAGATAGACATTCGTAGAGATTATAAAAGTGATCCCACCCGCATAATAAAACCTTGTTTCAATTTAAGTGGATCATTGTTTTTATATTGATTTTGATCACAAAAAAACCCCCACAAGCATCGCTTGCAGGGGCATCATTAAAACGTAGAACTTATTTCTTCGCGGCGAAACGCGCTGCAGCTTCGTCCCAGTTCACTACGTCCCAGAACGCTTTGATGTAATCCGGGCGACGGTTCTGGAATTTCAGGTAGTAAGCGTGTTCCCAGACGTCCAGGCCCACGATCGGGAAGCCAGAAGCGCCAGAGATAGCCTCACCCATCAGCGGGGAGTCCTGGTTGGCGGTAGAAACCACAGCCAGTTTGTCACCTTTCAGTACCAGCCACGCCCAGCCGGAACCGAAACGGGTCGCAGCCGCTTTTTCAAACTCGGCTTTGAAGTTATCAACGGAGCCAAAGTCACGTTCGATAGCCGCTTTCAGGTCACCCTGCAGCGTAGTGCCGGTTTTCAGACCTTTCCAGAACAGGCTGTGGTTAGCGTGGCCGCCAGCGTTATTACGCAGTACGGTTTTCTTGTCTGCTGGCAACTGATCCAGTTTGGTGATCAGCTCTTCAACAGGCAGGCTAGCGAATTCAGGCAGGCTTTCCAGCGCAGCGTTAGCGTTGTTTACATAAGCCTGATGGTGTTTGGTATGGTGGATTTCCATCGTCTGCTTATCGAAGTGCGGTTCAAGGGCATCATAAGCGTACGGCAAGGATGGCAGTGTATAACTCATAATCATCTCCAGTATTGTCGGGCGGCCAGGTGTTAACGCCGCGTAAGCAGTTGGGACATTATAGTTAATTAAATGATATTGAAAATGATTATCAATGCCGTACTTTTTACATGGCTATTATGAAATGAAAGTGTGAGCATCACCGGGAAAATCAGGCGAATTTTGCCAACCCGCGCAGAAAACAGGCAGCAACATAAAGGACATGGGAGACAAAGCACGAGATAGTCTGCGGATTATCTCACGAGGAAATATTGCTATGTCTGTCAAAATCGCCCTTTTCGGCATCGGCCTCGACACATACTGGCCCCAGTTTACTGGTCTGGAGTCACGTCTTCAGGGGTATCTGCAAACGATTGATGAGCGCCTGACAGCGCAACACGCCACCGTCATTAACGGCGGCCTGATTGATAACGTCGACAAAGCCGATGCCCTTATCAGGCAATTGCAACAGCAGCCGGTCGATGCTGTCTGCCTGTACATCAGCACCTATGCACTCAGCGCAACGGTGCTGCCCCTGGTGCAGAGTATCAATAAGCCGGTCATTATTCTGGCCCTACAGCCGGAGCCTGGCCTGCCCTATTCGACGATCCGTCAAATCCCGGATCGGGGCGGGCGTACCGGAGAATGGCTGGCGCACTGCCAGGCCTGCAGCGCACCCGAGCTGGCAAACGTGTTTAACCGCGCGAACATCCATTTTCAGCTGATTGTTGGCGCATTGCAGGGCGATGAGTACGTTTGGCAACAAACGGCGCAGTGGTTACAGGCCCTGAACGCTCGTCAGATGCTGGCAAACTGTCAGGTCGGCGTACTTGGACACTACTATGACGGCATGGTGGACGTTTACAGCAATATGACGAATTTGTCCGCCAAATTGGGCGTGCGCTTTAAGCCGCTGGAAATGTGTGAGCTGGCGGAATATCGCGAGCAGGTCAGCGAGGCCGATCTCAGCGTCAAACGACAGGAAATGAACCGCGTGCTACAGGTGGACGCAGCATGTGAACCCGCAGAGCTTGACCGCGCGCTCGCCACAGCCTGCGCCATGGATAAACTCATCGACCAGAATACACTTGGCGCACTGGCCTATTACTACGAAGGCCGAAACGGTAATGCTTACGAGAATATCATCACCTCAATAATCCTCGGCAACACGCTGCTTACGCACCGTGGTATTCCCGTGGCAGGAGAATATGAAATCAAAAACGTGCTGGCGATGAAGATCCAGCAGCTTCTGGGCGCTGGGGGATCTTTCTCGGAGCCATATGGAATTGAATTTACTGATAATGTTGTATTGTGGGGACATGACGGTCCGGCACACCCGTTGATGGCGGACGGTCCGGTGAGTCTGGTGCCGCTACCGGTTTATCATGGTAAGCCCGGTAAAGGTGTGTCTATCCAAATGACCGTAAAACCGGGTCCGGTCACCTTTCTTTCGGTGATTGAAGATGCCGAAAACGGGGTGCGTTTGCAGTATGCCGAAGGTGAAGCGGTGGCGGGCGAAGTACTGGATATCGGCAACACCAACAGTCGCTATCGTTTCCCGTTATCGGCTCGTGAATTTACCACGCAATGGTGCCTGGGCGGTCCAGCCCACCATTGCAGTATTGGCCTTGGTCATCATGGCGACGTGCTGGAAAAACTCGCCTGGTTGCTGGGCATTCAGGCAGTAAAAATCGGCTAACCCGCGACATTTCCGCCCTTCTCAAAAAAGAGGGGCGGAACGGCAATTTGTGATCAACATCCCTTTCATCCCCTGAATTTTGCCAGCATTACCCATCCTGCGGCAGCATGCTGAAGGTTAATTCATTGCTCACTCTTTAGACTTTTGATCATCAAAACGGGTGATTTTCATCCAGCCAGATCGATAATTCAAAAGGAAACAGAATGGGTAACGCAATTACGATGGGGATATTCTGGCATCTTATCGGTGCCGCTAGTGCCGCTTGTTTCTATGCCCCTTTTAAAAAGGTACAACACTGGACCTGGGAAACCATGTGGTCCATAGGCGGCATTGTTTCATGGCTTATCCTTCCCTGGCTCGTCAGCACGATCCTGCTGCCGGATTTCTGGGCCTATTACAGTTCGTTCAGCGCGTCCACGCTGCTGCCGATATTTTTATTCGGCGCGATGTGGGGGATCGGTAACATCAACTATGGCCTGACCATGCGCTATCTCGGCATGTCGATGGGGATCGGTATCGCCATCGGCATTACACTGATTGTTGGCACCTTAATGACGCCAATCATTGCCGGTAAATTTGATGTACTCATCGGTACACCGGGTGGTCGTATGACCCTATTCGGCGTGCTGGTCGCCCTGATCGGTGTGGCGATTGTCACCCGTGCCGGACAGCTAAAAGAGCGCAAAATGGGTATCAAAGCCGAGGAGTTCAACCTGAAAAAAGGTCTGATACTGGCGGTGATGTGCGGCTTTTTCTCCGCCGGGATGTCCTTTGCCATGGATGCGGCTAAACCAATGCACGAAGCAGCCGCAGCACTCGGTATCGATCCGCTGTATGTCGCTCTGCCAAGCTACGTGGTCATCATGGGCGGCGGCGCGGTGATCAACCTGGGATACTGCTTCATTCGTCTGGCTAAAATGAAAAACCTGTCGGTAAAAGCCGACTTCTCGTTAGCAAAACCGCTGATTATCAGCAATATCCTGTTCTCAGCGCTCGCCGGTTTGATGTGGTATCTCCAGTTCTTCTTTTACGCCTGGGGCCATGCCAAAATTCCGGCGCAGTATGACTACATGAGCTGGATGCTGCACATGAGTTTCTACGTCCTGTGCGGCGGTATCGTAGGCCTGATCATGAAAGAGTGGAGTAATGCGGGTCGCCGCCCGGTCAGCGTGCTGAGCCTCGGCTGCGTGGTGATTATCGTCGCCGCCAACATTGTCGGTATGGGGATGGCAAGCTAGTCCTGTCGATTACTGAGATGACGCCACTGGCTGGGCGTCATCCCGGTTTCCCGCGTGAATACCACCGAAAAGTAGTTACTGTCCTCAAAGCCACAGCGCATAGAAATCTCACTAATCATCAACCGACTGTGCGTGAGCAGATACTGAGCATGGCAGACCCGCACCTGGCGAAGGTATTGGTTGATGGTCATCCCGGTTTGGCTGCGAAACTGCTGGCGCAAAACCCGCTCGCTACACTGTTCGCGCTCACAAAATTTGTCCAGTTCAAAGGCATGTTCATGGCTGCCGGCCAACGCGGTGATCAGTTTATCCAGCAGCGTTTCACTCGATGTCGCCGGGAGCGTATCCGTGGCATAACGATGACGTTTGAGGAGAGTCACCAGTTGCCCAAACAGCAGTTCTGCCATGTCATTACTTAACGGATCGCGCTGTTGGCTTTCATGCTCCAACTGGCTAATCACCTGTCGGACCAGGGTCATGCCGACACTGCCGAGCCGCCAGTGGGGCTGCCGCTGCGAGCCGTTAAACCCGGGGATCGCACCTTCCCACCCCAGGTTCAGCGTCAGCCGCTCCGGGCAGTAGATGATATTCTGCAAGACGAGGTCGTTAACGGAGGTATACGAGTGTTTATCTTCGGCGCGAATGTAAAACAGATCGCCACGGGTTATCCGGTACGGGCGATCGTTGAGAACATGTAGACCATTGCCGCGCCACACCATCACCAGTTCGCAAAACTCATGAGTGTGCTCGGCAAAGACATCCTGCGGATAACGATCAGCCACCGCGACGGCCTGCTGGTCATGGGCAAAGAATTCTGATTTTAGAAGGACTAGCTGATTCGTCACCACAATATTCCCTGCCGGATAGCGGCTTCTTAAGCCAATCATTACTAACAAATACGGCGGCAAAAAACGGTGATAGCTTTCGCGTTACTGGAGGCTGCTTCCCGTTATGACGTCACGGCCCTGGCGAATATCACGTGGCGACCAGTCAAACTCTCGGCGAAACAGCGTCGAAAAGTGATTACTGTCGCCAAAACCACAGCAATAAGCAATGTCCGTTACACTATCGTCACTGTGACGCAGTAAATGTCGTGCCTTGATTAACCGTAGACGATTGAGATAGCGCTGCGGCGTCAGCCCAGTTTGCTGCTTGAGCTGACGGTGCAGAGTGCGTAAAGAGAGTGAAAACTGTTCAGCCACCGTTTCCCAGCATACTTCGTCGGCAAAGTGATCTTCCAGCCACGCCATCAGGCGATTAATCCGCGCGTCGTTATCCGCTGCCGTGTCCATCAGGCTGCTTTTGCGTAACAACACCAGCAACTGCATAAACAGGATCTCGCGATTTGCCGCGGTCGGCGTATCCATCTCTTCACCAAGATGTACTATCTGCCCTATTAAATAATGAACTTGTTGCAATACGTTCTGATTCACGCGCCAGTGGGACGGATACTGACCATCTTGTTCCTGAGGCAACAGCTGGTTTAATCCGGACAGAAACTGAAACGCATCTGGGGAACGATACAGCACGTTCGTCAGACACAGGTTGTCAGTATGTTCATATAAATGTCTGTCATGATCGCGGACAAAGCATACCGTTCCGCCGCTAATGGTGTAGGGCTGCCCATTGAAAACATGAATACCTGTTCCATGCTCAACTATCACAATTTCATGAAAATCATGATGATGCTCGGGGAAAGCGGCTTGAGGAAGCCGCGGTTCAATAGCGACTGGCGCTTTACCTGCCGGAAAAAAATCCACGCAATGCAGTACGGTCATGATGACTTCCTTCCTGATCAAATGAACATAGCTGAATAGTAATTAAGCGTTATCCCCCTCACCTTAAATTTTTGACGCCAAAGTGCGTAAACACGGTTAATTCTTCAAGAAATGGCGGGAAACATCAGGAATTGCGGAAGGGGTCACATCAGGTAAAAACCGTCTCATTACCTCAAATTGTGAACACTATCACGTTCACCTTTGCCATGTTGCCAGCCGAGAATTGTGGCTGTCACTGGCGAGAAGGTACGTGTTTTCGCGGGTTCTTAGACTGAGTGCAATAAAACTCAGAAGGACCTCGCTATGACTCTTCGCCATTGTGTCGCTGTCGATCTCGGCGCATCCAGTGGACGCGTAATGCTGGCGCGTTACGACAGTGACCACCGCACTCTGACGCTGCGTGAAATCCATCGCTTCGTTAACTGTCTGCAAAAAACAGACGGTTTTGACACTTGGGATATCGACAGCCTGGAAAACGACATTCGTCTGGGGCTGAAGAAAGTCTGCGATGAAGGCATTCTCATTGACAGTATCGGCATCGATACCTGGGGCGTGGACTACGTCCTGATCGGTAAAAACGGTCAGCGCATCGGCCTGCCGGTTTCTTACCGCGACAGCCGCACCACCGGCGTAATGTCGCAGGCCTTAGCACAGCTTGGTAACAGCGAGATCTATCGCCGCAGCGGCATTCAGTTTCTGCCCTTTAATACCTTGTATCAGCTGCGCGCGCTGGTCGAACAGCAGCCAGAACTGATCCCACAGGTAGCGCATGCCCTGCTGATCCCCGATTACTTCGGCTACCGTCTGACCGGCGAAATGAACTGGGAATATACCAACGCCACCACCACGCAGTTGGTCAATATCAACACTGACGACTGGGATGACACCCTGCTGGCATGGACCGGCGCGGACAAAACCTGGTTTGGTCGGCCAACGCATCCCGGAAACGTAATTGGTCACTGGATCTGCCCGCAGAAAAATCAAATCCCGGTAGTTGCCGTCGCCAGCCACGACACCGCCAGCGCGGTAATCGCCTCACCGCTGGCCGATAACAACTGCGCCTATCTCTCATCCGGTACCTGGTCACTGATGGGTTTTGAGAGCAAAACACCGTATGCCAACGAGGCTGCGTTGGCGGCAAATATCACCAACGAAGGAGGCGCGGAAGGACGTTACCGCGTGCTGAAAAATATTATGGGGCTGTGGCTGCTACAACGGGTATTAAAAGAGCGGCAGATTACCGACCTGCCCGCGCTTATCGCCCAAACCGAAGCGCTACCGGCCTGCCGGTTCCTGGTTAACCCGAACGACGATCGTTTTATTAATCCCGCCAACATGAGCGCAGAAATTCAGGCCGCGTGTCGTGAATCCTGCCAACCCGTCCCGGTTCAGGATGCAGAGTTAGCACGCTGTATTTTCGACAGTCTGGCGTTGCTGTACGCAGATGTCTTGCAGGAACTGGCGAACCTGCGCGGCGAAGCGTTTAACCAACTGCATATTGTTGGCGGCGGCTGCCAGAACACCCTACTCAACCAGCTTTGCGCGGATGCCTGCGGTATTCGCGTCATGTCCGGGCCTATTGAGGCCTCCACGCTCGGCAATATTGGCGTCCAGTTAATGACGCTGGACGAGCTTAACAACGTCGATGATTTCCGCCAGGTGGTACGAGCCAACTACGACCTGACAACCTTCATCCCAAATCCTGAAAGTGAAATTGCCCGCTACCAGGCGCAGTTTCAATCAACACGACAGACTAAGGAGCTTTGCGCATGACCACTCAACTTGAACAAGCCTGGGAACTGGCAAAACTGCGTTTCGCCGCGATAGGCATCGATGTCGAGGCGGCATTACGCCAGCTCGATCGTCTGCCTGTCTCCATGCACTGCTGGCAGGGCGATGACGTCGCCGGATTCGAAAACCCAGAAGGCTCGCTCACCGGCGGTATTCAGGCTACCGGTAACTATCCAGGCAAAGCGCGTAACGCTACCGAGCTGCGTGCCGATCTGGAGCAGGCGCTGAGCCTTATTCCTGGCCCAAAACGTCTGAACCTGCACGCGATTTATCTGGAGTCCGACACCCCGGTTGCCCGCGACCAAATCAAACCTGAACACTTTAAAAACTGGGTGGAATGGGCGAAAGCGAACCAGTTAGGTCTGGATTTCAACCCATCCTGCTTCTCGCATCCGCTGAGTGCCGACGGCTTCACGCTGGCACACGCTGACGACAGCATCCGCCAGTTCTGGATTGACCACTGCAAAGCCAGCCGTCGCGTATCCGCGTATTTTGGCGAGCAACTGGGCACGCCGTCGGTGATGAACATCTGGATCCCGGACGGCATGAAAGACATCACCGTTGACCGCCTGGCACCGCGCCAACGCCTGCTTGAGGCGCTGGACGATGTCATCAGCGAGAAGTTCGACCCGGCGCATCATATCGATGCCGTCGAGAGCAAATTGTTTGGTATCGGCGCAGAAAGCTACACCGTCGGCTCCAACGAGTTTTACATGGGCTATGCCACCAGCCGCCAGACCGCGCTGTGCCTGGATGCGGGTCACTTCCACCCAACTGAAGTAATTTCCGACAAGATCTCCGCCGCCATGCTGTACGTCCCGCGCCTGCTGCTGCACGTCAGCCGTCCGGTGCGCTGGGACAGCGACCACGTGGTACTGCTGGATGATGAAACCCAGGCGATTGCCAGCGAGATCGTGCGCCATAACCTGTTCGACCGCGTACACATTGGCCTCGACTTCTTCGATGCTTCGATCAACCGCATCGCCGCCTGGGTTATTGGTACCCGCAATATGAAGAAAGCCCTGCTGCGTGCGCTGTTAGAGCCAACCGAACAGCTTCGTCAGCTCGAAGCCAGCGGCGACTACACCGCCCGTCTGGCCCTGCTGGAAGAGCAAAAATCGCTGCCGTGGCAGGCCGTCTGGGAAATGTATTGCCAACGTCACGACACCCCGACAGGCAGCCAGTGGCTGGACAGCGTCCGCGCTTATGAAAAAGAGATTCTAAGCAAACGTAGCTAACCCTTTTTGCCGGATGGCGACTTCGCGTATCCGGCATTGAATAAGACAGGTATAAACCATGCAGAACATTACTAATTCCTGGTTCGTCCAGGGGATGATCAAAGCCACTTCCGATGCCTGGCTGAAAGGCTGGGATGAGCGTAACGGTGGCAACCTGACGCTGCGCCTGGATGATGCAGACATTGCGCCATTTAGCGACAATTTCCACGAAAAACCGCGCTATATCGCCCTGAGTCAGCCGATGCCGCTGCTGGCCAACACGCCGTTTATCGTCACTGGTTCCGGCAAATTCTTCCGTAACGTCCAGCTCGATCCGGCGGCCAATTTGGGCGTGGTAAAAATCGACAGTGACGGCGCGGGCTACCACATTCTTTGGGGTCTGACCCACGAAGCCGTACCGACCTCTGAACTGCCCGCGCACTTCCTTTCCCACTGCGAACGCATTAAAGCCACCAATGGCAAAGACCGTGTGATCATGCACTGCCATGCAACCAACCTGATCGCCCTGACCTATGTGCTGGAAAACACCACTGCGCTGATAACCCGCAAGCTGTGGGAAGGCAGCACCGAATGCCTGGTGGTATTCCCGGATGGCGTCGGTATTCTGCCGTGGATGGTTCCAGGCACCGATGAAATCGGTCAGGCTACCGCACAGGAAATGCAAAAACACACACTGGTACTGTGGCCGTTCCACGGCGTATTCGGCAGCGGACCGACACTCGACGAAGCGTTCGGTTTGATAGACACCGCCGAGAAGTCTGCTGAAGTTTTAGTCAAAATTTATTCAATGGGCGGTATGAAGCAGACCATCACGCGCGAAGAACTGATTGCACTCGGTAAACGTTTTGCCGTGACGCCGCTGGCCAGCGCCATAGAGCTGTACTGATACCTCCCACCGCAGACAGGACGTTATATTTAAGGAGAATACTTATGAGCTTTATGTTGGCACTACCAAAAATCAGTCTGCATGGCGCTGGTGCAATTGGCGATATGGTCAACCTCGTGGCGAACAAGCAATGGGGTAAAGCGCTGATCGTCACCGATGGCCAACTGGTCAAACTGGGCCTGCTGGACAGTCTGTTTACTGCCCTGGATGCGCATGAAATGTCGTATCACCTGTTCGACGAAGTGTTCCCGAACCCAACGGAAGAACTGGTACAGAAAGGTTTTGCGGCATACCAGGATGCACAATGTGATTACATTATCGCTTTCGGCGGCGGCAGCCCGATCGATACCGCTAAAGCGGTGAAAATCCTGACCGCCAACCCAGGTCCGTCTACCGCCTATTCAGGCGTGGGCAAAGTCAAAAACGCGGGTGTACCGCTGATTGCCATTAACACTACCGCCGGTACGGCAGCAGAGATGACCAGCAACGCGGTGATCATTGATTCCTCGCGCAAAGTAAAAGAAGTCATCATCGATCCGAACATTATTCCGGATATCGCCGTGGATGACGCCAGCGTCATGCTGGACATTCCGGCCTCCGTCACCGCAGCCACCGGTATGGATGCCCTGACCCACGCGGTGGAAGCCTATGTTTCCGTCGGCGCACATCCGCTCACCGACGCCAACGCGCTGGAAGCCATTCGCCTGATCAACCTGTGGCTACCGAAAGCGGTCGATGAAGGTCACAACCTCGAAGCCCGTGAGCAAATGGCGTTTGGTCAGTATCTGGCGGGGATGGCCTTCAACAGCGCCGGTCTCGGTCTGGTGCATGCGCTGGCGCACCAACCGGGCGCGACGCACAACCTGCCACACGGCGTCTGCAACGCCATCCTGCTGCCGATTATCGAAAACTTTAACCGCCCGAACGCCGTCGCGCGCTTTGCTCGCGTAGCGCAGGCAATGGGTGTTGATACCCGTGGAATGAGTGATGACGCAGCAAGCACGGAAGCCATCAACGCTATCCGCGCACTGAGCAAGCGTGTGGGCATTCCGACGGGCTTCAGCCAGCTAGGCGTGACCAAAGAAGACATTGAAGGGTGGCTGGACAAAGCCCTCGCCGATCCGTGCGCGCCGTGTAACCCGCGCACCGCCAGTCGCGACGAGGTCCGCGCGCTGTATCTGGAGGCGTTATGATCCGCAAAGCCTTTGTGATGCAGGTGAATGCTGACGCCCACGTTGAGTATCAGCGTCGTCATAATCCCATCTGGCCGGAACTGGAAGCCGTACTGAAAGCCCACGGCGCCCATCACTACGCGATTTATCTCGACCAGGAACGCAATCTGCTGTTCGCCACCGTCGAGATTGAATCAGAAGAGCGTTGGAATGCCGTCGCCAGTACCGACGTGTGCCAGCGTTGGTGGAAGCATATGCGTGACGTGATGCCCACCCACTCGGACAACAGCCCGGTAAGCGCAGAGCTGAAAGAAGTGTTTTATATGCAGTAATTTGGTGAGCCGGATAAGGCGCTTATGCGTCGCATCCGGCATAACAATTAATTCTGTTCGGCTACCAGAATCGCCTGGGTATCAGGCTCCAGCGCTTTAAAGATATGCGCCTGGTCAGCGGGATAACAAATGTAATCCCCTTCACCTAACTCTTCCGGTGCGTCGATCAGTCCCACCAGCGCTTTACCTTGCGTCACAATAATGTGCTCAATCGATCCCGGCGGATGCGGGTGTGAAACGCGGTCGGCACCCGGCTGTGTCAGCAACAGATAGATATCCCGCCTGGCACCCGGTGGGCAGGCTGCCAGTAAAATTGCCTGATAATGAGCCTGTTCCGCCACCACTTTTGTTCCTTCACCCCGGCGTATCACCTGAGTCTTTTGCTCCAACGGCTCCAGCAGTCGCGCAAAGGGAATATCCAGCGCCACACACAGCGACCACAGCGTTTCCAGGCTAGGATTGCCATTGCCTGCTTCCAACTGCGAGAGCGTCGATTTTGCAATTCCCGCGCGACGGGCAATTTCTGCGAGCGACAGTCCGGTACGCTGACGCTCACGGACCAGGCTTTTCGCAATCATACTGATGGGTTGGGTCATACACGACTCCATGTTTTATATATCGAACGAAACGTTCGACTTGTAAATCAAACTGGTCGCGTTCATTATAATGGAAATTCGTTCGATATGGCTAAAGTAGGATGAAACATTATTTTTCCAGTCTCAAAGGCGACACCATAAAAGCGATCCTTTTAGTGTGTCTGGCGGTCGGTGTGGTGGGGATGTCTTATGGTTCGCTGGCGATGGCCTATGGCTTTCCGCTGTGGGTACCGTTTGTGCTCTCCATTACCGTGTTGGCTGGCGCATCTGAATTTATGTTTATCGGTATTATCGCCAGCGGCGGTAATCCGCTTGCCGCCGCAGCAGCCGGATTACTGGTGAATGCTCGCCACGTTCCGTTCGGCGTGACGGTACGCGATCTGGTAGGTACGCGTGCTGCCAGTTTTCTTGGCTGCCATATCATGAACGACGAAAGCGTGGTGTTCGGCCTGTCGCAAAAAACGCCGGAGCAGCGCAAAGCCGCCTACTGGCTGTGCGGTCTAGGTGTTGCTATTGTCTGGCCGCTGGGAACACTGCTCGGGGCGATGGTTGGCAAGCTGCTGCCCGCCCCGGAAACGATCGGTCTGGATGCCGTATTCCCGGCCATTCTGCTGGCCTTAGTGGTCCCGGCATTTAAAAACCGTACCACGCTGGTTCGTGCCTGTAGCGGGGCCGCACTGTCGCTCGCCGCCGTCCCATTTGCTCCGGTTGGCCTGCCAGTCCTGCTTTCACTGTTTGGCTTACTGACGAGGAAGAAATAATGGGCAACATGACGCTGTTTATCGTCGGTATCGCCATGCTATCCCTGGGAACGTATTTAATGCGTTTAGGCGGAGCGAAACTGGGGAGTCGTTTGGCATTTTCCGAGCGCTCACAAGCGCTGCTTTCAGATGCGGCAACAGTCTTATTGTTCTCCGTCGCACTGGCGACCACTTTTTACGAAGGTGAACACTTCGCCGGGATGGCGCGCGTTCTCGGCGTGGCATTTGCGGTGTTTCTCGCCTGGCGCAAGATGCCGCTGATTGTGGTGATTATCGCCGCGGCCGTGGCCACCGCGCTGTTGAGAATGGCGGGAATAAACTAAAAAAGCGCCTCGAAGGCGCTCTTTCTACAGTACTGAGATGACTTATTTCAGCAGTTCAGCGGTCATATGCACGCGGTTACCGGTATAGGCCTGGGTGATTTTGTAATCGCTGGCACCTGCACGTTCAGCCTGAGCGGCGATTTTTGCTTCAGCGCTGTCCAGTGTAGAACCGGTTGCGGTAACAGACTGAGCAGCGAAAGAACCGAATGAAGTAGCGAGAGCGATAACTGCGACAAAAGTTTTGATGCTTTTCATGATATAAATCCTTTCACTTAGTTGTTTGAGTAAGGCGACTTGCCTTGATGTGATAAATAATAGCCCTCACATCGCACAACTAAAAGCGGAAGGATTTGCCTGTTTTATTCAGTTTTATTGAATGAAATTTATTCGGTTTTATTGAATGAAATTTATTCAGCGATCAAACGTTCAGGATGCGTGTAGATCGTCGCCCTGCCCGGTTTGCAAAAACCCACCAGCGTCAGGTTACAGCGTTCGGCAACTTCAACGGCCAGCGTTGTCGCAGCAGAAACAGCAAACAGGATCTCCACGCCGCACATCGCCGACTTCTGCACCATCTCGTAGCTAGCACGGCTGGAGACTAATACCGCGCCTTGCCGCCAGGCTCCCTCTTCGATTGCACGCCGCCCGAGCAATTTGTCCAGCGCAACGTGACGACCCACATCTTCATGCCCTCCCGCCAGGTTTCCCGACGGTTGTACCCAGGCAGCCGCGTGCGTACAACCTGTCAGTTGCCCAACAGGCTGGAAATCAGGGAGATGCCTTAAGGCGTTATCGAGATGCGCCAGATCGAATGTCTGGGTAAACGGCAGAGGCGGGACTGGCTTGCCGATGTCATTGAGTTGCTCGACGCCGCAAACGCCACAACCGGTACGACCGGCCAGCGCACGACGGCGCTCCTTCAGCCCCATAAAACGGCGGCTGGAGAGCTCAACTTGCACCTCTAATCCGTTACAGGAAGGAACTACTTCCATTCCATAGATATCCTGCGGGCGCTCAATAATGCCTTCAGAAAGTGAAAAGCCCATCGCGAAATGCTCAAGATCTTTCGGGGATGCCATCATCACCACATGCGATATCCCGTTGTAAACCAGTGCAACAGGCACCTCTTCAGCGACCTCATCAGGCTGAGGATGTTGCAAATCCTCCCGTTTCCAGAGAGTCAACTGACGCGATCCCGTCAAAGTCGTCACATTTTTGATGTTTTCTTGAATAATCTTATTCACTTTCTTTTAACCATATTGGAACACACATACCAACATTGTGGTATTCTTTACAAATCCCTCCTGGACGGAGGGAAATTCACCCAATTTTGGACCTTTGCGGTCCCGTCCGCAAAGAAAAATAACAACCACTTCCCTCGCGAGCGCGATACACCAATGTGAAGGGAACGTGACAATGTCGAAACAAGGAGCGAACCATGCAGGTCAGCAGAAGGCAGTTCTTTAAGATCTGCGCTGGCGGTATGGCAGGCACCACGGCGGCGGCTCTGGGTTTTGCACCCGGTGTAGCGCTAGCGGAAACACGGCAATATAAACTGCTGCGTACCCGCGAAACCCGTAACACCTGCACTTACTGTTCCGTTGGCTGTGGACTGTTAATGTACAGTCTCGGTGACGGTGCGAAAAACGCCAAAGCATCCATCTTCCATATCGAGGGCGATCCGGACCATCCGGTGAACCGCGGCGCACTGTGCCCGAAAGGGGCTGGTCTGGTGGATTTCATCCACTCCGAAAGCCGGCTTAAATTCCCGGAATACCGTGCACCAGGTTCCGATAAGTGGCAACAAATTAGCTGGGATGAGGCATTTGACCGCATCGCGAAGCTGATGAAAGAAGACCGCGACGCTAACTACGTTGCGCAGAACGCTGAAGGCGTCACCGTTAACCGCTGGCTTTCCACCGGGATGTTGTGTGCTTCCGCATCCAGTAATGAAACCGGCTATTTAACGCAAAAATTCTCCCGCGCGCTGGGTATGCTCGCGGTCGACAACCAGGCACGCGTCTGACACGGACCAACGGTAGCAAGTCTTGCTCCAACATTTGGTCGCGGTGCGATGACCAACCACTGGGTCGACATCAAAAATGCCAACCTCATTGTGGTGATGGGCGGTAACGCCGCTGAAGCGCACCCGGTCGGGTTCCGCTGGGCGATGGAAGCCAAAATTCACAACGGCGCGAAGCTGATTGTGATCGATCCTCGCTTTACGCGAACCGCTGCTGTGGCTGATTTCTATGCCCCAATTCGTTCTGGTACTGACATTGCCTTCCTGTCAGGCGTCTTGCTGTACCTGCTGAACAACGAAAAATTTAACCGCGAATACACCGAGGCCTATACCAACGCCAGCCTGATCGTGCGTGAAGATTATGGCTTCGAAGATGGCTTGTTCACCGGCTACGACGCGGACAAACGCAAGTATGATAAAACCAGCTGGAACTACGAGCTGGATGAAAAAGGCTTCGCCAAACGCGATGTCACACTGCAACATCCGCGCTGTGTCTGGAACCTGCTGAAAACGCACGTTTCCCGCTACACGCCGGACGTCGTCGAAAACATCTGCGGTACGCCGAAAGCTGACTTCCTGAAAGTCTGCGAATACATTGCTGAAACCAGCGTGAAAGATAAAACTGCGTCGTTCCTGTACGCGCTGGGCTGGACACAACACTCCGTGGGCGCGCAAAACATCCGCACCATGGCGATGATCCAGTTGCTGCTCGGCAATATGGGGATGGCTGGCGGCGGCGTTAACGCCCTGCGTGGTCACTCCAATATTCAGGGGCTGACTGACTTAGGCCTGCTGTCACAGAGCCTGCCTGGCTACATGACGCTGCCAAACGAAAAACAAACCGACCTGCAAACTTACCTTGCCGCCAACACACCAAAACCGTTGCTGGAAGGTCAGGTGAACTACTGGGGCAACTACCCGAAATTCTTCGTCTCGATGATGAAAGCCTTCTTTGGCGATAAAGCAACAGCGGAAAACAGCTGGGGCTTCGACTGGCTGCCGAAGTGGGACAAAGGGTATGACGTTCTGCAGTACTTCGAGATGATGAACCAGGGCAAAGTAAATGGCTACATCTGCCAGGGCTTCAACCCGGTTGCCTCATTCCCGAACAAAAACAAGGTTGTGGCTTCACTGTCAAAACTGAAATTCCTGGTAACTATCGATCCGCTCAACACCGAAACATCCACCTTCTGGCAAAACCACGGTGAGTCGAACGATGTTGATCCATCGAAAATCCAGACTGAAGTTTTCCGCCTGCCGTCTACCTGCTTTGCGGAAGAAAACGGTTCTATCGTTAACTCTGGTCGCTGGCTGCAATGGCACTGGAAAGGTGCGGATGCCCCAGGGATTGCCGCCACTGACGGTGAAATCCTCGCCGGTATCTTCCTGCGTCTGCGTAAAATGTACGCCGAACAGGGCGGTGCAAACCCGGAACAGGTGCTGAGTATGACCTGGAACTACTCCACGCCGCACGAACCGGCTTCGGAAGAAGTGGCGATGGAGAGTAACGGTAAAGCACTGGCCGACATTACCGACCCGGCTACCGGCGCGGTTATCGTCAAGAAAGGCCAACAGCTTAGCTCGTTTGCCCAGTTGCGCGACGACGGTACAACCTCCAGCGGTTGCTGGATTTTCGCCGGGAGCTGGACGCCGGAAGGCAACCAGATGGCGCGTCGCGATAACGCAGACCCGTCGGGCCTTGGCAATACGCTGGGCTGGGCCTGGGCATGGCCGCTCAACCGTCGCATTCTGTATAACCGTGCCTCCGCTGACCCACAGGGGAATCCGTGGGATCCAAAACGTCAAATCCTGAAATGGGATGGGACGAAATGGAGCGGGATGGATATTCCGGACTACAGCGCCGCCGCACCTGGCAGTAATGTCGGACCGTTTATCATGCAGCCCGAAGGTATGGGGCGTCTGTTTGCTATCGATAAGATGGCAGAAGGTCCATTCCCGGAACACTACGAGCCGTTTGAAACGCCACTGGGGACTAACCCGCTGCACCCGAACGTTATCTCTAACCCTGCCGCCCGTATCTTTAAAGGCGACGAAGAAGCACTGGGTAAAGCGGATAAGTTCCCGTACGTCGGGACGACCTACCGTCTGACCGAGCACTTCCACTACTGGACCAAGCATGCGCTACTGAACGCCATCGCCCAGCCTGAACAGTTTGTGGAAATTGGCGAGAAGCTGGCGAATAAGCTCGGCATCTCCCACGGCGATACCGTTAAAGTCTCTTCTAACCGCGGCTATATCAAAGCCAAAGCGGTGGTGACCAAGCGCATTCGCACGCTGAAGGCTAACGGTCAGGATATCGACACCATCGGCATTCCGATTCACTGGGGCTACGAAGGTGTGGCGAAAAAAGGCTTTATCGCTAACACGTTAACGCCATTCGTCGGCGATGCAAACACGCAGACGCCGGAATTTAAGTCCTTCCTCGTGAACGTGGAAAAGGTGTAACGGAGACGACCTATGGCTTATCAATCGCAAGACATTATTCGTCGTTCCGCCACTAACGGTTTCACCCCCGCGCCTCAGGCGCGGGATCACCAGGAAGAAGTGGCAAAGCTTATCGACGTCACTACCTGTATCGGCTGTAAGGCTTGTCAGGTAGCGTGCTCGGAATGGAACGACATCCGTGATGAAGTGGGTAACAACGTTGGGGTGTACGACAACCCGGCCGATTTGACCGCCAAGTCCTGGACGGTGATGCGCTTCTCAGAAGTGGAGCAAGACGACAAACTGGAGTGGCTGATCCGTAAGGATGGCTGCATGCACTGTGCCGATCCGGGCTGCCTGAAGGCGTGTCCGGCGGAAGGAGCAATCATTCAGTATGCCAACGGCATCGTCGACTTCCAGTCTGAGCAGTGTATTGGCTGCGGCTACTGCATTGCAGGCTGCCCGTTCGACGTGCCACGCCTTAACCCGGAAGACAACCGCGTCTACAAATGTACGCTGTGCGTTGACCGTGTGGTGGTAGGACAAGAGCCGGCCTGCGTGAAAACGTGTCCAACCGGCGCGATTCATTTCGGCACCAAAGAGTCGATGAAAACGCTGGCAGGCGAGCGCGTGGCGGAGCTGAAAACCCGTGGTTACGATAATGCGGGTCTGTACGATCCGATAGGTGTTGGTGGTACGCACGTGATGTACGTATTGCATCATGCCGACAAGCCGAATCTGTATCACGGCCTGCCGGAAAACCCGGAAATCAGCGCCACCGTGAAGTTCTGGAAAGGCATCTGGAAACCTCTCGCAGCGGTCGGCTTTGCAGCGACATTTGCGGCCAGTATCTTCCACTACGTCGGCGTAGGCCCGAACCGTGCGGAAGAGGAAGAAGACAATCTGCATGAAAAAGACGATGAGGTGCGCAAATGAAACGACGTGACACCATCGTGCGCTACACGGCGCCGGAACGCATCAACCACTGGGTCACCGCCTTCTGCTTCATGTTAGCGGCAATAAGTGGGCTGGGCTTTTTCTTCCCATCCTTCAACTGGCTGATGCAGATAATGGGCACCCCACAACTGGCGCGAATTCTGCATCCGTTTGTCGGCGTGATCATGTTTGCCTCGTTTATCATCATGTTTTTCCGTTACTGGCACCACAATCTAATCAATCGGGATGATATCTTTTGGGCGAAGAATATTCGTAAGATCGTCGTCAACGAGGAAGTAGGTGACACGGGACGTTATAACTTCGGCCAGAAATGCGTATTCTGGGCGGCGATTATCTTCCTGGTCCTGTTGCTGGTGAGTGGAGTGATCATCTGGCGTCCGTATTTTGCGCCTGCTTTCTCAATCCCGGTGATCCGATTCGCGTTAATGCTGCATTCATTTGCCGCAGTAGCGTTAATTGTGGTTATCATGGTGCACATTTACGCCGCCCTTTGGGTGAAAGGCACCATTACCGCGATGGTGGAAGGATGGGTCACCAGTGCATGGGCGAAGAAACATCACCCGCGCTGGTACCGTGAAGTCCGCCAGAAACAGGAAAAGTCATCTGAATGAGTATTCGCATAATCCCGCAAGATGAGCTGGGTTCGAGCGAGAAACGCACGGCGGAGTACATTCCGCCGTTATTGTTCCCCAGACTCAAGAACCTCTACAACCGTCGCGCCGATCGTCTGCGCGAGCTGGCCGAGAACAATCCGCTGGGTGATTACCTGCGCTTCGCGGCGCTGATTGCCCACGCGCAGGAAGTGGTGCTGTACGACCATCCGTTACAGATGGATCTTACTGCGCGTATCAAAGAAGCGAACGATCAGGGCAAGCCGCCGCTGGATATCCAGGTTCTGCCACGCGATAAGCACTGGCAAAAACTGCTGCAGTCGTTAATTGCTGAGCTGAAGCCAGAAATGAGCGGTCCCGCGTTAGCGGTGATCGAGAATCTGGAAAAAGCCTCAGAGCAAGAACTGGAACTAATGGCCAGCGCACTGTTTGCTTCTGATTTTGCGTCAGTTAGCAGTGATAAAGCACCATTTATCTGGGCCGCGCTGTCGCTCTACTGGGCCCAGATGGCAACCCTGATCCCCGGTAAAGCCCGTGCTGAATACGGTGAGCAGCGCCAGTTCTGTCCGGTGTGCGGTTCAATGCCGGTTTCCAGTATGGTACAAATTGGTACCACTCAGGGGCTGCGCTATCTGCACTGCAACCTGTGCGAAACAGAGTGGCACGTGGTGCGCGTGAAGTGCAGCAACTGCGAGCAAAGCCGTGATTTGAACTACTGGTCACTGGATAACGAACAGTCAGCGATTAAAGCTGAAAGCTGCGGCGACTGCGGGACTTACCTGAAGATTTTATATCAGGAAAAAGATCCAAAAGTAGAAGCTGTTGCCGACGACCTCGCCTCACTGATGCTGGACGCGCACATGGAGCAAGAGGGCTTTGCCCGCAGCTCCATCAACCCGTTCCTGTTCCCGGGTGAAGGGGAGTAAGTCTTTTGTTGTATCGGGCGGCGAAAGTCGCCCGGGTTACAATTCGTATGGCGTCACCACGCCCGGTATTCCGGCAAAGTCCTTTGTATTACGCGTGACCAGTTCAAGGCGATGAACTTGCGCTGTCGCCAGAATAATGGCATCCGGAAGTTTCATCCCATACTCCTGGCGCAGAGCAACACTTCGCTGGGCAATTTCCTGCGATACACCAATAACGTTAAACGCGCTCATCGCAACGCGCGTGCGGTGCTCCTGATTATATTTTTTGGCACCCACCATCACTTCCATCCAGGTAATAAGGCTAATCGCATTCTGCGGTGGCCATGCTTCTAACGCTTGTTTTGCTTCGCGCCGCCCACTGAATAAGTCGATTAAAATATTGGTGTCAAAAAGTGCCGACCCATTAGCCATTACCACTCCTCACGCAGTTTGCGCTGGTATTCCACACCGTCTTCTTCACAGCCCTGCCACAAGCCAAGTGCATTGGAAATAGTCGTATTTGACTGTCTTTCCAGATACTGCTCAACAGCCTCTCGCAACAACTCCGCACGGGGAAGGTTGCGTTGCACTTTGAGATCGTCCAGTCGTTTAATCATTTCATCTGATAAATCGAGTAAAATTCTGCCCATATCCAGCCCAATCATCATACTTATATATATCTCTAGTATATCACTCAAGATTAAAATACGAGCAATTTACACCCGGTTAATTTTAAAGAGAAGAGCTCTGCAGGTGGTAAATGTACTTTTGCGAGCCACTTTCCAGAATCACTGACCAGGCAAACATCCCCATTTTCTTTTGCCAATATCCAGGTTATAAACCTGTATATCCATACAGATAAAGGAAGTTAAAAATGCCACTAGAAAACGGAATTTCACAGTTAGTTGACGAATTTATCGCGGCAGGGCGTCCCTCTTCGCGAGAGCAAAATATTGATGACCGGAGAACAGGCTATATTGCCAGTACGGTGCTCGCCGGTGAGAAAGAGATGCGAGTCAAATCAGAAGACATTGTGCTGGAAGGTATGATATTTCGTGTGATATCACCGCTAAACGCGACACGATCTCTACCTTGCGTTATTTATTACCATGGCGGCTGCTTTGTCAGCGGCGGATTTGCGACACATGATAATCAGCTAAGACAGCTCGCTTTTTACAGCGGCTGCCGGGTGATTGCCATGCAGTACCGCCTTGCACCTGAGCATACCTTCCCGGCAGCGCACGATGATGCTGAAAGCGGGGCAAATATCATCTGGAAATATGCAGAAGAACTGGGCGTAGACCGAGAGAACATCTCGCTTGCTGGCGACAGCGCTGGCGGACACGTGGCACTGGTCACTGCGCTACGTCTGAAAGCCACAAATCAATGGCAGCCTGCGCGACTCATGCTGATCTACCCTATGCTCGATGCCACCTCCAGCTTTGCCAGCTACATCACCAATGGGCAGGATTACATTATCACCCGCGACACGCTGCTTTCCGGCTACGAGATGTATATGCCACAGACTAACCTACAGCACGCAGAAGCCAGCCCGCTGTGGCGGGACGATTTCACCGGTTTGCCACCCACACACATCATTACTGCCGAATATGACCCGCTACGCGATGAGGGTGAAGCGCTGTACCAAAGGCTCCTGGAGCAAAGTGTGGAGTGCACTTGCCAGCGCTATCTCGGCGTCATCCACGGCTTTTTCCAGCTGGGAGGTATTAGCCAGACAGCGCGAAGTGCCATGCGGGATATTGCCTGGCGTGTTGCAACACGCGAATAAAACGCGGACAAGGTAGAATAAAGAGCAGAGATCTCCCCCCTACTCTTCTTCATTCCCGCCTTCTTCATAGGCGCCAAATGGCTTCGCGGGTAGCACAATGTACGTGCCTTCAAACACTACACCCGCCTTGTCATCGCCAAAAAGCTCAACCTGCATCTGAACTCGCGCCTTACGGCCTCGAGCCAGACGATCGAGATCGCCGCTCAGCGAACCAAGATCGGCAATGGCCGTCGGCTTCCCGGTGATCGCCCTACTGTATCGGATATGCGCGTCAGCGAGGATAATCGTCCCACCCAGATGGCGTTCACGCAGCATCAACCAGATAAGCCCCCAACCGGTTAACGTTGCCAGAGAAAACAGGCTCCCGGCGAACAGAGTATGGTGCGGGTTCTGATTTCCTGTCTCAGGCATCGTCGTAATAAATTTTTGCCCGGTATATTGCTGAATACGTACGCCCATTTTCTCGCTCAGCGGAATATGTTCGTACCAGGCTTGTTGGAGCTGTCCACACCAGTCTCCGCGATGAAGAATATCATCCAGTGTGGCGATGGGTTTGATCATCAAAAAGTGGCGCACTGGTGTGGTTTGCGGCGTGGTGATTTCTCCCTGACTCACAAATCCCAATTTGGCAAAAAATTCAACCGCATCTTCACGGGCGCTACAGGTCACACGCTTTACCCCTTCCTGACGCGCCACGGATTCAAGGGTCATCGCCATCAGCGTTCCCAGTCCTTTCTCCTGAACCGACGGGTCAACGGCCATAAAACGTATAGAAGCTTCGTTATCCGCATTGATGTAAAGACGCCCCACAGCGACCAGATTGCCCTCTTCATCCACCACCATCTGGTGATGTGCCATGGCATCCCAGGCATCCCGCTCAGATCCTTTTGGCTGATGCAATGGCTTACGCAGCATCTCCCAGCGAAACTGGTAGTAGCGCTCCAATTCCTCTTCTGTTTGCGGTACTCGAAGGTGATACATAGTTGTATTCTCTCTTGTTACCCGCGACCACGCCGGAAGCTGGTTCATACCTGTAACCAGAACGTCACGGGGCCATCATTAACCAGTGATACCTGCATATCTGCAGCGAATCGTCCGGTTTGCGTATTCATCTCCTGTTGGCGACAACGCTCAACAAAGTATTCATATAGCGCTTCTGCACGATCGGGCGAAGCGCCCTTTGAGAAGCCCGGGCGCATGCCGCGTTCGGTATCTGCCGCCAGCGTAAACTGCGACACCACCAGCACGCTGCCGCCTGACTGCTGCACATTCAGGTTCATTTTGCCTTCGGCATCGCTGAAAATTCGATAGCCGAGCACGCGTTCGCACAAGCGGTTCGCTTTTTGTTCGTCATCATCCCTTTCGACACCTAATAAGACTAAAAGTCCTGGGCCAATTTCACCCGTCACCTCGCCCTCCACGGTGACGCTGGCACGGGTTACGCGCTGAATCAATGCAATCATGGTTGGTCTGCTTCTTCTTGTTCTGCGGCTTGTTTGAGTTTGCGGTATTCACCGAGAGTGACAGTTATTTCTGCGCCTAGCAAGACGATACACCACGTCCAGTATACCCAGACGAATAAAATGGGGATCACCGCCAGTACGCCGTAAATAAGCTGATAAGACGGAAACATCGTGATATAGAGCGCAAAGCCTTTCTTCCCGGCTTCGAACAAAACAGCGGCAACAAAGGCACCAATAACTGCATCGCGATTGGGTACGCGCGTAGTCGGTACAATGCTGTAAAGCAGCCAGAACGAGAGCCAGGAGAGCACTAGCGGCAGCATCCTCAGAACGTTATCAATAACGGTATTGAGTTCGCTGGCCCAGCGCAGGGACAAAAGATAAGAGCTGATCGCCAGACTGGCCCCCGCCAGCAGCGGACCCAGCGTTAAAATCATCCAGTAAACGGCGAAAGAGTACACTTTAGGTCGCGTGCGTTTGCTGCGCCAAATGGCATTCAACGCGCTGTCGATGGCATACATCAGCAATAGCGCCGTCACAATCAGCCCACATGCACCGACGGCCGTCATTTTGTTCGAGTTAGCGACAAACTGTTCGATATAGCGCTGAATAACGTCGCCGGTGGCCGGGATAAAATTAGCGAAAATAAAATGTCGTAGCTGAATGCTGACGTCGGAAAACATCGGAAATGCGGCGAAAAGAGCAAAAACAACGGCGATAAGCGGCACTAACGAGAGCAGTGAGACGTAGGCAAGATTACCTGCCAGCGTCGTCATGTTGTCTTCGTCAATGCGTTGCCATAATAGCTTCAACCAGGCCCGTACAGGACGCGTATGGTGCCTGGCTTTTTGATGCACGTTTTTTAGCATAGCAACTTCACGAAATAGTCAGGAATAGTCGTTTTATCGACGACCTGGATGCTGGTGATCCCTAACTGGTTAGCCCCTTCAATATTATCGGCGTTGTCATCAAAAAAGACCGCATCCGCGGCAGAAAAACCTTCGGACTGCAGAACATGCTGGTAAATCCGCGCTTCTGGTTTACGCATGCCAAGTTCCTGAGAAAGATAGATATGGTCCGCCGCCTGACGCACTTCAGGATACTCATCCGGCCAAAACGTTGTATGGAGACGGTTGGTATTCGACAGCACGACCACTCGGTGTCCCTGTTCGCGTAGCTTATGCATGATGTCGATGACTTCGGGGCGTAATGCAACGAAAACGGCCTGCCAGCCGTGGGAAAATTGCTCATAACTCAGCGGCAGCGCCATGTCGTGACACAGCGCCTCGGCAAAGGCCTCATCGGTTATTTCCCCCCGCTCATGCTGACGAAAAGCCTCCCCCATGGTGAAACTTTGCTTTAGCGAAGCCAGCGGTACACGGCTCAGATCGCTCCATGTGCCTAACACGCGATTGAAGTCGATATCGACAATCACATTACCCAAATCAAAGATATAGAGCATGTCCTTCTCCTTACTCGCCGTGGATGAATAACTGTAGCGGGAAAGGAGAAGTTTGACTATGTGTGCCGACAGCGATTATTTACCTTCATCGTTAAATTGCCAGCGCGACTCAATCACCAGCGGAAGTCCTGCGCTAACAAACTGCGGTGTTAGATTAATGGCATTAGGTGCCTGAGTGAGTGGATTAACACATGTCGCGTCGGGTTGTTTATCGAAGACAACCAGGCTTTGTGCCGCCGATGTCATCACCATGCTCAGCATGCCTGGCCATTGTAATCTGACATTCAGACCGGATGAAAAGCCGAAGCAGTCATCCCACGGGCCCGATTGCGGGGGAACCTTCTTACCTGTTGGCAATTCGTTGCTCCCGGCCTCTTCCTGCCAGTCGGCATTAAATAGCACCTGCAACTCTGCGTCTTCATGCAGTGGGTCAAGGTGTTTAGCAAACCAGGGATGCCAGCCCGCTGATGCTGGGAATGAGTCCGATACGGAGTGAATTTCAAGACGCAGAATTAGCGCGTCATCCTCAAGAGTCAGCATTTGCAGAACCTCGCCCTCCCAGGGCCACGGTGACCCCAACGGCATACGCAGCATCACCGCATCCGCCTTTTGTTCTACGACTTCCCACGCTGAATAACAGGCCATACCATGCAGAGCATGAGGCGGCTTATTAGCCGGCAAAAGATACTGGTTTTCCCCCAAGTTCAGCGTCGCATAGCCAAGTCGTCCCGCCCAGGGCACCATCGGGAAGCAACCGTATTGAAATGCCCTACGCTGCGATTCCCATTGCCGTAACACTTCAAAACCAAACGCCTGTAATGACGTGATTCGGGCGCCATCTTGCGGGAAAAGTTGCAGCCGTATATTGCCTTTTTCAAGCAGAACAGATTCCCCCACGGGCCCCAGCCAGGGGGTATCAAACGCACGCTGTAATGCTTGTCGATATTCGGAATTCAGTTCAGTGTTCATATGATTGTTCTCTGATATTTCGGTAAGAAGTTAATTCGTATTAGCGTCATTTTTATTGTCTGAATGTGGCTCGATAAGCCAGACGCAAATAAATGAGAGTATTGAGATAACAAACAAAAATAGTGCGACATACCACGGCTTACCACCACCCAGGGCCAGCAGGCTGGACGCAATTAGCGGGCTTAACCCGCCCAAAATCGCGGAGAACTGATAGGCAAATGAAAGGCCTGTGTAACGGACCCGGGTACCGAACATGCGAGTAAACAGCGTGGGCTGTACAGCAAACATCATCGTTGGTCCGAGGTTATAACCCAGGATCATACTGCACCAGATAATGAGTGTGCTTTTCGTGTCCAGCAGCAGGAAAAAGGGAAAGGCAAACAAGATGCAAAAACCTGCCCCAAACAGATACATTTTCCGTTGCCCAACGCGATCAGAGAACCGGCCAATCAGGGGACAACTCACAATGCCAATCGCCGAGGCGATAAGCATACCGGTTAGCGGAATATCCCTTGATAACGCAAGCTGACTGGAAATATAGACAATTCCAAAAGCGTTAATGATGTTGGACGAAACGCTCTCAGCCAACCTGGCACCAAGCGCCAACAAAATATTACGAGGGTGTTTACGGAAGAGTTCAATCAGCGGCGGTGCCAATTTTTCATGTGACTTGGCAGATTTCTGTTTTTGAAAATCCAGCGTTTCTTCGGTATGAAGTCTAATGAACAACCCGACAATCAGCATGATGGCAGAGAGCCAAAATGGGATACGCCATCCCCAGAAAAGAAACTCCTCCTGAGTCAGGAAGTGATTACATAGTGCGAACACACCTGTCGCCAACATAATCCCAACCGAGGCCGCCGTTTGCGGGAGCGAACCTAAAAAACCACGTTTTCCTTCGGGGGCAGATTCAATAGTCATCAACGCCGCACCGCCATACTCCCCACCCAAGCCAAATCCTTGAATCAGGCGCAGAGCCATCAATATAATCGGTGCCCAGATACCAATGTCCTGGTAGGTGGGTATAAAACCGATTAAGAACGTTGAGGTACCGACGATACCTAATGTCCAAATCAACGTTATCTTGCGGCCAACTTTATCGCCAAAGTGGCCAAAAACAATGCCCCCAAGTGGGCGCGATAAAAAACCTACGCCAAAGGTCGCAAATGCAGCGATCAACCCAATAAACGGATCGCTGTTAGGGAAAAATAGCGGGGCGAAGACCAACCCTGCTGCGGTTCCAAAAATAAAAAAATCGTACCACTCCATCAACGCACCGGCAAAACTGCCCATGACAACGCGTCTCATGGCTTTGCCGGATAGTCCTTCTTTTGGTACCTGTTCACTTTCAGCCATAACTTTCCTCTCCGGGTCGGCGAGAAATCTGCGGAATAACCCACTGACTAAGTGGAAGAAACTTTTTTGAAAGTGCGCCGACTTACGCCGACGCGCTTACTTACTATTTCTCCAGTTCAGCCAGAACCTCGGCATCTTCAGCGTCAACATTGGCGCCAAGGGGTTCCCACTTAATCAATACGCATGTCAGGAATCCGAGGAAAGGAACGATCGCCAGCCAATAGAACGCTTCCGTCTTTAACGCGCCCCACAGCATAGGCCAGAAAATCAGCCCAGCAATCGCCCCGGTGCGCATAATGGCACGTGCGAACCCAACCCCAGTCGGACGAATCGTTGGCGGATAAGACAGCGTGGCGATGGTCATCCCTAAGCCTCCAGGGCCTGCTGAATGGAAGAAAATAATGGCACCTAACAGACCTAAAGAAAGCCATGGGTTTGTCGTTGCCAGCGCACCTAACGCCAGCAGCGCTATCGTCACGATGGCGAAGCCATACATCGACTGGAGACGTGTGCCTAAACGCTGGAGGATAAGTGATCCGATTAGCCCGCCGGTGATCCCACACAGCGCGTTCACTACCGCAGAGCCACTAAGCGCACCGGTTAATCCTCCGCTCAATATCCCTGCCAGGGTCAGCGGCAAATAAACGCCCACGGCGTTGTATTGCCAAGCCTGCATGGTGGCCACGACACAGCCAAGGATGGTCCGTTTGCGATAGCGTGAATTAAATAAGATGCCGTATCCGCCATGAAACTTACTGTCTGTTTGTTCCGATGAGGTATTACCACGTTGTGACGGATCCGCAACGCGAGCATGAACACCATAGCGCTTGGCCAGAATGCCGCAGGCCTCATCATAACGTCCGACTCGCGCCGCCCACATGGCGGATTCACCAATAAAAAAGTATCGCAGGATCATGATAATGACAGCGAAAATCGCCCCAACGAATATCCCGTAACGCCATAATTGTTCTTCAGCAATGCCCGACAACAGCAGCGGGAGCAGCACGAGATAAACAACGGTGGTTGATACATACCAGGCCATTTGCCAGAGGTTGACTGACGAACCCGTTTTCTTAGATGTTGAACCACGCAGCTCTGCGACAGCGTTCGTTGCTAGTGGAAAATCAATACCCAGACCAAACCCCATAATTACGCGACAAACCAGCACCCACCAGATGTTGGGTGCTATCGCGACGGCCGCAGCACCAATCGTGCACAATCCCATCCCGATGATAAATGCGCGCTTTTGACCAAAGCGGTTAATCACGCGGTTCGCCAGTAATCCGCCAATCAGAGCCGCGACTAAAACAGAGGCGTTAACCGTTGCCGCAAGCCCCGGTGAAATACCGAATTGCAAGGCAATATATTTGTTACCAAACCCGACCATCGCCGCCTGATAAGCATCAATAAGGATGCCTCCGAGGGCGATGAAAATAATGCCAACGCTGGTATTCACTGCTGAATGTTTATTAACAATATCAATCACGTCCTGTGGACGACCAATTGAATAAGGTGCAGGACTGGTGACGTGACTCATCGCAGTATCCTTTTTTTCATTGTTGTAAGGTGGCGCTGTCGTGAAACAGCGCCAGACAGAGGGTTACACCATCAAGCCTCAGCAAACTGCAGCATGACTTTTATCGAGTCATTTTGCTGCGCACGTTCAAATGCTTTTGCCGCATCTTCAACCGGGAAAAGATCGGTCACCAGTTCACTGGTATCAAAGCGTCCATCCGCCAGCCACTCAATTACCGCATCGAAATCTTCTGGGATATACATGCCGGAATTCAGCAGGTCGCGTTCGAAACGCTGCATCATAGGAAGCGGAATTTCACGAGGGCCACTCGGTACACCCATGCATACCACTGTTCCCCCGGCATAGACGTGGGTAAAGGCATCATTCAGTGTGGCCTGAGCAGCAACAACATCTACCGCGCCTGTAAAGCGCTCCTGAGGATCCAGTTCACCCGGGGCCCAAACCTCTGTCGCGCCAAGTTTTAACGATAACGCACGCTTGGCAGCATCAGGTTCGATCACGGTGATTTTTCCCGCCCCCATAATGCGCAAAGCCTGAACAATGGATAAGCCAATGGTTCCTGCGCCAATCACTAACACACTCTCCAGCGAAGCTTTCGGCATCCGGCTCACACAGTGACGCGCACAGGCAGCCGGCTCGGCAAAGGCCAGTGCTTTCAGCGGCAGAGAGGCAGGTGCAACATGGCAGTTTCGCGCCGGGACAATATGCTGTGAGCGAGCAAATCCTGGCGCGCGGAAACCAGCAACCTGCGGCGGCTCGCACAGATTGAAGCGACCCGCCTTACAGGCACGGCACTCCATACAAGCCATAATCGGATCGACAACAACATGATCGCCCGTTTTGACATTTGTCACCTCACTGCCCACTTCCGTTACGCGTGCTGCAATTTCATGCCCAGGCACAACCGGAGGTTTTGCAAATGGATGACCACCTTTTAGTACATGCAGGTCAGAGCCACAAATTCCGTAGAATACCGGAGCGATGCGAACTTCCTGCGGTTTAAGTTCCTGGTGCGGCAGCTCAATATACTGGGTCGTCACTTTCCCAATATCAGAAAAGAGAACTTGGGTAATTTTTTCCATGGTTCTGCTCCAGATTCACTAAGAATGGGTGATTAACGCTGAGAAATACCTTCATCCACAATTTCAGCAAGACGTTGTAAACGTGGGACAGACACATCACGCAGCATCGTTTGCGGATCCTGTGCACCCACGACCGACGCCCACACAGCACGCCCAGCCAGGAACCCGGAAGCACCACCCTTCATGGCGATGCGCACTGCACGACCAAAGATATCGGCATCAACCCCAGAGGAAAGAATGACCCATGGCATTTTCATATGTTCATGAAGCTTTTGACATGCAGTAAGCAGGGTCTGTTCGTCGCCCTTGCCACCTAATGGCATTTCGACTTTATAGAGATCGGCATCAGTACCGCCAAGTTCAGCCGCAGCGGCGAGAATGGCGCTTTCACGATCGAATTCCCAACCACGGCGTGGAGGGCGGACGACCGGTTCGATGATGCTCACCAACCCGGCGCTACGACAACGTTGGACAAACTCCTCGACCATAGCCAAACGAGCTTCTGCCGGTTCATCTTCACGCCACAGTACCAGCAGTTTCATTGCTTTCGCGCCCATCTCACGGGCTTTATGAGGGTCAATTGCCATGTCGATTTCAACGCTATCAACCGGAATACCATTGCCAGGGACAAAATGGTCAGCCGCCACAATCAGACCACAGGAATCGGCTATCGCACCTTGTGACACGATCTGTTCGAGACAAAATTGTTTATCAGCAAGCACCGCTGAAGCATAGGGTGACAGAATCTGGGTTGCCGCAACTTTAAAGTCAGTTAATACGCTGTCGGCAACCGGTTTTGGATGCCCGGAAGCAGCGAACATCAGGCGCATCGCCTCACGTTGATCGACAGCCAACATGGCAAATCCACCGCCTGGACGAGAAATATCTTTCAGCGTGTATGGGGTATTGTGGGAAGACATAGTAACTCCTGTGAACGTTTAAAATTTAAAGAGAATCTGGTCGGCCAGCCTGCTGACGAACCTGAGATAACAGCGCGCTCCAGTCCTGACGGCCTCTGCCATTTTCACTGGCGCTGGCGTAATAAGTTTCTGCCGCCATCCCCATATTGAGCGGGGCACCCGTCTGATTTGCGACATCAACTGCGATGCGCAGGTCTTTCAATGCCAGGTCCACCATAAATGCCGGAGATAAATCGCCCTTCAGCACTTTTCCTGGCCAGGTTGTCGTAAAGTGTCCTTTGCCTGCGGCAGTACCGCTCATGACCTTAATCGCGACATCCAGGCTTAATCCCAGGGACTCGCAAAGCACTGCGGCCTCCGCTGATAAGGCATTCAGCGCAATGCTCATGTAGTTGTTGATGAGCTTCACGCGGATCCCCATTCCAGGACCACCTGCTTCCACCAACTCATTGCCCATACACATCAGAACAGGACGCGCACGCTCAACCTGTTCAGACGTCCCCCCTGCGAGAATCAATAGTGTTCCATCGGTGGCGTTGACAGAGGTTCGACCCACTGGCGCATCCATCATGCTGATGCCTTTTTCTTGCATCTCATGAATCAACGCATCGGTCTGAAGGGGATGGATAGTGGACATATCAATCACCAGCGCATCGTGGGACACGCTTTCGCTCACACCATCTTTGCCTAGCAACACGTGCCGAACGATGTCGCCATTTGGCAGCATGGTGATAATAAATTCGGCGCCTTTAGCGGCCTCTGCTGGGGTTTGGGTGGCAATCGCACCTTTTTGTACTAACTCCGTAACGGCCTGCTGGTTTACGTCAAACACGCGTAATGTATGTCCGTGTTGCAACAGGTTGTTAGCCATTGGGCTGCCCATCTGTCCCAATCCCAAAAATGCAACGGTTGTCATGAACGGTCTCCTGCCTCAGGTTGACAAAATAATTACAATTAAAAACTCATTTTCGTCTGTTTTTGAGCATATTTGTAATTTATGACTAAAAACAAGACATGCGTCACTAATTTGATCATTTATGTCATTAAAATGAACAAAAGAAGACAAGTTCACATAGGACCTAACAAATATGACCAGAATTGCATGCGTTGGAATCACCGTTCAGGACCGAATCTATTCTCTGAACAACCTGCCTGATGGCGGGGGGAAATATCAGTCAAATCAATATATGGAGACAGGGGGTGGCCCGGCGGCAACAGCAGCAGTGGCAATTGCCCGACTCGGTATCGACGTCGATTTTATTGGCCGCGTGGGTGACGACAGCTGTGGGAACACATTACTGAACGAGCTTCGCAACTGGGGTGTGAATACACAATTCTGCCGTCAATACCCCAATGCACGTTCATCGCAGTCTGCAATTTTGGTTGATCAGTACGGGGAGCGCATCATAGTAAATTACCCGAGTCCTGACCTGGACACGGATGCACAGTGGCTGGAGTCGATTGATTTTACTCGCTATGACATGGTTCTGGCCGATGTACGCTGGCATGAAGGAACATTAAAATCCTTCAAGCTGGCGCGTGCCGCTGGTGTACTGACGCTGCTGGATGCCGATATGACTCCGCAAGACATTACGCCATTAGTGGCACTTGCCGATCATGCGGTTTTTTCTACTCCAGGACTTAAGCGAATGACCGGATTGGATGATGCAGGGCAGGCTTTAAAAATGGCCGCCAGTCACACAGATGGTAAAGTTTACGTTACGTTGGGTGGAGAGGGATCACTATGGATTGAAGAGGGAGATTTATGTCAACAGACCGCATTTTCTGTCAATGTGGTAGATACAACCGGGGCAGGGGATGTTTTCCATGGCGCCATGGCGGTTGCCCTGGCAGAGAAAATGCCGACCGAGAAAGCGATTCGCTTCGCAAGCGCAGTGGCAGCGATGAAATGCACGCAGCCAGGTGGACGAGCCGGAATTCCTAATCGTGCGCAAACCGAATCATTTTTGTCACTTTATGCGTAAAATAGCCAGTATTTACGGGGAAGAAGTCCAGGAGTATTCATGAGCATCATTGAAGTCACCGGTAATCCGCGACACGATCAACTTGTTCATTACATTACAGAACGCGGCTATATGAATATCGAAGAGCTGGCGCAATTGCTGGACGTTTCCACGCAAACGGTGCGCAGGGATATTCGTAAGCTTAGTGAGCAGGGTCTGATCACTCGCCATCATGGGGGAGCCGGACGCGTATCCAGCATCATGAATACCGCCTTCGAACAACGAGAGTTGTCACTTACCCAGGAAAAAGAAGCGATTGCGGAGGCGGTTGCCGATTATCTCCCAGAGCGTTGTACGGTTTTTATTACCATTGGTACAACGGTGGAAGCGGTCGCGCGAGCGTTGCTAAACCGTCGGGATCTACGCATCATCACAAATAGCCTTCGCGTCGCGCAAATCCTGTATAAGAATCAAGATATTGAAGTCATGGTACCCGGCGGAACATTACGTGCACATAATGGCGGTATCGTTGGGCCAGGGACGGTGAACTTTATTGAAGGGTTCCGTGCTGACTATTTGATTACCAGCATTGGTGCGATTGAAGAAGACGGTACGCTGCTGGAATTTGATGTTAACGAGGCGCTTGTCGCCAAGACCATGATCAAACATACGCGAAATACGCTATTGGTTGCCGATCACACTAAATTCTCAGCATCAGCCGCTGTGTCTATTGGTAATATGCGTAAAATACGGGCATTTTTTACCGATGCCCCACCGCCAAATTCTTTCAAGCAATTACTTGATGTAGAGAATATTGAGCTGGTCATTGCAGATCAGGAATCCTCCTGATTTTGTTGATAAAAAAGCCGCTGATTGTCAGCGGCTTTTTCGTTCTATCCGATAGAGAAGCGCATCACGCCTCTGCAGCTTGCAGCATTTTCTTTCTTTCGCTAATACGCTTAACCAGTAAAACAGAAGCGATCGCACCGCAGAAAGCGAAGCAGGCCATAATGCCAAACACAATTTTGTAGCCGAGAAGTCCTGGGTTCAAATCCAGAATGTATCCGTACATACTGAAGCAGAACATCGCCGGGGCATAGCCGATAAAGCTACCAAGCGCCATTGCCGCACCCGTTTGATTCTCTGCGATTTTGGCTTCGCCAATCGGGGCAAAGAATACGGCACGCTGGGTAAATACAATGGCACCGAAGCCCAGCGTACACACCATCCCTAAATAAACCGGCATACTTTCATGCGGTAGAACCATCAGCAGCAACAGCACCACTGTGCTGATTATAAATGTATAACATAAGTATTTACTCGGTGATTTCAGGATTTTATCCGAGATCATTCCACCAATCGGACCACCCACCATTTTCAAACAATATTGGTTAATGATCCCATAAGCCCCCACCAGCGCGACGGGCAGCATGTAAATGTTTTTCAGGAACGGGATGAAAAACGTTAATCCGCAATACACGGCGTAAACAAAAAAGACGTTGAAGGCGATTAACCAAATGGTCTTATCCTTCAGTACCGACGACATACTCGGATTTTTAGGCGCATCTTCAGCATCATGGATTTTTGCTGCGGGAATTTCTTCTTTATCGTTCAGAACAAAGAAGATGATGATCCCGACCATAATGACGATTGCAGAGTAGAACCAGATACCGGCCTTGAACCCCAACAGTCCGCTGCCAAACCAGGCAAAGACGGCCAGTGCAGAAAACGCGACGATCGTATCAACAATACCGCGACCCGTTTCAAAAAAGCCAAACAGACGCCCTTGTTGTTCACTGGTGCCAAGTCGACTAACAGACTTTAATAACACCGGCCAGTTCATCATGTCACAGGTAACACCAAACAGCGCCCAGACAAAGAGGATCCCCCAATAGCCAGGCATAGTGGTCAAATAAACCCCCAGCAACCCCGTAGCAATAAGGGAAAGAGACATGGTGTATTTACGCGGAAGTTTATCTGCAAAATAAATAGATAAGAAAAAACCCACGGTAGTCACAAATGAGTTCACCGACATCGCGTTACCAATCTGACCGTTTGTCAAATGGAAGTATTCCTGCATAGGAATATAGAACGCATCTTTCAGTGAGGGTAATTTATAAATTGTACCGCCACACAGTGTTAACAGGCTAAAAAGTGCCCATTTCTTTTTTGTGAGCATAGCATCCCCTAAATGATTAATTAAATCATTTTATTTAAAAAATAAATGTCTGCCCATTCACCTGGAATGGATTATGAATCCTAAAAAAAGACGTTAGAGATTATTAATTAGTTAGAATGTGATGCGCCTCATTTTTAATTTGCTGTAGCACGCTACGCACAAATTGTATTTGTTGGATGGCATCATTTTTTTCTTTAATCAAACGAGCTTCGAGAAGCTCTGGTTCCGGCAGCGGCGTTTCACTCATCTGGCGCCATGGGATCCACGGATTGTCACCTTCATTGTCGAAACGAAATGCCGGAGCATAGTAATCAACTTCTTCTTCCAGCCCGTAAGCCGTTACCTGCGGCTTCTCATCACCTAAGCAGATAAGCCTGGTCAGCAGATCTTTAAATGGCATATCCCCCTGACCCGAGGTACATGCTTTATGGCCCAGCCCCGCGTTCTCATTAACAATTAACGCATCTTTAATATGTACCTGGGTAATATGTGGTGACATCGTGTCTAGCGCCATTAATGGATGCTCGTTGGCATTAATCATATTAGCAAAATCAAACAGTAAAGAGAGCGATTCCATATCACTGTTCTGAATTAACGACACCAGTTCATGACTCTTTAAATCTTCATGCTGCTCTAAGGTAAAGGTCAATCCGCTATCCTGATAGCTATCGCGCAGATATTTGATATCCTGAGTAATTATTGCAATTACTTCCTGAAGATTACCTTCGTAGCGTGGATAAAATCTAACTGAAGAGGCACCAATTTTTAATGCGATAGAAACGGCCTGGTCAATGGCCTTTTTATCAGAAGAACTGGTCTCAATATGAAGATCAAGCTGTAGCTTACGCGCTTTATCGCCAAATGCAGACAGCGCATTATCGTTCATATTTTCAAGAGAATAGCGTTCGCCATCAAGAACGTGGATTTTCACACCACGCAGATTATTTTCACTGGCAATATCTAATAAATCATTTGGTAATATGCGCTCAACACGCATATTCAAATGATAAGCATAGGCATGAAGATAAAGGGGAAGGCTATCTACACGCGCCAGAATTTTATGTGCATTATCTTTAGTGACCATAAACGTACCTACAAGTTAATGAAGAGATCAACTGCTTCAAATCGCCAATACTCAATATCTATTTGTACGATGTTGCCATCGCTGTCAGCCCGATGTTTTTCAATAAGAATGGCAGGCATCCCGGTAGAACCACCAATAAACTTACTAATATCGCCGGCCATTCTGACGGGTTTAAAAGCCAGTTTTTTGATTACGGTTTCTTTTTTATATTCATTTTCCCATACGGAAGAAAATGACTGACTTTCAAGTTGCTCAATAAACCCCGGAGCAACCTTCGGGTTGATAAACGTTTCGTGGTAGAAAACTTTATGACCTTCAAGCGCTCCCCAACCCGTTATCCGATACAGTTCATCAGACGGCGTTGCTGACACCAGTGGCACAGCAACTTCCGGGTACTGAGAAACCCGACTTTTCTCGATAAATCCCCAAGAAGGTTCTCTACCCTGCTCAAGCGCTGCACGCTGAAAGCTTGCTGATAATTCCGGGCTGTAGTTAAAGCGCGCCTGCGTGACGAACCATCCTTTGCGATCTTTACGAAAGATTTTGGATTCTGACTCGAGATTTAATAGTGCCTGACGTAACGTCATGCGCTTAATCCCCAGCAACTCTCCTAACTCTCTTTCTGAGGGGAGTTTTCCACCTGGGGTGGTGATCCCATCTTTTAACCAACGATCTAACTTCTCTTTCGCATTCTCAACGGTTGACTGATTACTCGTCATTGTTTAATCCATTTGGTTTAAACCAGTTGGTTCAATCATACGCTGACGATAAAAAAGAAAGCAAACAACCGCGTTGAGCTTTAGAAAGATTTGTGACCAAGCTCTCTTAAGGCAGACATCTTGAGGGGAGAATATTTCACAAGGCAGGGAATCAGCGTAAACCCGCTTGAGACCAGGGATACAGGCAAAAAAAACCCCGCCTCGTAAGGCAGGGTCTTGTCATTAAATCGCGTTAATCAGTCTTCTTTCGGACCACGGTTCGCGCGTTTACGATCGTTTTCAGTCAGGTGACGCTTACGAATACGGATAGACGTCGGCGTGACTTCTACCAGTTCGTCGTCATCGATGAATTCCAGAGCCTGTTCCAGAGTCATTTTCTGAGCCGGAACCAGCGTGGTTGCTTCATCAGTACCAGAAGCACGCATGTTGGTCAGTTTCTTACCGGTCAGGCAGTTTACAGTCAGGTCATTAGAACGACTGTGAATACCGATGATCTGGCCTTCGTAAACTTCTGCACCGTGACCCAGGAACAGCTTACCGCGGTCCTGCAGGCTGAACAGTGCAAACGCAACTGCTTTACCCTGGCCGTTGGAGATCAGAACACCGTTCTGACGCTGACCCACTTCACCTGCACGAACGTCGTCGTAGTGGCTGAAGGTGGAGTACAGCAGACCGGTACCGGAGGTCATGGTCATGAATTCTGAACGGAAGCCGATCAGACCACGGCTTGGGATCACGTAGTCAAGACGTACACGGCCTTTACCATCTGGATTCATGTTTTTCAGGTCGCCTTTACGCTCGCCCAGTGCCTGCATGACAGAACCCTGGTGCTGCTCTTCGACGTCCAGTGTTACGTTTTCGAACGGCTCTTGTTTACGGCCATCGATTTCGCGGAAGATAACTTTCGGACGGGAAACCGCCATCTCGAAACCTTCACGACGCATGTTTTCAATCAGAACGGACAGGTGAAGTTCACCACGACCAGACACGCGGAATGCGTCTGCATCCGGAGTCTCTTCAACGCGCAGCGCAACGTTGTGTACCAGTTCTTTTTTCAGGCGGTCAAGGATCTGACGAGAAGTAACGTACTTACCTTCTTTACCACAGAACGGAGAGGTGTTGACGTTGAAGAACATGGTAACGGTCGGTTCATCAACAGACAGCGCTGGCAGCGCTTCAACATTCTGCGGGTCGCAGATGGTGTCGGAGATGTTCAGTTCGCCCAGACCGGTGATCGCGATGATGTCGCCAGCTTCTGCAACGTCACTCTCGATACGCTCAAGACCCAGATGGGTCAGAACTTTACCGACTTTACCGTTGCGAGTTTTGCCTTCGCTATCAATGATAGTGATCTGCTGGTTCGGTTTAACTTTACCGCGCTTGATGCGACCGATGCCGATAACACCAACGTAGTTGTTGTAGTCCAGCTGGGAGATCTGCATCTGCAGCGGGCCATCAAGGTCAACGTTCGGAGCCGGTACACGGTCAACGATAGTCTGATACAGCGGGGTCATATCTTCCGCCATATCTTCGTGATCCAGACCTGCGATACCGTTCAGCGCTGAAGCGTAAACGATCGGGAAGTCCAGCTGTTCGTCGGTTGCGTCGAGGTTAACGAACAGGTCGAATACCTGATCCACAACCCAGTCAGGACGCGCGCCAGGACGGTCAACTTTGTTGATAACAACAATTGGCTTCAGGCCATGAGCAAAGGCTTTTTTGGTCACGAAGCGCGTCTGCGGCATCGGACCGTCCATTGCATCAACCACCAGCAGTACGGAGTCTACCATGGACATTACACGTTCAACTTCGCCACCGAAGTCGGCGTGTCCCGGGGTATCAACGATGTTGATACGGTAGTCATTCCACTTGATAGCGGTGTTTTTAGCGAGGATGGTAATCCCACGCTCTTTCTCCAAATCGTTGGAGTCCATCACACGCTCTTGGGTTTCGGCACGAGAGTCGAACGTACCAGATTGTTGGAGCAGCTTGTCTACCAGGGTGGTTTTACCATGGTCTACGTGCGCGATGATGGCGATGTTACGCAAATTTTCGATCACAACTTTGCCTCAGGCATTTTAGAAATAGCGCGTTATTGTACACGGATTAATCGCAGTACAAAACAGGATCACAAACATCCTCCGCAAACAAGTATTGCAGAGTTTCTTTGTGATCACATTCACGGAGCGTTAAAAGGGGTAATCTCATGTCAATTGCACCAATATGGTGCTTAATGTTCACATTAAAGCACTATAATGGTGCAATACAACCTTCATGGTGCAACCCCTTTGCACGATAGTGCGCATGATAACGCCTTTTGGGGGCAATTTAAAAGTTGGCACAGATTTCGCTTTATATTTTTTACGGCGACACGGCCAATTTTTGCAGAATTGAAGACCTCGTTACCACGACGACAATGACCAATCCGGGAGAGTAAGTATGTCCGCTGAACACGTTTTGACGATGCTGAACGAACACGAAGTGAAGTTTGTTGATTTGCGCTTCACTGATACTAAAGGTAAAGAACAGCACGTCACGATTCCTGCTCATCAGGTAAATGCCGAATTCTTTGAAGAAGGCAAAATGTTTGACGGCTCCTCAATCGGTGGCTGGAAAGGCATTAACGAATCAGACATGGTTCTGATGCCGGATGCTTCTACTGCACTCATTGACCCGTTCTTTGAAGAATCTACCCTGATCATCCGTTGCGATATCCTGGAACCTGGTACGTTGCAGGGCTATGACCGCGACCCGCGCTCCATCGCTAAACGCGCTGAAGAATACCTGCGCGCCACCGGCATTGCAGACACCGTGCTGTTCGGGCCAGAGCCAGAATTCTTCCTGTTCGACGACATCCGTTTCGGTGCATCCATCTCCGGTTCTCATGTTGCTATTGACGATATCGAAGGCGCATGGAACTCCTCCACCAAATACGAAGGTGGTAACAAAGGTCACCGTCCTGGCGTGAAAGGCGGTTACTTCCCAGTTCCTCCGGTTGATTCTTCACAGGATATCCGTTCTACCATGTGTCTGGTCATGGAAGAGATGGGCCTTGTCGTTGAAGCGCATCACCACGAAGTGGCGACCGCGGGCCAGAACGAAATCGCCACCCGCTTTAACACCATGACCAAAAAAGCGGACGAAATTCAGATCTACAAATATGTCGTTCACAACGTCGCACACCGTTTCGGTAAAACTGCGACCTTTATGCCAAAACCGATGTTCGGCGATAACGGTTCCGGTATGCACTGCCACATGTCCCTGTCCAAGAACGGCGTAAACCTGTTCTCTGGCGACAAGTATGCGGGTCTGTCTGAGCAGGCGCTGTTCTACATCGGCGGCGTTATCAAACACGCTAAAGCCATCAATGCCCTGGCGAACCCGACCACCAACTCCTACAAGCGTCTGGTCCCGGGTTACGAAGCTCCGGTTATGCTGGCTTACTCTGCCCGTAACCGTTCTGCCTCTATCCGTATCCCAGTGGTCGCGTCACCGAAAGCGCGTCGTATCGAAGTGCGCTTCCCGGACCCGGCTGCTAACCCGTACCTGTGCTTTGCTGCGCTGCTGATGGCCGGTCTTGATGGTATCAAGAACAAAATCCACCCAGGTGAAGCGATGGACAAAAACCTGTACGACCTGCCGCCAGAAGAAGCAAAAGAGATCCCACAGGTTGCTGGCTCTCTGGAAGAAGCACTGAACGAACTGGATCTGGACCGCGAGTTCCTGACTGCAGGCGGCGTATTCACCAACGAAGCGATCGATGCGTACATTACGCTGCGTCGCGAAGAAGATGACCGCGTGCGCATGACGCCGCACCCAGTAGAGTTTGAGCTGTACTACAGCGTTTAACCGTATCTTAAAAATCCGGCGAATTTCACGTTGCGGCAAGGCGGCAACTGAGCAAATCCCAAGGAGCATAGGTAGCTATGTGACTGGGGTGAGCGAAGGTAGCCAACGCAGCAGCGGCCGTGAAAGGCGTCGGGAGTTTTTTAGTTGCCGTGGAACTTTTAGCCCATCACACGATGGGCTTTTTTCTCCGCCAACGAACTGATCCTTCGCGCTTTTTCTACGCGAAAGCTATAATGCACTAAATTGGTGCAACCTTTTCAGGAGACTGCTGAATGGCAACCGGCACGCTGCCCGATGCTGGGCAGATCCTCAATTCGTTAATTAACAGCATTTTACTTGTCGACGATGAACTGGCGGTGCATTACGCCAATCCCGCGGCACAGCAGCTGCTTGCCCAAAGTTCTCGCAAACTCTTCGGCACGCCGCTTTCTGAACTGCTGAGTTATTTCTCATTAAACATCGGGCTGATGCGAGAGAGCCTGGAAGCAGGCCAGGGCTTCACAGACAACGAAGTGACGCTGGTGATAGATAGTCACTCGCATATCCTCTCTGTGACCGCACAGAGGCTGCCTGATGGCCTAATCCTGCTGGAGATGGCACCTATGGATAACCAGCGCCGTCTGAGTCAGGAGCAACTCCAGCATGCCCAGCAAATAGCCGCCCGCGACCTGGTGCGCGGCCTGGCACATGAAATTAAAAACCCGTTGGGTGGATTACGTGGCGCGGCGCAGTTGCTCAGTAAAGCGCTCCCGGACCCGGCATTAAAGGAATATACCCAAGTTATTATTGAGCAAGCGGACCGCCTGCGTAACCTGGTCGACCGCCTGCTGGGGCCGCAGCAGCCCGGAATGCACATCACGGAAAGCATTCACAAAGTGGCAGAGCGCGTCGTGGCGCTGGTTTCGATGGAACTCCCGGAAAACGTCACGCTTACCCGTGATTACGACCCGAGTCTGCCAGAAATACTGCACGACCCCGACCAGATAGAACAGGTTCTGCTGAATATCGTGCGTAATGCACTCCAGGCGCTGGGACCGGATGGCGGTGAGATTATTCTGCGCACCCGCACCGCGTTTCAACTCACACTACACGGCATGCGTTACCGCCTGGCGGCGCGTATTGACGTCGAGGATAACGGTCCGGGTATTCCTCCACATTTGCAAGATACGCTGTTCTACCCAATGGTCAGCGGACGCGAGGGGGGGACCGGACTGGGATTATCTATCGCTCGTAATTTGATTGATCAACATTCCGGCAAAATTGAATTTACCAGTTGGCCGGGCCATACCGAGTTCTCGGTTTACCTGCCTATCAGGAAATAGAGGTGACGTTTATGCAACGAGGAATAGTCTGGGTCGTTGATGACGATAGTTCCATCCGTTGGGTGCTTGAACGTGCGCTCGCAGGGGCAGGACTCAACTGCACCACATTTGAAAGCGGGAAAGAGGTACTGGACGCACTCGCCAGCAAAACGCCGGACGTGCTGTTGTCGGATATCCGTATGCCGGGGATGGACGGTCTGACGCTGTTAAAACAAATTAAACAGCGTCATCCAATGCTTCCGGTCATCATAATGACAGCACACTCCGATCTGGACGCCGCCGTCAGCGCCTACCAGCAAGGGGCGTTTGATTATCTGCCTAAACCGTTTGATATTGACGAGGCCGTTGCGCTGGTCGAGCGCGCCATTAGCCATTATCAGGAACAGCAGCAGCCGCGTAATATTCAGATCAACGGCCCAACCACCGATATCATCGGTGAAGCGCCCGCGATGCAGGATGTCTTTCGCATAATTGGCCGACTTTCCCGCTCTTCGATTAGCGTCTTGATCAATGGTGAGTCCGGGACCGGTAAAGAACTGGTCGCACATGCTCTACACCGCCACAGCCCGCGCGCCAAATCGCCGTTTATCGCCCTTAACATGGCGGCTATTCCGAAGGATTTAATCGAATCTGAACTGTTTGGTCACGAAAAAGGCGCATTTACCGGTGCCAATACCATTCGCCAGGGACGTTTCGAACAGGCTGATGGCGGCACGCTGTTTCTCGATGAAATTGGCGATATGCCGCTGGACGTGCAAACGCGATTGCTGCGTGTATTAGCCGACGGACAGTTTTACCGTGTCGGCGGCTATGCGCCAGTGAAGGTGGACGTGCGCATTATCGCAGCCACGCACCAGAACCTGGAACTGCGCGTACAGGAAGGCAAGTTCCGCGAAGACTTATTCCACCGACTGAACGTCATTCGCGTCCATTTACCGCCACTGCGCGAGCGACGGGAAGATATCCCTCGCCTGACGCGTCATTTCTTGCAGGAAGCCGCTCACGAATTGGGTGTGGAAGCCAAGCAGTTACACCCTGAAACCGAGGCCGCACTGACGCGTCTGGCCTGGCCGGGCAACGTTCGCCAACTTGAGAATACCTGCCGCTGGTTAACAGTGATGGCCGCCGGGCAGGAGGTGCTGATTCAGGACTTACCGGCTGAACTGTTTGAAGCGACCGTTCCGGATGCGCCTTCACATATGCAGCCTGATAGTTGGGCAACCTTGCTGGCACAGTGGGCTGACCGGGCATTACGTTCCGGTCATCAAAACTTACTCTCTGAAGCGCAGCCTGAAATGGAACGCACGCTGTTAACCACCGCGCTGCGCCATACCCAGGGTCATAAACAGGAAGCAGCGCGCTTACTCGGATGGGGACGTAATACCCTGACGCGTAAGTTAAAAGAACTCGGTATGGAGTGAGAGATTGTCGCTGTGTAAAGATTGATAATTGAGCGCAAAGTGCTGCTATTTTGAGCTTTACTGCTCCGATGAGTTAAGTATGATCGTGCCCGGAAAACGGGGAGAGTCATCATGCTGGAATCAATTATTAATCTGCTGTCGAGCGGCTCGGTTGAAAGCCATACGCCACAAACAGCGGTTGCCGCAGTGCTGTGTGCCGCGCTGGTTGGGCTGTTTAGCTGAAGGTGGCCGGATGGCGCTAACACTTATCCGGCCTACAGGTTATCGTGACGTGTAGGCCCGGTAAGCAAAGCGCTACCGGGCAACGTCATTAAATGACCCGAGAGAACTGCTGCATCCGCGCTTTCTGGCGCAGGTAAGCATCAAAGCACATGCAAATATTGCGGATCAGCAGACGACCTTTTGCCGTCACCTGAATCCCTTTCTCATTCACGTCCACCAGCCCATCTTTCGCCAGCGGCACCAGCAGCTTCAGGTCTTCGGCAAAATAGTCAGCAAAGTTGAGATCCCATTGCTGTTCTACGACAGCGTAGTCGAGACGGAAGTTGCAGATCAGTAGCTTAATGACATCCCGGCGAATACAGTCATCGCGGGTCAGGGCAATACCACGCCACAGCGCATTACCCTCCTCATCCACCTGCTGATAATAGTGTTTCAGCTCTTTTTGGTTCTGCGCGTAGTTGTCACCAATCATACTAATGGCGGAAACGCCCATGCCCAGCAGGTCAGTATCGCCCTGGGTGGTATAGCCCTGAAAATTACGGTGCAGAACACCCTCACGCTGGGCAATCGCCAGTTCGTCATCCGGACGGGCAAAGTGATCCATCCCAATGAACTGATAGCCCGTTTCGGTCAGCGAAGAGATCGTCTCCTGCAAGATATCCAGCTTCTGTTGCGCGCTGGGCAGGTCGGCATCTTTGATCTTACGCTGTGCGGCAAAAAGCGTTGGCAGGTGTGCATAGTTAAAGACGCTCAGGCGATCGGGATTCAGCTCGGCCACACGCTTCAGGGTGAAGGCAAAACTTTCCGGCGTCTGTTTTGGCAGACCATAAATCAGATCGATGTTCGTGGAGGTAAAGCCAATCTCCCGCGCATGATTAAGCAGCGCAAAGATAAACTCTTCATCCTGCTCACGGTTTACCAGGCGCTGAACTTCTTTGTTGAAATCCTGCACCCCCATGCTCAGGCGGTTAAAACCTTCAGCACGTAAATGATCGAGCACATCCAGCTCAATTTCACGCGGATCAACCTCGATCGAGATTTCTGCATCCGCGTTAAAGTCGAAGTTATCACGCAACAGCGTCATTAAGCGGCTGATTTGTGCTTTATTCAGATAGGTTGGCGTACCGCCGCCCCAGTGTAGTTGGCTGACATGACGACCGGCAAACAGCGGCGCACGATGGATGATTTCTTGTTCTAAGGCATCCAGATATTGATCGGCTTTATGCTGCTGGCGGGTCACAATTTTGTTGCAGCCGCAGAAATAACACAGTTTGTGGCAGAACGGGATATGGACGTACAAAGAGAGTGGACGTTCAGGGTAGCGCGCTACGGCTTGCAGAAATGCCTCGGCATCGTAGTCTGCGGAAAACTCCAGCGCGGTCGGGTACGAGGTATATCGTGGCCCGGAATAGTTATATTTCTGGATCAGGGCCAGGTCCCAGTCGATTAACTGCTCAGACATACTCACTCCTTCCGATGGCGTTTCTGGCGGGTACGGCGTACCGGCTTACCTCCACTGCGGGTGATAAACCGGTTGCGCAGCCACTTTTGGCGCCGCGACAATCGCTGTAGTTTAACGAATAACCACACCAGATAACATATAACCGGAAGGGTTATAAGCAGGACGGGAAGACCCACGGTACAAAACCGTTAGTTACCACCCTTCAGCAGGCGCATCATATCTTCCTGCTTTTCATCCTCTTCATCGATCTCTTCATCATCATCGTAAGAGAGGCCCAGTTTCTGCATCAGTTCATCGATGCGATCCAGCTTGGCATCTACCCAAGCCTGATCTTCAGCGCTCAGGATCTCTCCAGCTTCAAGACGTTCCAGCAGCGCATCCAGGCGCTCATCCGTTTCCAGTAAATCCAACTCAGCCTGTGGTGAAAGCATAGGTTTCTCACTCTTCGGTTTGTGCTGTTTGGTGACCTTTTCGGTCACACCCAATGCAATGGGAGTTTTACTGCCAATACGAGGATCTTTGTGCTTGTTTTGGTTTCCGCCACCTGATGCGCCTTCGCTGCCGGTCGCACGGCTACCCGCCGCAAGACCACGGTGTTTTTTCTGGCGCTTACGATCGCGAGCTTCGAGGTTAATTTCTTCGCGTGTTTTACGACGCGCCTTTGCAGGACCTTTACCGCGTGGTGTAGAAGTTGATTTCATCATGATTCGTCTTTGGCTGTTTTATTCAGTATATATTTGCGCCGGAATCTAGCAGAAATAAAGAAAAAAGGCGACAGAGTAATCTGTCGCCTTTTTTCCTGACTCTCAACCCTTAACGGGCTCTACAATCCATGTCGGCTATCAACACACCCTGTTTTTCCCTCAGCCAGAAACATTCCGTGTTGTTTCCATTTCCTTTTACTAACGTCTCCGGACGTTTGTCTTCCTGACAATCCTGTGTCTTCGCCTCCTGGCGCTCCTGACCCTCATCCTGAGTCGTCTATCCTGTTAGCTCCCTCGCTATGGACGTTACTTTACTCTTTTGGATTGCACACACAAGCAACAGACTTAACAGTTTCGGTTTTTCAGAATATTGCTTGTCCGTAATTATATGATTTATTTGATTTGTGTTGTTATACACCCTCTCATCTCGCATAAATACTATCGGCAATGTCTCACAAAGTACGTGGTTTTAACTTACATAACCCACGCGTCGAAAAACCAGCCTTTTGCTGGTGTTCAGGTATAATCGCTGCAAAGCCTTGATTGATGGAGACGACCACGTTGACTAACTTGAATTATCAACAGACGCATTTTGTGATGAGTGCGCCTGATATTCGCCATTTACCTTCCGATACGGGAATTGAAGTGGCTTTTGCTGGCCGTTCCAACGCAGGCAAATCCAGTGCGCTGAATACCCTGACAAATCAAAAGGGTCTGGCGCGTACGTCTAAAACGCCGGGCCGTACTCAGCTCATCAACTTATTTGAAGTGGTTGACGGTAAGCGTCTGGTTGACTTGCCGGGATACGGGTATGCAGAAGTTCCGGAAGAGATGAAGCGTAAATGGCAGCGCGCACTGGCGGAATACCTGGAAAAACGCCAGAGTCTGCAAGGTTTGGTCGTACTGATGGATATTCGCCATCCGCTGAAAGATCTCGATCAACAGATGATCCTGTGGGCAGTAGAGAGCAACGTTCAGGTACTGGTATTACTGACCAAAGCGGACAAACTGGCCAGCGGCGCACGCAAAGCGCAATTGAATATGGTTCGTGAAGCCGTGCTGGCGTTTAATGGCGATGTACAAGTAGAAGCGTTCTCATCGCTGAAAAAGCTGGGCGTGGATAAACTGCGTCAGAAACTGGATAGCTGGTTTAGTGAACTGGCACCGATTGAAGAGACGCAGGACGGGGAATAATCCGCTGATATGCCGGATAGCGACGCTGTGCGTCTTATCCGGTTTACAAAAAGGGCAAAACTTTTCTTTCGCAAAATAAAAAACGCCCCAGTCATTACTGACTGGGGCGGCTAAAATATTCAGCCAAATCCGATTACGTGAAGTAAAAGGTCTGAAAGATAGAACATCTTACCTCTGTACCCTACGTGAATAACTTTACTCTTTTTTAAGCAGAGCAGAAAGCACTTTTTGTAATTTTTTTTCATTCCCGACATAGGGAATTCTAATGGTCATCACAAAAAGTGCTCACTTATGTTGCTTAGTTACGAAAAGAGCGCGTTATTCAGTAAACCCTTAGTGCGCTTGATCCCAGTTTTCACCACTTCCGACTTCCACCAGCAACGGCACATCAATCCGCGTTCCGTTTTCCATCAGCTGATGGATCTTTTTCGAGACACTTTCCAGGTCATCTTTGTGCACTTCAAACACCAGTTCATCGTGCACCTGCATGATCATACGTACGCGAGGCTGTTCAGCTTGCAGCCATCCATCTACGGCTATCATGGCGCGCTTAATAATGTCCGCAGCGGTGCCTTGCATCGGGGCGTTAATCGCTGCACGCTCTGCCCCAGCACGACGAGCACCATTACTGGATTTAATATCTGGTAAATAGAGGCGACGCCCTTCCAGGGTTTCAACGTACCCTTGCTCTTTTGCCTGCGCGCGCGTGCGTTCCATATATTCCAGAACGCCAGGGTAGCGCTCAAAGTAGAGATCCATATACTTCTGCGCTTCTTTACGTGGAATATTCAACTGACGCGCCAGACCAAAGGCGCTCATTCCGTAGATCAGACCGAAGTTAATGGCTTTCGCGCTGCGGCGTTGTTCACCGGTCACGGAATCCAGCGGTAAGCCAAAGACTTCCGCAGCGGTTGCGCGGTGAATATCTTTCCCTTCGGCAAACGCGGTAAGCAGACCTTTATCACGCGAGAGATGCGCCATGATGCGTAGTTCAATCTGCGAGTAGTCTGCGGAGACAATCACGTAGTCTTCTGGTGCAATAAACGCCTGGCGAATACGGCGTCCTTCCTCATTACGCACCGGAATATTTTGCAGGTTAGGATCGGTAGAGGACAAACGCCCGGTTGCCGTGACAGCCTGATGATAAGAGGTATGCACCCGCCCGGTTTTAGGGTTGATCATCAGCGGAAGTTTATCCGTATAGGTAGACTTCAATTTTGCCAACCCACGATATTCCAGAATCACCTTCGGCAGCGGATAATCCAGCGCTAATTCTTCCAGCACTTCTTCCGACGTTGATGGCGCACCGCCTGGCGTTTTCTTCAACGGTTTGATGCCCTGCTTTTCAAACAGAATGGTTTGCAACTGCTTGGTTGAGGAGAGGTTAAACGCTTCTCCGGCTATCTCATGCGCTTTTTGTTCCAGCTCGTTCAAACGTAGCGTCAGCTCTGCTGAATGTTTGTGCAACACGGCAGGATCGATTTTGACACCGTTACGCTCTATGCGGGACAGGACAGGGACAAGCGGCATATCGATATTTTCAAAGACGTTTAGCGGCCCTTTATGTTTTTGCAGCTCTGGCCACATTTTCAGATGCAGCTGTAGCGTGACGTCGGCGTCTTCCGCTGCATAACGACCTGCTTCTTCCAGTGCAATCTGGTTAAAGGTCAGCTGGTTTTTGCCTTTCCCGGCGATCTCTTCAAAGGTGATGGTTTTATGCTTCAGCCAGCGGTCAGACAGGCTGTCCATATCGTGTCGCCCGGCAACGCTGTTGAGAATGTAGGACTCGAGCATGGTATCAAAGACGATACCGCGCAATTCAATCCCGTAGTTTGCCAGGATACCGCGGTCATACTTCAGATTTTGCCCAACTTTATGCGCTTTTTCATCTTCCAGCAGCGGCTTCAACAGGGTCAGCGCACGGTCACGGGAAATCTGATCGGGGGCATCCAGATAGTCATGCGCGACAGGGACATACGCAGCTACGCCAGGTTCAATGGCGAAAGAGAGGCCCACCAAATTCGCGGAGATGTTATCCAGGCTGTCCGTTTCTGTATCAAAGGCAAAGACCGGCACTTTTTTCAGCTTCGCAATCCACGCTTCCAGAGTCTCTTCGTCCAGAATCGTCACATAGTTATCGTATGAAAGAACCGTGGCGGGTTCCTCAGGCGTTTCATCAATAACGATTGTTTCCTGCGGCTTTGCCGCCGGTTTCGTTCCTTTCGCCTGCAGCCATTTTCCGGCTTCAACATCAGTAACCCAACGCTTGAACTCATATTGTTTGAACAGACCTAACAGTTCGTCTGCTGCGGGTTCTCGTACTTCCAACTGCTCGCAGGTTAATTCCAGCTCGACATCCGTTTTGATGGTTGCCAGCTTATAAGAGAGGTATGCCACCTCTTTATTCTGCTCGAGCTTGCCGGCCATGGTTTTTGCACCACGGAACGTCAGACCAGCTATTTTGTCTGATTCAGCATAGAGCGTATCCAGCCCTCCCAAACCCTGAAGCAACGCCTGCGCCGTCTTTTCACCCACGCCTGGCACACCAGGAATGTTATCGGAGGAATCCCCCATCAGCGCCAGGAAGTCGATAATCAGTTCCGGCGGCACGCCATACTTATTCACCACCTCATCCGGGCCGAGGATCGTATTGGTCATCGTGTTGATGAGGGTAATATTCGGCGTCACCAACTGAGCCATGTCTTTATCGCCAGTACTGATCAGCACCGGACGGCCGACATTCTCCGCCTCACGCGCCAGCGTACCGATAACGTCGTCCGCTTCAACGCCTGAAACAGCCAGCAAGGGTAATCCCATTGCTTTTACCATGGCGTGCAAAGGCTCAATCTGCGCACGCAGATCGTCTGGCATGGGTGGGCGATGCGATTTGTAGTGCTCGAATAATTCATCACGGAAGGTTTTACCCTTGGCGTCGAAGACCACCGCCGCATGCGTCGGCTTATATTGCAAAATCAAGCTACGCAGCATGTTGAGGACACCGTACATCGCGCCAGTAGGCTCTCCTGCGCTGTTGGTCAGCGGCGGAAACGCATGGTATGCGCGATACAAATAAGATGAGCCATCTACAAGGATAAGTGGGTTTTCTGGGATCTGAACCATAATGTCCGTGCCTGTTTATCAGATTATGAGTAAAGGATGCCACAGACAGGATGAAAACATGAGTTTTTCGCCGCATTTGTCGAAAAACTTTTGCAGATCTTCTGGGGTGTTCGCAAAGTGAGTTGTGGATAAGTTTGTGAATAAATAATTTTCAACCCTTTTTGTGTAGCAAGATAATTTATTAAGCATGTAAATTTTGCATATTTTTCATTATGTTAATTCGTGGCGCAGAGTTTTATATTATCTTTTAAGCTTATATCGGGATGTGGATAGATATTACCTTTTTTTCTATTCAGCGAAGATCCATCATTTGGTCCGTTTTCTGATAAAATCAGCCCCTTGCGCCTCTTTAGCGCACTATCTATGGCTAACCTTTTGAATAATTTAATTATGACGAGAATACTCGCCGCGATAACGCTGTTGCTGAGTATCGTATTGACCATATTGGTCACGATTTTATGTTCTGTGCCGATCATCCTGGCCGGGATTGTAAAACTCCTTTTGCCCATACCTTTCGTCTGGCGCAAGGTATCTCTCTTTTGCAATTTCATGATGTACTGCTGGTGTGAAGGTTTGGCGCTGCTGCTGCACCTTAACCCGCGACTGAAGTGGGATGTGGAAGGGCTGGAAGGTCTTAGCAAGAAAAACTGGTATCTGCTCATCTGTAATCACTACAGCTGGGCCGACATCGTTGTGCTCTGCGTTCTGTTTCGTAAGCACATCCCGATGAATAAATACTTCCTTAAGCAGCAGTTAGCCTGGGTGCCCTTTATTGGCCTGGCGTGTTGGGCGCTGGATATGCCATTTATGAAGCGCTATTCACGGGGTTATTTACTCCGCCACCCTGAACAACGTGGTAAAGATGTTGAAACGACGCGTCTTTCTTGCGAGAAGTTTCGTGTGCATCCAACAACTATTGTGAATTTTGTTGAAGGTTCACGATTTACCCAGGAGAAACGCCAGCAGACCCGGTCACCTTATAAAAATCTGCTGCCGCCCAAAGCTGCCGGTATTGCGATGGCGCTGAATGTCTTAGGATCGCAGTTTGATAAGTTGCTGAACGTCACACTGTGTTATCCGGAAAACAGCAGTCACCCTTTCTACGATATGCTGAGCGGTAAGCTGACGCGCATTGTCGTACGGGTGAGTCTGGAGCCGGTTAAAGAGGAATTGCACGGTGATTACGTTAACGATAAAGGATTTAAGCGTCGATTTCAGCTGTGGCTGAATGTGATCTGGGGCGAGAAAGATGCGCAAATAGATGCAATTAAAGCCTCAACTAAAAAAGCCGGTCTCTGACCGGCTTTCTCGTTTACTTTTGGCCTACCAGATATTTCACGGTATCGGCATATTGCTGTACAAAGATATCCATGCTGCTGGTATCCATGCCCTGCGGATTCACCTGATATTTGCCATTAACGAACATCGCCGGAACGCCCTGCAATTGCAGATCGGACGCCGCTTTTTCCTGCTGCGCGACGAGGGATTTCACCACGAAGCTGTTCCATGCCGCATCATAATCTTCACCTTTAATACCCGCATCGACAAATACTTTACGGATATCAGCGGTAGACTGAACGGTCTGAGTTTTCTGTACCGCATCAAACAACGGTACCGTAACTTTATCTTCAACCCCAAGCGCCATAGCAACAGCCCACGCCTGGGTCAGATCTTTGCCCAGAGGGCCCAAAAACTCAACGTGGTATTTAGTCATCTTGGTGCCTTCCGGCAGTTTTTTCTTCACGTTATCAGACACATGAAGCACTTCTTCAAACTGATAGCAATGCGGGCAGTAGAAGGAGAAGAACTCCAACACCTGCGGTTCACCTGCAATAGGTTTTTCCAGTGTGATGTACTGCTTTCCATCCTGGAACTGCGCTGCCGATGCGCTAAAAGCTAAAACCATACCAGCCAGCGCCAGCCATATTTTTTTCATGTTTAAATCTCTCCGATTAATACATTGGCGTTAATTGCAAGGGGGGTTCTTGCAGAATTTTTGCCTGCTCAATAAAGGTCGCAGTCTGACGGTGCCAGTAATCTTCTCCGGTTAACCACGGGAAGTTTTTTGGGAACGCAGGGTCAGCCCAACGTCGAATCAGCCAGGCAAGATAATAAACTAAACGCATGGCGCGTAAAGGTTCAATGAGTCCTATTTCAGCAATGTCGAATTCAGTAAACTCTTCATAAGCTTCGATAATGGTTTCAAGCTGCATACGTTGTTCAGCTTTGTCACCATTTAGCAGCATCCATAAATCCTGAATGGCCGGGCCATTGCGGGCATCATCTAAATCGACAAACATCGGACCATCGCGCCAGAGAATATTTCCGGCATGACAGTCACCGTGCAGGCGTAGGGGATCAAAACGAGTATGCCAGCGTTCGGTAACCACGCTGATAAGCGCATCCGTTGCTTTCAGGAAAGCCGCCTTTTGCCCTGATGGAATAATCTGCGCACTGTCGAAAAGTTTACGCGGTTCAATCAGGTATTCTTCAAGGCCAATGGTCGGTCGGAAAGAGAAAGGCTGCTTACGCCCGGTTTGGTGCAGACGCCCCAGATAGCGGCCAACCGACTCCATTTGATCAATATTGTCGGCTTCAAACTGGCGTCCCCCTACGCTGGGAAATATTGCATAGTGGAATCCCTGATGCCCCAATAACGTCTGGCCATTAAACACAATCGGCGCTGCAACCGGCACGTCATCACGCACCAGTTCCAGTGCAAACTGATGCTCTTCCTGTATTTGATCGGCGGACCAACGCTCAGGACGGTAAAACTTTACGACAAAGCGTTGACGGTCTTCGTCCTGGAATTGGTAGACACGGTTTTCATAGCTGTTGAGCGGGGTAAGCCCGGAATCCACCCGGATCCCCTGTTCAAACAGCGCATCCATGATGGTATCCGGGTGTAGCGTCTGGAAAGTAAAAGCGTTGTTGTTCATCCCATCATCCGGAAATTACTACGAATGATTCAGGATATCATTTCGCAGCACGTTCGGTGGCGGCGATTACAAGCTTTTACTCTTTAATTACGCCACGTGCGCGTAGTAGTGCAGTTTTAAAGTCTTCTTCATAATCTTTCTGAATGCCAGGGATCACCGCATCTTTCGCTGAGTCACGCATTTTCAGGTGATAGATCAGAATGTCATCAGTTAAATCCGCCAGTTCACCGTCAAAACCTGACTCTTTCGCCAGTTTCTGTAAAAATTGCATCAGGTTGAGATCGGGTTCTTTCTGCCAGGCTGGCTGGAGGAGTTCAATAACTTCATTCAGACGTTTACATTTCATGGTTGTGCTCCTTACGCTTAATATAGATACGTTAGCAGGGTCAATCCCACATTAAAAGAGGCGATATCAGTGATTCTGGATAGTGCAATTACAGGGGTTGTCCTGGCAGGCGGTAAGGCCAGGCGGATGGGGGGAGCAGATAAAGGACTGCTTGAACTGGACGGTAAGCCTTTATGGCGGCACGTCGCCGATGCTCTCGCTTTACAGGTCGAGACCGTAGTGGTTAACGCCAATCGCCATCAGGATATTTACCAACAAAGCGGCCTGAAAGTGATCCCCGATTCATTGGCTGATTTCCCGGGCCCGCTGGCCGGAATGCTGTCGGTATTTTTGCAGCAGGCAGGAGACTGGTTTTTATTCTGTCCCTGCGATATGCCTTATATCCCGAATAATCTGGTCGCACGGCTGGCAGAACAACGTAAAAATGCGCCAGTGGTATGGGTCCATGATGGGGAACGAGATCACCCGACAATTGCACTGATGAATAGATCAATGCAACCGTTGCTGCAGGACTATCTTCAGACAGGTGAACGACGGGTGATGGTCTTTATGCACCAGGCAGGCGGACACGCCGTCGATTTTAGCGAATATAAAGATGCGTTTGTGAACGTGAACACGCCAGAAGAATTAGCCAGATGGCAGGATAAATCATGATCCCATTGCTCGGCATTGCCGCATGGAGCGGCACAGGAAAAACCACACTGCTCAAAAAACTGATCCCGGAACTGTGCGCCAGAGGCATTCGCCCAGGATTAATTAAACATACCCACCACGATATGGACGTCGATAAACCCGGCAAGGATAGCTATGAGTTACGCAAAGTTGGAGCAGCACAAACGCTAGTCGCCAGCCAGCAACGCTGGGCGCTGATGACGGAAACACCGGAACAGCCCGATCTGGATTTAGCATACCTGGTGAGCCGAATGGATGCTTCAACGTTGGATTTGGTACTGGTGGAGGGTTTTAAACACGAACCTGTCGCGAAGATCCTGCTTTTTCGCGAGGGTTGCGAGCATGCTCCTGAAGAGTTGGTGATGGATGAGTATGTTATCGCGGTTGCCAGTGATGTTCCGCTGACTATGGATATCCCACTGTTAGATATCAATGATATACAGCAAATTGCAAATTTTGTGACGCAGTGGGTAGGACGATAACCGTAGGCCGGATAAGACGTTTACACCGCCACCACCTATAAATTCTCCCAAAATACAGACGCAAAAAAGCCCATCCGTCAGGATGGGCTTCTTCACTCGTTTGATGCCTGGCAGTTCCCTACTCTCGCATGGGGAGACCCCACACTACCATCGGCGCTACGGCGTTTCACTTCTGAGTTCGGCATGGGGTCAGGTGGGACCACCGCGCTACAGCCGCCAGGCAAATTCTGTTTATCAGACCGCTTTTGCGTTCTGATGTTATCTGTATCAGGCTGAAAATCTGTCTCTTCACCAAAACACCTTTGGCGTTGTAAGGTTAAGCCTCACGGTTCATTAGTATCGGTTAGCTCAATGTATCGCTACACTTACACACCCGACCTATCAACGTCGTAGTCTTCAACGTTCCTTCAGGACTCTCAAGGAGTCAGGGAGAACTCATCTCGGGGCAAGTTTCGTGCTTAGATGCTTTCAGCACTTATCTTTTCCGCATTTAGCTACCGGGCAATGCCATTGGCATGACAACCCGAACACCAGTGATGCGTCCACTCCGGTCCTCTCGTACTAGGAGCAGCCCCCCTCAATTCTCCAGCGCCCACGGCAGATAGGGACCGAACTGTCTCACGACGTTCTAAACCCAGCTCGCGTACCACTTTAAATGGCGAACAGCCATACCCTTGGGACCTACTTCAGCCCCAGGATGTGATGAGCCGACATCGAGGTGCCAAACACCGCCGTCGATATGAACTCTTGGGCGGTATCAGCCTGTTATCCCCGGAGTACCTTTTATCCGTTGAGCGATGGCCCTTCCATTCAGAACCACCGGATCACTAAGACCTGCTTTCGCACCTGCTCGAGCCGTCACTCTCGCAGTCAAGCTAGCTTATGCCTTTGCACTAACCTCCTGATGTCCGACCAGGATTAGCTAACCTTCGTGCTCCTCCGTTACTCTTTAGGAGGAGACCGCCCCAGTCAAACTACCCACCAGACACTGTCCGCAACCCGGATCACGGGTCTACGTTAGAACACCAGCCATTAAAGGGTGGTATTTCAAGGTTGGCTCCATGCAGACTGGCGTCCACACTTCAAAGCCTCCCACCTATCCTACACATCAAGGACCAGTGTTCAGTGTCAAGCTATAGTAAAGGTTCACGGGGTCTTTCCGTCTTGCCGCGGGTACACTGCATCTTCACAGCGAGTTCAATTTCACTGAGTCTCGGGTGGAGACAGCCTGGCCATCATTACGCCATTCGTGCAGGTCGGAACTTACCCGACAAGGAATTTCGCTACCTTAGGACCGTTATAGTTACGGCCGCCGTTTACCGGGGCTTCGATCAAGAGCTTCTCCTTACGGATAACCCCATCAATTAACCTTCCGGCACCGGGCAGGCGTCACACCGTATACGTCCACTTTCGTGTTTGCACAGTGCTGTGTTTTTAATAAACAGTTGCAGCCAGCTGGTATCTTCGACTGATTTCAGCTCCACGAGCAAGTCGCTTCACCTGGTATCAGCGTGCCTTCTCCCGAAGTTACGGCACCATTTTGCCTAGTTCCTTCACCCGAGTTCTCTCAAGCGCCTTGGTATTCTCTACCTGACCACCTGTGTCGGTTTGGGGTACGATTTTGTGTTACCTGATGCTTAGAGGCTTTTCCTGGAAGCAGGGCATTTGTTACTTCAGCACCGTAGTGCCTCGTCATCACACCTCAGCGTTTAATAAGAGTCCGGATTTACCTAAACTCTCCGCCTACATGCTTAAACCGGGACAACCGTCGCCCGGCTAACATAGCCTTCTCCGTCCCCCCTTCGCAGTAACACCAAGTACAGGAATATTAACCTGTTTCCCATCGACTACGCCTTTCGGCCTCGCCTTAGGGGTCGACTCACCCTGCCCCGATTAACGTTGGACAGGAACCCTTGGTCTTCCGGCGTGCGGGTTTTTCACCCGCATTATCGTTACTTATGTCAGCATTCGCACTTCTGATACCTCCAGCAACCCTCACAGGCCACCTTCAACGGCTTACAGAACGCTCCCCTACCCAACAACACATAGTGTCGCTGCCGCAGCTTCGGTGCACAGTTTAGCCCCGTTACATCTTCCGCGCAGGCCGACTCGACCAGTGAGCTATTACGCTTTCTTTAAATGATGGCTGCTTCTAAGCCAACATCCTGGCTGTCTGTGCCTTCCCACATCGTTTCCCACTTAACTGTGACTTTGGGACCTTAGCTGGCGGTCTGGGTTGTTTCCCTCTTCACGACGGACGTTAGCACCCGCCGTGTGTCTCCCGTGATAACATTCTTCGGTATTCGTAGTTTGCATCGGGTTGGTAAGTCGGGATGACCCCCTAGCCGAAACAGTGCTCTACCCCCGAAGATGAGTTCACGAGGCGCTACCTAAATAGCTTTCGGGGAGAACCAGCTATCTCCCGGTTTGATTGGCCTTTCACCCCCAGCCACAAGTCATCCGCTAATTTTTCAACATTAGTCGGTTCGGTCCTCCAGTTAGTGTTACCCAACCTTCAACCTGCCCATGGCTAGATCACCGGGTTTCGGGTCTATACCCTGCAACTTAACGCCCAGTTAAGACTCGGTTTCCCTTCGGCTCCCCTATACGGTTAACCTTGCTACAGAATATAAGTCGCTGACCCATTATACAAAAGGTACGCAGTCACCCTGATAAATCAAGGCTCCCACTGCTTGTACGTACACGGTTTCAGGTTCTTTTTCACTCCCCTCGCCGGGGTTCTTTTCGCCTTTCCCTCACGGTACTGGTTCACTATCGGTCAGTCAGGAGTATTTAGCCTTGGAGGATGGTCCCCCCATATTCAGACAGGATACCACGTGTCCCGCCCTACTCTTCGAGTTCACAGCATGTGTGATTTTGTGTACGGGACTATCACCCTGTACCGTCGGACTTTCCAGACCGTTCCACTACCACATATGCTGATTCAGACTCTGGGCTGCTCCCCGTTCGCTCGCCGCTACTGGGGGAATCTCGGTTGATTTCTTTTCCTCGGGGTACTTAGATGTTTCAGTTCCCCCGGTTCGCTTCGTTAAGCTATGTATTTACTTAACGATAGTGCAACGAATTGCACTGGGTTTCCCCATTCGGAAATCGCCGGCTATAACGGTTCATATCACCTTACCGACGCTTATCGCAGATTAGCACGTCCTTCATCGCCTCTGACTGCCAGGGCATCCACCGTGTACGCTTAGTCGCTTAACCTCACAACCCGAAGATGTTTCGTAAAACATTTCGACTTGCGAAAATTTGAGAGACTCGAACACACCGCTTATCTGTTCTTATTACGGAGAACAGACACAGTGTATCGTTTCAATTTTCAGCTTGATCCAGATTTTTAAAGAGCAAAACTTCGCAGTGAACCTTTTCAGGTACACTCTGAAGTTTTCTTGTGTTTTTGCAGTAAAGGATGGTGGAGCTATGCGGGATCGAACCGCAGACCTCCTGCGTGCAAGGCAGGCGCTCTCCCAGCTGAGCTATAACCCCATCGTAAAACTGTTCTCTGTACCGCTCATCCTTTATGAAAGGATTTTGGTAGGCCTGAGTGGACTTGAACCACCGACCTCACCCTTATCAGGGGTGCGCTCTAACCACCTGAGCTACAAGCCTGCAGAGATTTTTACTGCTAATTTTTCATCAGACAATCTGTGTGAGCACTACAAAGAACGTTTCTTTAAGGTAAGGAGGTGATCCAACCGCAGGTTCCCCTACGGTTACCTTGTTACGACTTCACCCCAGTCATGAATCACAAAGTGGTAAGCGCCCTCCCGAAGGTTAAGCTACCTACTTCTTTTGCAACCCACTCCCATGGTGTGACGGGCGGTGTGTACAAGGCCCGGGAACGTATTCACCGTAGCATTCTGATCTACGATTACTAGCGATTCCGACTTCATGGAGTCGAGTTGCAGACTCCAATCCGGACTACGACATACTTTATGAGGTCCGCTTGCTCTCGCGAGGTCGCTTCTCTTTGTATATGCCATTGTAGCACGTGTGTAGCCCTACTCGTAAGGGCCATGATGACTTGACGTCATCCCCACCTTCCTCCAGTTTATCACTGGCAGTCTCCTTTGAGTTCCCGGCCGAACCGCTGGCAACAAAGGATAAGGGTTGCGCTCGTTGCGGGACTTAACCCAACATTTCACAACACGAGCTGACGACAGCCATGCAGCACCTGTCTCAGAGTTCCCGAAGGCACCAAAGCATCTCTGCTAAGTTCTCTGGATGTCAAGAGTAGGTAAGGTTCTTCGCGTTGCATCGAATTAAACCACATGCTCCACCGCTTGTGCGGGCCCCCGTCAATTCATTTGAGTTTTAACCTTGCGGCCGTACTCCCCAGGCGGTCGACTTAACGCGTTAGCTCCGGAAGCCACTCCTCAAGGGAACAACCTCCAAGTCGACATCGTTTACGGCGTGGACTACCAGGGTATCTAATCCTGTTTGCTCCCCACGCTTTCGCACCTGAGCGTCAGTCTTTGTCCAGGGGGCCGCCTTCGCCACCGGTATTCCTCCAGATCTCTACGCATTTCACCGCTACACCTGGAATTCTACCCCCCTCTACAAGACTCTAGCCTGCCAGTTTCGGATGCAGTTCCCAGGTTGAGCCCGGGGATTTCACATCCGACTTGACAGACCGCCTGCGTGCGCTTTACGCCCAGTAATTCCGATTAACGCTTGCACCCTCCGTATTACCGCGGCTGCTGGCACGGAGTTAGCCGGTGCTTCTTCTGCGAGTAACGTCAATTGCTGCGGTTATTAACCACAACACCTTCCTCCTCGCTGAAAGTACTTTACAACCCGAAGGCCTTCTTCATACACGCGGCATGGCTGCATCAGGCTTGCGCCCATTGTGCAATATTCCCCACTGCTGCCTCCCGTAGGAGTCTGGACCGTGTCTCAGTTCCAGTGTGGCTGGTCATCCTCTCAGACCAGCTAGGGATCGTCGCCTAGGTGAGCCGTTACCCCACCTACTAGCTAATCCCATCTGGGCACATCCGATGGCAAGAGGCCCGAAGGTCCCCCTCTTTGGTCTTGCGACGTTATGCGGTATTAGCTACCGTTTCCAGTAGTTATCCCCCTCCATCGGGCAGTTTCCCAGACATTACTCACCCGTCCGCCACTCGTCACCCAAGGAGCAAGCTCCTCTGTGCTACCGTTCGACTTGCATGTGTTAGGCCTGCCGCCAGCGTTCAATCTGAGCCATGATCAAACTCTTCAATTTAAGTTTGATGCTCGTGAATTAAACTTCGTAATGAATTACGTATGTTCACTCAGAGACTTGGTATTCATTTTTCGTCTTGCGACGTTAAGAATCCGTATCTTCGAGTGCCCACACAGATTGTCTGATAAATTGTTAAAGAGCAGTGCAACGCGGCTTTCGCTCACCGTTGCGAGGTCCCGTATAATACGTTTTCCTCATTCAGAGTCAAGCAATTATTTCTGCTTTTCTCTGCAAGGTTCTCAGTGGAACCCCGCTGACCCGGCGGCGTGTAATCCGTTGTTCCGTGTCAGTGGAGGCGCATTATAGGGAGTTATTTCAGACTGACAAGCGGAAATTTAAAATAATTTTCCAAGTGCGTATTTTTTATTCTTTGCGTTTATTTTAGCGACGCTTTGTTGGTTAATTGGGCTATTTCCCGGGCAAAACCTGCAACCTGTTCCCAGTCGGTGTACACCACTTCTTTATTCGTATCCGTTTCACCACCTGACATCTTCATAATCAGTTGGATCATGACGCGGTCATACCAACGATAACGAGGATAAAGCAGCGCTCCGGCGATTACTGCGCTACGGTCTGGGCGCCACGGCGAACTCATCAGAAACTTGCGTGCATAGCTGTTGGTTTGCGGGGTACGTTTTTCTGGCTTACGGGCAACCAGGTTAACGGAGAAGAACGCGCTCGGCATCGAGTTCAGCCGCGTAGCGTTCTTTTTCACAAACTCCTGAAAAGCAGAATGGTAGTGACCGTAGCGAATCGAAGCGCCGATCACCACGCTGTCATAGTTCTTCCAGTCAGGTTCTTCAGTGCGGTGCAGATTCATAACATCCGCCCAGACGCCCAGCTCTTTGAGTTCAGAAGCCAAATACTCGGCAATTTCGCGCGTTTGTCCATCCCGGGAAGAAAAAAGAATCAGTGTTTTCACGTGTTACTCCATTATTCACGCCAGAAGGTAGGGGTAAAGAGTACCAGCAGGGTAAAGACTTCCAGACGACCAAACAGCATATTGGCAATCAGGATCCATTTCGCCACTGGATTCATGCTGGCAAAGTTATCGGCAACCACGCCCAGCCCAGGCCCCAGGTTATTCAGCGTCGCGACAACAGAAGCAAAAGCGGAGAAGTCATCTACACCGGTCGCGATAATCGCCAGCATACTGATAATAAAGACTAACGCATAAGCCGAGAAGAATCCCCATACCGCTTCGAGAATACGTTCCGGCAATGCACGGTTACCCAGTTTAATACTGTAAACCGCATTCGGGTGGACTAGGCGTTTCAGTTCACGGTTACCCTGTTTAAACAGCAGCAGGATACGAATCACCTTCAAGCCACCGCCCGTTGACCCGGCACAGCCACCAATAAAGGCAGAGCACAGCAACAGTACCGGCAGGAACAGCGGCCAGCGAGCAATACTGTCCGTGGTGAACCCCGCAGTGGTCGCCATCGACACCACCTGGAAGAAGGCCTGATTGATCGTCGTGAGTGCCGAACCATAGGTATTGTGTATCCACAGTACCAGCGTACAGATGACCACCAGCGTCAACTGTACACCAATGAACATACGGAATTCCGGGTCGCGCCAGTAGACCTTCAGACTACGCCCGCTTAATAAAGAGAAGTGCAGGCCATAGTTACACCCAGAGATCAGTAAGAAAATAGCAATAATCGTGTTGATCGTGGGGCTGTCGAAATAGCCCACGCTGGCGTCGTGCGTTGAAAAGCCGCCGATAGCAATGGTGGCAAAGCTGTGACCAATAGCGTCAAACGCGGGCATGCCGGCAAACCACAGCGCCAGCGCGCAGGCCACCGTCAGCAATACATAGATAAGCCACAGGGTTTTCGCCGTTTCAGCAATACGCGGACGCATTTTATTGTCTTTCAGCGGCCCGGGCATTTCTGCCCGATAGAGCTGCATCCCACCAACGCCAAGAATCGGCAGAATAGCCACCGCCAGTACGATGATCCCCATACCACCAAACCATTGCAGCATTTGGCGATAAAAGAGAATTGCATGTGGCAGTGAATCCAGCCCCACCAGCGTGGTTGCACCTGTGGTGGTTAAGCCGGAGAAGGATTCGAAAAACGCATCGGTGATCGTCAGATTAGGACTTTCCGCAAAGATAAACGGTAGCGCACCCACGCTGCCCAGCACGGTCCAGAACAAGACCACGATAAGAAAGCCTTCTCGGGATTTCAGCTCACCCTTTTCCTTACGGTTCGGCCACCACAGCATGGAGCCAATCGCCAGCGCAACAAAGAAAGTTTGCGTAAATGCACGACCCGCCCCATCACGGTAGATAAGCGCTACCAGTCCGGGGATGATCATTGTCCCCGAGAATAAGATGACCAGTAGTCCAACGATTCGGGTAATGGCGCGAAAATGCATCTCTGCCGCTTCCTTAGTTCTTTAAAATGAGGTGGGGATTATTCTTCAATCGCTAACAATTGCAATGAACCTCGACTAAAATCCGCCAGTTTTGCTGAAAATTCATCCACTTTCGCGTAAGGAAGCGCTACCCGTAGCTGAACGAATGCCTGGTAATCACTGGAAACGATTTTACCGTCGAACTGCCCCAACAATGCCTCAATACCTGCCAGTTGGCCGTACTCACACTGCAAAGTATATTCGGTTAACGGCGTCTTGCGCTGCGTCGTTAATTGCCGCAGCGCCTGACTCACACCACCGCCATAGGCTTTTACCAGCCCGCCAGTGCCGAGAAGAATACCGCCGTAGTAGCGCACCACCACGGCGGTAATCTCGCCGACGCCACTGCCCATTAGCTGGGCAAGCATCGGTTTACCTGCCGTACCCGCCGGTTCACCGTCGTCCGAAAAGCCCAGCTGTTGCGAATCATCCGGCGCACCCGCCACCCACGCCACGCAATGGTGGCGGGCGTCCGGGTGTTCCGCTCTGACTGACTCAACAAAAGCTTTCGCCGCCTCTACGCCATCCGTGTGGGCGAGCAGCGTAATGAAGCGGCTTTTTTTGATCTCTTCAACGACACTAACCGGCGCCGCAGGGATTAACCAACTGTCCATTACGCCAGTTTCAAATCCCGGGTCATATTTTCGATATGGTTCTCGTGGATAACCACGTTATCTTCAATTCGAATACCACCGAACGGCTTCAGCGCTTCAATTTTCTGCCAGTTGAAGTGTTTGCTGAACTGCCCTTCACGCCACGGCGCTAACAGTGATTCGATAAAGTAAATGCCCGGCTCGATGGTCAGGACCATGCCCGGTTGCAGCACGCGCGTGCAGCGCAGGTATGGATACTTCGACGGCGCAGCGAGATGCGTACCGCTGTCATCCTGCATAAAACCGGCAACATCATGAACCTGCAAGCCCAGCGGGTGACCAATACCGTGCGGCATAAACGGCCCAGTCAGATCGTTTTCCACCATCGCCTCTTCACTCATGCCTGTAATGATTTGATGTTTGCGTAGCAACTTAGCAATGCGCTGATGGAACTGGATGTGATAATCCACATAGTTGGCACCCGCTTTCATAGTGGCAATCAGCGCCAGTTCTTCTTCGTTAACATCTTTCACCAGCTGCGCATAATCGTTGTCGCTTTTCGCCGACCAGGTCCGCGTCAGGTCTGCCGCATAACCGTTATATTCTGCCCCGGCGTCCAGCAGGAAGCTGCGGATTTCTGACGGTGGCTGATGATCCAGCTTGGTGTAATGCAGCACGGAGGCATGTTCGTTAAGCGCGACGATGTTACTGTAAGGCACGTCGGTATCACGATGGCCCGTAGCGGTCAGATAAGCCAGGTTGATATCGAACTCGCTCATTCCGGAACGGAACGCTTCTTCCGCCGCACGGTGTCCGCTTACCGCCATTTTCTGCGCCTCACGCATACAGGCCAGCTCGTAATCGGTTTTATAAGAGCGGTAATAATGAAGATAGTCGATCACATCTTTCGGGTTGATGTTGCTGGCCGCGATGTCCAGCTGCAGCGCACGTTCCGGAACCGGGCCGATGTACCCAATATTGCCGCGTGCGGCAGGAAGTTGGCTACCAATCCCGTCGGCCTTTGGCAGTGCAATGATTTCAACTTCTTCGGTCCAGAAAGAAGTCGGCAGCGGTTCAACGTTGTGCCAGTAATCAACAGGCAGGTAGAACCACAGTTTCGGCTTATTCACGCCATCCACCAGCAACCAGCAGTTAGGAACCTGCGTGACGGGTACCCAGGCTTTAAACTGCGGATTGACCTTGAACGGATACGGATGGTCGTCAAGAAAAACGTTAACCAGCTCACCGGAGTGAATAAGTAACGCATCCAGCTTAAAGCGCGTCAGCGCATCGCGCGCGCGTTCCTGTAAGGTAACAATATGATTTTTATAGAGTGCGGCCAGTGATTCCATTATTTACCCTTCTGTTTTTTTGACCTCAAGTTTCCGCATCTTAGCACATCGTCCTGTGACTGCGTGATTTCTACCGAGCGTGATCGGCCCGTCATTTCTTTAATCATTCATTTGCATTTTATTAACACAAAATACACACTTCGATTCATCTGGTATGACCAGATCACCTTGCGGATTCAGGAGACTGACATGCTTTACAAAGGCGACACCCTGTACCTCGACTGGCTGGAAGATGGCATCGCCGAACTGGTGTTCGATGCCCCTGGCTCGGTCAATAAACTCGACACGGCAACCGTAGCCAGCCTTGGCCATGCGCTTGATGTGCTGGAAAAACAACACGATTTAAAAGGGCTGCTGCTGCGTTCTAACAAAGCGGCCTTTATTGTCGGTGCTGATATCACCGAATTCCTTTCGCTGTTCCTCGTTCCTGAAGAACAACTAAGCCAGTGGCTGCACTTTGCCAATAGCGTCTTTAATCGCCTGGAAGATCTGCCTGTCCCAACCCTGTCTGCGGTAAACGGCTATGCGTTGGGCGGCGGCTGCGAGTGCGTACTGGCGACCGACTACCGCCTGGCAACCCCAGACCTACGCATCGGCTTGCCGGAAACCAAGCTGGGCATTATGCCGGGCTTTGGCGGCTCCGTGCGTATGCCACGCATGCTCGGAGCGGACAGCGCATTAGAAATCATTGCCGCAGGTAAAGATGTCGGTGCCGAGCAGGCACTGAAAATCGGTCTGGTTGATGGCATCGTGAAGCAGGATAAACTGCTCAATGGCGCAATAGCGGTATTACGTCAGGCAATCAACGGTGACCTCGACTGGAAGGCCAAACGCCAACCGAAGCTGGAGCCGCTGAAGCTCAGCAAAATTGAAGCTGCAATGAGCTTTACCATCGCCAAAGGCATGGTCGCGCAGACTGCGGGTAAACATTACCCGGCGCCGATCACCGCAGTAAAAACCATTGAAGCCGCCGCCCGCTTTGGTCGTGAAGAAGCGCTGAATCTGGAAAACAACAGTTTTGTTCCGTTGGCTCACACCGCTGAGGCCCGCGCGTTAGTTGGTATTTTCCTCAACGATCAGTTCGTCAAAGCAAAAGCGAAAAAACTGACGAAAGATATTGAGACACCAAAGCAGGCTGCTGTACTGGGCGCAGGCATTATGGGCGGCGGAATCGCTTACCAGTCAGCCTGGAAAGGCGTGCCGGTTATCATGAAAGACATCAATGAAAAATCACTGACGCTGGGCATGACCGAAGCGGCCAAGCTGCTGAATAAACAGCTTGAGCGCGGCAAGATTGACGGTCTGAAAATGGCAGGCGTGATTTCCACCATCCACCCTACCCTCGACTACACCGGCTTTGAACGCGTAGACGTGGTGGTAGAAGCGGTTGTTGAAAATCCGAAAGTGAAAAAAGCGGTGCTGGCAGAGACCGAAGATAAAGTACGTCCGGATGCTGTTCTGGCGTCGAACACCTCGACGATCCCAATCAGCGAGCTGGCCAGTGTGCTAAAACGCCCGGAAAATTTCTGCGGGATGCACTTCTTTAACCCGGTGCACCGTATGCCGTTGGTTGAGATCATTCGCGGCGAGAAAAGTTCGGATGAAACTATCGCCAAGGTTGTCGCCTGGGCCAGCAAAATGGGCAAGACGCCAATTGTGGTCAACGACTGCCCCGGCTTCTTTGTTAACCGCGTGCTGTTCCCTTACTTTGCAGGTTTTAGTCAGCTTCTGCGCGATGGCGCAGACTTCCGCAAAATCGATAAAGTGATGGAGAAACAGTTTGGCTGGCCAATGGGCCCGGCCTATCTGCTGGATGTGGTCGGTATTGATACCGCACATCACGCGCAGGCGGTGATGTCCGCAGGCTTCCCACAGCGGATGCAGAAAGATTATCGCGACGCGATTGACGCACTGTTCGACGCCAGCCGCTTTGGACAGAAAAATGGTCTCGGATTCTGGCGTTATAAAGAGGACAGCAAAGGCAAGCCGAAAAAAGAAGAGGATGCTGCCGTTGATGGCCTGCTGGCAGAAGTCAGTCAGCCGAAGCGTGATTTCACCGATGACGAGATTATCGCCCGCATGATGATCCCGATGGTCAATGAAGTGGTGCGCTGCCTGGAAGAAGGCATTATCGCCAGTCCGGCTGAAGCCGATATGGCACTAGTTTACGGCCTTGGCTTCCCTCCGTTCCACGGCGGCGCGTTCCGCTGGCTGGATACGCTCGGCAGCGCGAAATACCTCGATATGGCGCTGCAATACCAGCACCTCGGCCCGCTGTATGATGTGCCTGAAGGATTGCGTAATAAAGCGCGTCATAACGAACCGTACTACCCCCCGGTTGAGCCTGCCCGCCCGGTTGGCGACCTGAAAACGGCTTAAGGAGTCACAATGGAACAGGTTGTAATTGTTGATGCGATCCGTACCCCGATGGGCCGTTCGAAAGGGGGAGCGTTTCGCCACGTGCGAGCAGAAGATCTCTCCGCACATTTGATGCGTAGCCTGCTGGCACGTAATCCAGCGCTTGAGCCAGCAGCTCTCGATGATATTTACTGGGGTTGTGTGCAGCAGACGCTGGAACAAGGATTCAATATTGCCCGTAACGCCGCACTGTTGGCGGAAGTCCCGCACTCCGTCCCGGCCGTAACCGTCAACCGTTTGTGCGGTTCATCAATGCAGGCGCTGCACGACGCTGCACGTATGATAATGACCGGCGACGCACAGGCTTGCCTGATTGGCGGCGTAGAACATATGGGCCACGTACCGATGAGCCACGGCGTTGATTTTCATCCTGGTATGAGCCGCAACGTGGCAAAAGCCGCGGGCATGATGGGCCTGACGGCGGAAATGCTCTCCCGCATGCACGGTATCAGCCGTGAAATGCAGGATGCCTTCGCCGCACGTTCACACGCTCGCGCCTGGGCCGCCACGCAGTCTGGCGCGTTTAAAAACGAAATCATCCCGACCGGTGGTCATGATGCCGACGGCGTATTGAAACAGTTTAACTACGACGAAGTTATCCGCCCGGAAACCACCGTCGACGCGCTGTCCACCCTGCGCCCGGCATTCGATCCGGTTAGCGGTACAGTCACTGCCGGTACCTCTTCCGCTCTCTCCGATGGCGCTGCCGCCATGTTGGTGATGAGCGAGAGTCGCGCCCGCGAACTAGGCCTAACGCCGCGCGCGCGCATCCGCTCGATGGCGGTAGTCGGCTGCGATCCGTCAATCATGGGTTACGGCCCGGTTCCGGCCTCAAAGCTGGCGCTGAAAAAAGCCGGGCTTTCTGTCAGTGACATCGGTTTGTTTGAGATGAACGAAGCCTTTGCTGCACAGATCCTGCCGTGCATTAAAGATCTGGGATTGATGGAACAGATTGACGAGAAGATCAACCTCAACGGCGGTGCGATCGCCCTGGGTCATCCACTAGGATGTTCTGGTGCGCGTATCAGCACGACCTTACTAAACCTGATGGAGCGCAAAGACGTGCAGTTTGGTCTGGCGACGATGTGTATCGGGTTGGGTCAGGGTATCGCCACGGTATTTGAGCGAGTTTAATCAAAGATAAATTCCCCTAAATAATTCGCGCTGCATCGCGGCGGCAACTGAGCGAGTCCCCGGGAGCATAGATAACTATGTGACCGGGGTGAGCGAAGGCAGCCAACAAAGAGTCAGTGTGAATTATGACGGAGAAAGGTTTAGTTGCCGTTTTTCCCGCCTGTCAGGGGCGGGTTTTTTATTGCTCAAATAAACGCGAACGCGTCGCCAAACAGACGGTCTTCACGTGCACTGCGTTCGTTGCAGAACAGATCACGTGCAATTTTCGCCATTTCAAAACGTCCGGCAATGTAGATATCGTGCTCCGCCAGCGTGCCGTGATCCTGCAATACAGCCGTTAATACGGTCCCCGTACGACCACGCCAGCCCGCTTCAGGCTGTTCAACCACTGGCTCAACCCGCAGGTTAGGGTGATTAACAGACAGAGCTTCCAGCTCAGAGAGATCGTAGAGATGCTTCTCTTCACGCCCGCCCCAGTAAATCGTAATGTCACGATTTGGATTACGCGCCAGCGCTGTCAGCAAAATCGAGCGCACATAAGAGAAGCCGGTACCGCCAGCAATCAGGATCAGCGGACGGTCTTCATCGTCACGCAGCCAGGCTTCGCCGTGCGGGATATCAACGTTGATTTCCCGATCCTGGAGAATTCGGTCCATGACGGCCATGGCATATAGATTAAGCTCAGAGGCGCCCACGTGCAGCTCAATGAATCCGTGCTCATCCGGCGTTGATGCCATGGAGAACGGACGCTTATCCCGTTCGTCCATCACGACCATCAAATACTGACCAGCACGAAAGGAAAACGCCGCGTCTGGCACTAAACGGACGCGATATACGGTGTCAGTGATAGCTTCTACCGAGGTCACTTTACAGCTTAAGGTTGTCATGCGCTCTCTCTGTCGGATCAATAGGCAAAACGATCGCGCCTCAGGCGCTTTTGCCGTCATTAAAGATGGCTAGTTCATCCCAAATTGCGTCAATGCGCGCGGTCACTTCAGGATCTTTTTTAATCGGACGTCCCCATTCACGTTGGGTCTCACCCGGCCATTTATTTGTGGCATCCAGTCCCATTTTTGAACCAAGGCCGGAGATCGGCGAGGCAAAATCCAGGTAATCAATCGGCGTATTCTCTACCAGCACCGTATCCCTGGCCGGGTCCATACGCGTGGTAATAGCCCAAATCACATCATTCCAGTCACGTGCATTGACATCATCATCGCAGACAATAACAAATTTGGTGTACATAAACTGACGTAAAAACGACCAAACGCCCATCATGACGCGTTTGGCATGGCCCGCGTACTGTTTTTTGATCGTGACAACCGCCAGTCGATACGAGCAGCCTTCCGGAGGCAGGTAAAAATCGACGATTTCCGGGAACTGCTTTTGCAGAATCGGCACGAACACTTCGTTCAGCGCCACGCCGAGCACCGCAGGTTCATCGGGTGGACGCCCGGTGTAGGTAGAGTGATAAATTGCATCTTCACGCTGGGTAACATGCGTGACGGTGAAGACCGGGAAGCTATCCACCTCATTGTAGTAACCCGTATGGTCGCCATACGGGCCTTCCGGTGCCAACTCCCCTGGTTCGATATACCCTTCCAGCACAATCTCTGCGCTGGCGGGGACCTCGAGATCGTTGGAGATACATTTAACCACTTCAGTCTTGGTACCGCGCAGCAGTCCGGCAAAAGCGTACTCCGATAACGTGTCAGGTACTGGCGTCACCGCGCCCAAAATCGTTGCCGGATCGGCCCCCAGCGCTACGGCAACTGGAAAACGCTCACCAGGATGGGCTGCACACCACTCCTGATAATCAAGCGCGCCGCCACGATGGGAAAGCCAGCGCATGATGAGCTTGTTTTTGCCGATCAACTGCTGACGGTAGATACCCAGATTCTGCCGCTCTTTATGCGGGCCGCGCGTCACGGTGAGTCCCCACGTGATTAGCGGGGCTGCATCTTCCGGCCAGCAGGTCATGATTGGAATACGGTTGAGATCGACGTCATCGCTTGACGCGATTTTTTGCTGACAAGGCGCACCGCGCAGCCGCTTGGTCGGCATATTCAAAACCTGCTTGAACTGCGGCAGCTTATCAAACAGATCGCGGAACCCTTTTGGCGGCTCCGGCTCTTTCAAAAACGCCAATAGCTTACCCACTTCCCTTAGCGCCGAGACATCTTCTTGCCCCATCCCCATCGCAACACGCTTTGGCGTTCCAAACAGGTTGCACAGTACTGGCATCGAAAAGCCTTTAGGGTTCTCAAACAGCAACGCGGGTCCGCCCGCACGCAGCGTGCGATCGGCAATTTCAGTCATTTCCAGATGTGGATCGACTGGAAGCGCAATGCGTTTGAGCTCACCCTGCTGTTCAAGCTGCGTCAGGAAGTCGCGTAAATCGTTATATTTCATGGCGTCCATTATGGCCTCTTCATAAGCGCTTCATTATACGGCGTTCATCATTGTGATGCTGTATTTTTGTTAAATTAGCGTGAACTCTGGCAGCCAACACAGGGCTGCTTGAAGGGTGAAGTGTATAATTAACTTAGCGCATGGCTTTTGCTATGCTTGCGCTCAGAACAAGCGGATAAGAGTTATTATGCAAGCCTGGTATTTACTGTACTGCAAACGCGGGCAACTTCAGCGTGCCCAGGAACACCTTGAAAGGCAGGCGGTGAGCTGCCTGACACCCATGATCACCCTAGAAAAAATAGTGCGTGGAAAACGAACTACAGTCAGTGAACCGCTTTTCCCTAACTACATGTTTGTCGAATTCGACCCGGAAGTGATCCACACCACCACCATCAATGCCACACGTGGCGTCAGCCATTTCGTCCGCTTTGGTGCAACACCGGCAACAGTTCCGTCTTCCGTTATTCACCAGCTTTCTATCTACAAGCCGGAGGGGATTGTTGACCCGGAAACCCCGCACCCAGGAGATAGCGTGATTATCACCGAAGGTGCATTTGAAGGGTTGAAGGCGATTTTCACCGAACCTGATGGCGAGGCACGCTCCATGCTTCTGCTCAACCTGTTGAATAAAGAGGTTAAGCAGAGCGTGAAAAACACCGGTTTTCGAAAACTTTAAACCCGTTTCAGAAAGTGACTTCGAATAGCGTTCTGACATTGGCGTCGATTGCTGCTGCCAGGCGCTGAGGATCTTCCCCGCGCCAGTGAGCAATACGCTCAAGAATGTGCGGTAAGTGCGCAGGCTCATTACGCCGTGAAGCCGGTTTCGGTGTTAAATCGCGGGGGAGTAAATAAGGGGCATCGGTTTCGATCAATAGCCTTTCCACCGGGATAAACGGCAACAGCTCCCGCAGTTCCATCCCCCGACGTTCATCGCAGACCCATCCGGTGATGCCAATATACAGCCCTCTGTCCACACATTCCTGCATCTCCTGCCGTGAACCAGTAAAGCAGTGCAACACTGCGCCTGGGAGACTGTCCAGCCAAGGATCGAGCAATGCCAGAAAACGGTCGTGCGCATCGCGACAGTGCATGAATACTGGCATCTGCAGCTCAGCGGCTATGCGCAGTTGCGCCTCAAACGCTCGCTCCTGTTCCTGCGGAGTGGAGAAATTACGATTGAAATCCAGGCCACATTCACCAATGGCAACCACCTCTGACTGGTTTGCCAGCGCCACAATCGCCTCTTCGGTTGAGGATTGCCACTGGCTACTATCATGCGGGTGGACACCCGCCGTAGACCAGCAATGCGGATAATGCTGAGCCAGTTTTAACGCCTGCTGACTTTCGTGCAGGTTAGTTCCGGTCAAAAGCATGCCGTTCACACCGGCTGCAAAAGCGCGGGCCACCACGTCATCCCTGTCTTTTGCAAATTGCGTACTGGTTAAATTAACGCCAATATCAAACATGCTTCCTCCCATATGGCAACCGCCCTTACGGGCGGTTGCATTTATTCTTCGGTTTTATCGGCGGCTTCAGCTTTTTCGTTCTCAGCCTCGTTATCTTCGTCTCGCGTACGTCGCTTACCGACATAGAAACGAGAGAAGAAAACACCGACTTCAAACAGGCAGTACATCGGTATTGCCAACAGCGTTTGCGAGAAGACATCTGGCGGGGTCAGTAACATCCCCACGACAAATGCGCCCACCACAACATAAGGGCGTTTTTTACGTAACTCGTCAGGTGTCGTAATGCCCATCCAGCACAGCAGCACAATGGCAACGGGGACCTCGAAAGAGACGCCAAAGGCCATAAATAGTGCCATCACGAAGCTCAGGTAGCTGGCAATATCCGTCGAGACCTGTACGCCCTGCGGGGCCGTATTGGCAAGGAAACCAAACGCCAGCGGGAAGACGACAAAGTAAGCGAACGCCATACCGATATAGAACAGCAGCGAACTTGAGACCAGCAGCGGCACAACAAGACGGCGTTCATGCTTGTATAAAGCAGGCGCAATAAATGCCCATACCTGGTACAGGATCACTGGCGCTGACAGAATCAGCGACACCATGAAGGTGAGTTTTATCGGGGTAAAGAACGGCGAGGCCACATCTGTGGCAATCATCGTCGCACCCTGCGGCATTTGCTTGATCAGCGGTGCCGCAACCATATGATAAATGTCGTTGGCAAAGTAAACCAACGCCAGAAAGATCACGATTACCGCGATAATGCAGTTCAGGAGTCGCTTACGCAGCTCAATAAGATGCGTGATGAGCGGTTGGGTATCTTCTACAGCCATGTTTACGGTTTATCACTCGACGAAGGGGAGGATTCGACAACAGGCGCGGCGGATTTCTTTTCTGCGTCCATCAACGTTACGGAAGCGGTTTCCGTCGGTTCCGGCGAATTAACACCCGTGGATTGCGGTTTTTGCTCCGGTGAGCTTGCCTGCGCTGCAGCGGTAGCCGGGGTGACACCCTCGTGCTGTGTTTCGCTGTCTTTCACCACCGGATTATGGATGGTGTGTGCTTCATCGCTCGCTTTTTCAGCGTCGTTAACACTGTAAGAACGCTTCATCGACTCCGCAGCTTCACGCAGCTCATCCATCGATGCTTTCAGCTCCGGCGTCAGATTTGTCAGGCTCGCTTTCTCAACCTTCTTCAGGCTGTCCTGAAACTCCTGGAGCTTAAGCTCCTGGGTCAGTTCATTCTGCACCGTTGTTGCAAGGGAGCGCAACGCGCGAACCCAACCCGCGACCGTTTTTACCGCTACCGGCAATCGTTGTGGCCCCAAGACGATGAGGCCGATCACGAACACCAATAACAGTTCGCTAAAACCGATATCAAACACGGATTATACCTGCTCTTTATCGTGGCTTTTGGCGTCTTCTTTTTTCACTTCGCCCTGCTTATCGGTAATTGATTTAGCAGTAAAATCAGCATCCTGGCTGGTTTTATCTTGCTTGGGCTCATCATCACCCATCGCTTTTTTGAAACCTTTAATAGACGCGCCAAGGTCGGAACCGATGGAGCCGAGTTTCTTGGTGCCGAATAGCAGTACAACGATAACGGCAATGATCAACAACTGCCAGATACTGATACCACCCATACATGTTCCTCTGTCATAGATGATGAATTAATAAGACCGTAGTATACGTTACACGACCTGCGTTGAGCGATGAAAAATTCAGCGCATTTTGCGCCAGCCTATCAACCAGGCAATAACGCCGCCCGCCATTAGCCAGGCGGGCATCAGCCCCCACTCAGGACGGCTTACCAGCAGGAATGTCCCACTTAACAGCAGCGTTGCGCCAATACCCAATAAATAACGGGATTGTCCCTGACGAACATGATTCGCCTGAAGCTCGCGCGCAATCTTATCAACACTGTGTTGTAAATATTTGCCCTGGCGCAAACTGTCATACACAAGTTCAGGTATTTCTGGCATTTTTTCGACCCAGAACGGTGCTTTTTCTTTAAAGGCCCTGACAAGCGCAGGAATACCGACCTGATCTTTAATCCACGACTCAAGAAATGGCTTGGCCGTTTTCCACAAATCTAACTGCGGATACAGCTGTCGTCCGACCCCCTCGACATACAGCAATGTCTTCTGTAACAGCACCAGTTGAGGCTGCACTTCCATATTAAATCGACGTGCGGTGTTAAACAGATTCAACAGCACGTGACCAAATGAAATCTCCGACAGCGGTTTTTCAAATATCGGCTCACACACGGTACGAATAGCGAATTCAAACTCTTCAACATTGGTGTCCGGCGGAACCCAGCCTGAATCCACGTGCAGCTCGGCAACCTTGCGGTAGTCGCGATTAAAGAACGCGATAAAGTTTTCGGCCAAGTAACGCTTATCTTCTTTATTTAACGAGCCAACAATCCCGCAATCAATGCCAATGTATTTCGGGTTTTCAGGGTGTTCATAGCTGACGAAAATATTACCAGGGTGCATGTCCGCATGGAAAAAGCTGTCGCGGAATACCTGGGTAAAGAAGACCTGTACGCCACGCTCAGCCAACAGCTGCATGTTGGTGCCGTTCTTCTCAAGCGCGGTCACATCCGAAACAGGGATACCGTAAATACGCTCCATCACCATCATGTTCTGGCTGCAGTAGTCTGAATACACTTCCGGGATGTACAGCATCGGGCTGTCTTCAAAATTACGTCGCAGTTGGATCGCGTTCGCCGATTCGCGCAGCAAATTCAGCTCATCGATCAGCGTTTTTTCATATTCACGGACCACTTCCGTTGGCCGCAGGCGGCGGCCATCTGGCAGCAAACGAGGCACCCAACGAGCAAGGCGGTAGATCAGTTTTAAATCCGCTCTGATGACCGGCAAAATGTCCGGGCGAATGACCTTGATCACCACCTCTTTGCCGTTCGATTTCAGTCGCGCAGTGTGTACCTGTGCAACAGACGCGGATGCCAGCGGCGTGATGTCAAAATCATCAAACCATTCTTCAACGGGGAGCCCACCCATGGCTTCTTCGATTTGTTGTTTTGCGCGTTGTCCATCGAATGGGGCCACCCGATCCTGCAACAGTGCTAGCTGATCGGCGATGTGCGGAGGAAAAAGGTCACGACGAGTGGATAGCATTTGACCAAACTTGATCCACACTGGTCCCAGCTCCTGCAACGCCAGTCTCAGCCTCTCTCCCAGCGGTTTTTCTTTATGTCGGTTGGGCATCCAAAACAATGTGTAACGCCACAACCGAAGTGGCAGCGTAATACGCATTTTAGGGATGAGTTCATCAAGGCCGTAGCTTAAGAAAGTGCGAATGATGAAATAAAGGCGCCGTACTTCACCTGGCGTCATTTGGCCTCCAGTTTTTCCAGCCGTTTGGCCAGAGATTCGACCGCACGTTCAACGGCAGCGGTTTCTTCGGCAAACCATGCAACTTCAAGCTGACCTGGAGCCATACGCCACTCTTCGGTAATCGCTTCGGCGACGTAACGCTGCTGACGTTGAAGGGTGTGGCATAAAAACTTAGCCCCGCCACGCAAGGCTTTGCTAACCCCTTCAGCAACGATATCGCCGGTATAGGGTGCTAACAACTCTGCGGGATCGAACTCCGCCAGGTCAGCCAGCGCAACAAAGTTCTGCACCACCTGAATATCGCCCTGCACTTCCAGTTCACCGCTGCGAATAAGCGTCGTGAGCTGCTGCCGGTCGCGCAATTTTGGTAACACGCTGGCATGTGTGATCACGGTACAATCAGCTTCGCCTTCCCATGCCCCCAGTACATCAACCTGGCGCTCACTAAACACCAGGACTAGCGGTGTCGAAAATCCTTTGAGATCTACACGCAGCACCTTGCTCTGCAAACGCGTTCTGGCCGATTTCAGCGCTGGTGAACGATACAGAAAGGTGTTGAGCAGATTTTCAACGCCTGCGGTCACTAAGGGTTTAAAAGGCATCCCCGATCTCCTGTCAGAACTTGTAACCACGATGCAACGCAACAACACCCGCCGTCAGGTTGTAGTAATCAACGCTTTCAAACCCGGCATTTTGCATCATTGCTTTTAACGTGTCCTGATCGGGATGCATGCGGATGGACTCCGCCAGATAGCGGTAACTATCTGCATCACTTGCCACCATCGAACCAATACGCGGCAGAATATGGAAAGAATATGCGTCATACGCTTTGCTCAGCGGTTCAATAATCGGCTTGGAGAATTCCAGTACCAGTAAACGTCCGCCGGGCTTCAGCACGCGATACATGGAACGCAGTGCTTTGTCTTTATCCGTAACGTTACGCAGGCCGAACGAAATGGTAATGCAGTCAAAAGTATTGTCCGGGAACGGCAGTGCTTCCGCATTCGCCTGGACGTACTCGACGTTGCCAATTACGCCAATGTTGCGCAGCTTTTCGCGACCCATTTTGAGCATTGAGTCATTGATGTCCGCCAGAACAACTTTCCCGGTTTCACCCACCATGCGAGAAAACTTCGCCGTCAGATCACCCGTACCGCCGGCTAAATCCAGGACAGTTTGTCCGCGACGCACGCCACTGCAGTCAATGGTGAAGCGCTTCCACAAACGATGAATGCCAAATGACATTAAGTCATTCATAACGTCATATTTAGACGCCACAGAATGAAAAACGTGGGCCACCATGTCAGCTTTCTGCTCTTTAGCGACGGTCTGAAAGCCAAAGTGCGTCGTTTCTTGTGAATTATCCACCATCTCAGTGCCTGCTCATCCAAAAAATGTTCGAGAAGTGTAACAGATTGGGGCAATTTGCCCTACCCTTCTGCCGGGTTCCACTACCCCAAACGGGCTAGTTTGATTGCTGATTTACCGCCTCTTCATCGGGGTAAGTCTCGTCTTGTTGCGCCTCCGGGACCGAACGTAAGCGAAACTCTTCATCCTGGGTCGTGGCTTGTTCAACCAGTTCAGGATTAATCTCGCGCTTAATTTCCACGCCTAATCCACGGAACGCTTCTGCCTGCGCCAGGACGTTTCCACGCCCCGAAGAGAGCTTTTTCATCGCCTGACGATAGTTATCCTGCGCCTTGTCCAAACTCTGGCCAATCGCCGACATATCATCGACAAACAATCGCATCTTGTCATAAAGCTTGCTGGCCCGGTCCGCAATTTGTTGCGCATTACGGCTCTGATGCTCATAGCGCCACAGATTAGCGATAGTACGCAATGCCACTAACAACGTGGTGGGACTCACCAGCATAATGTTATTTCTGAGCGCTTCTGTAATCAGTTCGGGCTGTCTGTCCAGTGCCAGCAGAAAAGCGGGCTCAACGGGGATAAACATCAGAACATAATCAAGCGTACGTAACCCCGGAAGCTGTTGGTAGTCTTTACGGCCCAGTAAACGAATATGGTTACGCACCGAGGCGATGTGCTCCTGCAACGCGCTTTCACGAGTGTAGTCATCCTCTGCATTAAAATAGCGCTCATAGGCAACCAGCGTCATTTTGGCGTCAATCACCACATCTTTGCCCTGAGGTAATCGTACAATAACGTCCGGCTGCATTCGCGAACGGGCGTCATTTTCTATACTAACCTGGGTTTCATACTCATAACCTTCACGCAGACCAGAAGCCTCCAGTACCCGCGTGAGAACGACTTCTCCCCAATTACCCTGGGTTTTGTTATCACCTTTTAATGCCCGCGTCAGATTAACCGCTTCCTGCGCCATCTGCGCGTTCAGTTGCTGGAGGTTACGAATTTCGTGCGCCAGGGTATGACGTTCTTGCGCCTCTTTGCCAAAGCTATCCTGCACCTGACGGCGAAAACCGTCCAGCTGTTCACGCAATGGTGTAAGCAGGCTATTCAGGCTTTGGCGATTTTGCTCATCGACACGACGATTGCTGTGCTCAAAAATACGGTTCGCCAGATTTTCAAACTGTTCGCTCAGGCGCTGTTCGCTGTTGATCATCTGACGGATTTTCTCTTCAGCATGCTGTTGCGTCGCTTCGAGCCGTGTAGTGACCTCCCGGAGATCGGCCTCCAGAGAGGTGTTAATGCTGTGCAGGCTGCGGAGTTCGTTGTTGAGTAGCTCGCACTCTTCACGCCAATGGGCTTCCTGCGCCAGCTGTTGACGAGCGGCGCTTAGCGCAATATCCAGTTCACGCCGTTCTTCGATAAGATCTGCGCGGATTTGATCGGCTCGCGCTTTTGTCGCCAGCCAGCCCACGAGCAGCCCTGCAGCTAACGCCACGACGGCACTTATCATTATCGAAATATCCACTACGCCCCCTTACAGCAACGACTTACCCGCACAAAATAGAATTGTGCTGTATAAACGTCCAGTTTAAAAGGAATTTCCTGCGAGGTACTACGCAAAATAAAAAGGCCGAACGCATCGGCCTTTTCTTAAAGAAGAGATAATTACAGCAGGCGACGTGCTGCTTCTACCACGATTTTCACTGCGTGGCTTTCCGTTTGCTTCATGGTTTCTGCATTCGGAATCTCTTGCTGAGTACGGTTGACGATAACACCTGCAACCATACCGGCACGCAGACCCTGGCTTGCGCACATGGTCAGCAGTGTAGCGGATTCCATTTCGTAGTTCATGACGCCCATGGACTGCCACTCTTCCATCGAGCCTTTGAAGTTGCGTACTACGCGACCAGAGAAGGTGTCGTAACGTTCCTGGCCTGGATAAAAGGTATCAGAAGAGGCGGTAACGCCCACGTGGGTGGTGGCGCCGATAGATTTCGCCGCTTCCACCAGCGCGGTGGTGCACTCGAAATCGGCAACTGCCGGGAATTCCATCGGTGCGAAGTGCAGACTCGCCCCGTCCAGACGGACAGACGCGGTGGTAACCAGCACGTCGCCAACGTTGATATGCGGCTGAATCGCGCCGGTCGTACCGATACGCAGGAAGGTACGAATGCCCAGTTGCGCCAGTTCTTCTACGGCAATAGACGTCGACGGGCCGCCGATACCGGTAGAGCAGACGATCACTGCTTTACCATCCAGCTCAGCACGCCAGGTAGTGAACTCGCGATGAGATGCCAGCTTAACCGGCTTGTCCATCAGCGCGGCGATCTTTTCCACACGCTCCGGGTCGCCAGGGACGATAGCGAGCTGGGCCCCTTGTAAATCGTTCTTGGTGAGGCCGAGATGAAAAACATCAGACTTAGACATAAAAACTCCTCTGTGAATCGGTTTTGTCAGAAGAAGCAAAAATATACTTTACCGAAGGCATGAACATATTTTCGTGACAACCATCACTATGATGTAAATCAATTGCATTAAATTACCGTCAAATAGTGATGCCGATCACATTAACAGTTCGATACAGGCAAGCCTTGCACAAAAGATAGACCGTTTAAGGCAATGTGGTTCGTTGCACGCGTCTATAGTTAACAATGCGCTATTTGGCTAAATACTTAAGGGTACGGAGAATACCATGGCAACAACACGACAATCTGGCTTTGCACCTGCTGTATCCCCACCCGCTGCTACGGCAGTCCACACCCCGGATAACGAAATCATCGCGGGCATAACGTCAATTCCGTCTCAAGGCGATGATATGCCGGCGTATCATGCACGTCCGAAGCAGAGCGAGGGTCCGCTCCCTGTCGTTATCGTCGTACAGGAAATTTTTGGTGTTCATGAACACATTCGTGACGTTTGCCGCCGCCTGGCGTTGGAAGGATATCTGGCTGTCGCACCAGAGCTTTACTTCCGCACCGGAGATCCGAATGATTTTGCCGATATTTCAACGTTGTTAAGCGGCCTGGTGGCAAAAGTCCCGGACTCTCAGGTGCTGGCCGATCTGGACCACGTCGCCAGTTGGGCCTCGCGCAACGGCGGTGACGCGCATCGACTGATGATCACCGGTTTTTGCTGGGGCGGGCGCATCACCTGGCTGTATGCCGCGCATAATCCGCAGCTAAAAGCGGCTGTGGCGTGGTACGGCAAACTGGTCGGAGACAAAACACTAAACTCCCCCAAACATCCCGTCGATATCGCCACCGATCTGAACGCCCCCGTTTTGGGACTCTATGGCGCTCAGGACACCAGTATTCCACTAGATACAGTCGAGACGATGCGTCAGGCACTGCGCGCGGCGAATGCCAAAACGGAAATCGTGGTCTATCCCGATGCCGGACATGCGTTTAACGCCGATTATCGCCCGAGCTATCACGAAGAGTCTGCAAAAGACGGCTGGCAGAGAATGCTGGAGTGGTTTGCGCAGTACGGTGGGAAGAAATAATTATTGCCCCGGCAAACCGATCATCAAAACGGAGGCATTAGCCTCCGTTTTTGTTTTAAGCCTGACGCAGGTTCTGCGCGGCTTTCACCATGTTTGCCAGCGCCGCACGGGTTTCCGGCCAGCCGCGGGTTTTCAGGCCGCAGTCCGGGTTCACCCACAGACGCTCCGCCGGGATACGCTGTTCGGCTTTTTTCAGCAGGGCTTCAATCCACTCCACGCTTGGCACGTTCGGAGAGTGAATGTCATAGACGCCCGGCCCAATTTCGTTTGGATAGTCGAACTCTTCGAACGATTCCAGCAGCTCCATGTCGGAACGCGAGGTTTCAATGGTGATCACATCCGCGTCCAGCGCAGCAATCGAATCCATGATGTCATTGAACTCGCAGTAACACATGTGGGTGTGGATCTGGGTTTCATCCTTCGCCACCGCGGCGTTGATACGGAAGGCTTCCACGCCCCACTCCAGATACGCCGCCCAGTCACTGCGACGCAGCGGCAGACCTTCGCGCAGCGCCGGTTCGTCAATCTGGATAATGCCTATGCCCGCCGCTTCCAGATCCGCCACTTCGTCACGCAGCGCCAGCGCAATCTGTTTGGCGATGGTTTCACGGGTCACGTCTTCACGCGGGAATGACCAGCAAAGAATGGTCACCGGGCCTGTCAGCATGCCTTTTACCGGCTTGTCGGTCAGGGATTGCGCGTATTTCGCCCACTCCACGGTAATCGCTTGCGGGCGGCTGACATCGCCAATCACCACCGGCGGCTTCACACAACGGGAACCGTAGCTTTGCACCCAACCGTTCTGGGTAAAGACGAAGCCGTCCAAGTGCTCACCAAAGTATTCCACCATGTCATTACGCTCGGCTTCGCCGTGGACCAGCACATCCAGACCTAAACGCTCCTGTTCAGCAATCGCCTGTTTAATGTGCTCTGCAATGCCAGTGCGATAGTTATTCGCATCCAGATTGCCCTTTTTGAAGTCCAGACGCAGGCCGCGAATTTCCGTGGTTTGCGGGAAGGAACCGATCGTCGTGGTTGGCCAGGCGGGCAGATTAAAGCGTGCACGTTGTGCTTCAGCACGTACTTCATAGGCGTTGGTACGCTGGCTGTCCTGCGCGGTAATCGCCGCCAGACGTTTTTCGACTGCCGCATTGTGTACGCGGGTAGAATGGCGACGAGCCTGAATCGGTGCGCTCCATTCGGTAATCGCGGCGGTATCACCGCTGTTCAGCGCATCACGCAGTAGCGCCAGCTCGCCGCATTTTTGCAGGGCGAAGGCAAACCAACTTTTTACTTCCGTATCAAGGCGGGTTTCGACACTCAGATCGATCGGGCTATGCAGCAGAGAGCAGGAAGAGGCCACCCATAGCGCACGTTTGCCGACAATGTCCTTAATTTGTGCATATTTCTCGGTCAGATCGGCACGCCAGACGTTACGACCGTTCACCAGACCCGCAGAGAACAGCCAGTCAGCCGGCAAACGTTTGTGCAGTTCTGCCACGTCATCTTTACCATGGACCAGGTCAACATGCAGACCCTGTACCGGCAGTGCGGTGATGGTATCGAGATTCGGGGTTACTCCTTCAAAATAGGTGGTCAGCAGCAGCTTCACCTGACCGGTTAGAGCGTCATACGCCGGTTTAAAGGCGTTCAGCCACTCCTGCGGCAGTTCCAGCACCAGTGCCGGTTCATCAATCTGAACCCACTCGATGCCACGCTTAGCCAACTCTGCCAGCACCTGCTGGTAAACCGGCAGAATGTCGTTCAGTAGGCTCAGGCGGTCAAATTGTTCGCCCTTCACTTTGCCCAGCCACAGGTAAGTTACCGGGCCCAGCAGGACGGGTTTTACGTTGTGGCCGAGCGCCAGCGCTTCGTCAACTTCATCCAGCAACTGAGTCCAGGTCAGCTTGAACTGCTGGCCTTTGGTGAATTCAGGCACCATATAGTGATAGTTAGTGTTAAACCATTTGGTCATTTCTGCCGCCGCAGCAGGTTCACCGGTCGGTGCACGGCCACGGCCAATGCGGAATAAGGTGTCGATATCGACGGAGCCATCTTTGTTCTGATGACGGGCCGGGACGTTACCCAGCAGCAAGCTGGTAGTCAGCACGTGATCGTACCAGGCAAAATCGCCCACCGGCAGCAGGTCAACGCCAGCCTGTTTTTGCTGATCCCAGTGACGGGCGCGCAGTTCGCGACCCGTTGCCAGCAATTCTTCACGAGAGGCGTTACCTGCCCAGTAGTTTTCTTGCGCTTTCTTCAGCTCGCGACGCAGGCCAACGCGAGGGAAACCGAGGGTGTGATTCAGTATTGTCATTGTATGCCTCTTATTTAATTTGCAGGATTTTAGCCGTCCAGATGTTTACACATCCATAATTGACAGGTACTGTGTAATCCTCAAGCGCAATTTATTCATGCCGAAGTGAAGGACTTTCATGATCGAGATTAAGCATCTGAAAACGCTACAGGCGTTGCGAAACAGTGGTTCGCTGGCAGGCGCAGCAGCGACGTTGCATCAGACCCAATCCGCCCTGTCTCACCAGTTCAGCGATCTGGAACAACGCCTCGGCTTTCGCCTATTTGTGCGCAAAAGCCAACCGCTGCGCTTTACGCCACAGGGCGAAATTTTGCTACAGCTGGCAAACCAGGTCTTGCCACAAATCGGTCGCGCACTTCAGGCATGCAATGAACCGCAGCAAACCCGACTGCGTATCGCGATTGAATGCCACAGCTGTATTCAATGGCTGACGCCCGCGCTGGAAAATTTCCGTGCTAACTGGCCACAGGTAGAGATGGATTTTAAATCTGGCGTGACGTTCGATCCGCAACCTGCCCTGCAGCAGGATGAGCTGGATCTGGTGATGACATCCGACATTCTGCCGCGCAGCGGCCTGCACTATTCACCGATGTTCGATTTTGAAGTTCGTCTGGTACTGGCACCCGATCACCCACTGGTCAGCAAAACGCAGGTAACGCCGGAAGATTTAGCCAGCGAAACGCTGCTGATTTATCCGGTACAGCGCAGCCGCCTGGATATTTGGCGGAATTTCCTGCAGCCCGCCGGCGTTAGCCCATCGCTGAAGAGCGTGGATAACACCCTGCTGTTGATCCAGATGGTAGCCGCCAGAATGGGTATTGCGGCCCTGCCGCACTGGGTGGTGGAGAGTTTTGAACGCCAGGGCCTGGTGGTAACCAAAACCCTGGGTGATGGATTGTGGAGCCGACTGTACGCCGCCGTGCGCGATGGCGAGCAGCGTCAGCCAGTCACCGAAGCGTTTATTCGCTCAGCGCGGAATCACGCCTGCGATCACCTGCCGTTTGTGCGGAGTGCGGAGCGACCCACTTTCGATGTACCCACAGTGAGGCCACTATCACAGCCGCACCAATAATGAAGCTTGGCCAGTGAGGCTGCTGGTGCCAGATGGCCAGGTTAACCAACAGTCCCGCAGGCACATGCATATTGTTCATGATACCCAGCGTGCCCGCATCCACCTGCGTTGCGCCGTAGTTCCACATAAAGTAGCCAATGCCCGATGCCGCCACGCCAAGGAACACCAGAATCCCCCACTGCAGCGTGGTTTCAGGCATTTTTTGCGCATTCCCTAATATAGACCAGGCAACGACTGCCACCAGCAACGCCCCCATATAAAACCAGGCAAACGCGTTGTGCTGCGGCATTGGGCGGGTTTCCATCAGACGCTTATAGCCCACCATGCCGATGGCAAAACTAATGTTGGAAAGCTGTACCAGCAGCAGGCCGGTCCAGAAATGGCTGGTCACCTGATCGTAACGAATGATCCCGGCGCCAATGACCGCCAGCAGCGCGCTAAACGCGTAGCTCCAGCGTAAACGACGTCTGCTCATCAGGTCATAAATCAGCGTGATATAGAGCGGCGTCAGGACGGTAAACAACAGCAACTCAGAAACCGTCAGGTACAAATAAGCGCGGAAACTCAGCATATACATGATGCCAAGCTGCATGGCACCCACCAGCATGTACAGACTAATGGTTTTTACGCTATGCCCGCGAGTACGCAGAAAAGGCAGGAAGACCAGCGCCGCCAGTCCGACACGCACCAGCACCGCAAAATAGCTATCGACATGACCGGCAAGGTACTCGCCAAACAGGCTAAAAGAAAAGGCCCACAAAATAGTGGTAATGATGAGTAGCGCCACAATGGATGTCTCTGAACAAAAGGTACACCCATTGTAGCGAAGAGTTTAGTTGACAACTGGTCAACTAAAGAACAGTTACTTTAAGAAGAGATCGCGCAGATAGTGCGGCACGGCATCGTCGGCATTGAGGCCAATCACTTCCAGCTCAGGATGCAGATCCTTCAGACGCTGGTGCGCGTTGCCCATGATGCAGCCTTTTCCTGCCATCGAGAGCATTTCCGCGTCGTTCATCCCGTCACCAAAAGCGATACAGTCTTTCAGGCTAAAACCCATCGCTTTTGCCACCGCCTCCAGCGCATGGCCTTTCGACACACCGCCCGCCATGACTTCCAGGCAGGTCAGCGTGGAGAAGCTGACGTTCACACGATCGCCCCAGCGGGCGTTAATCGCCTGCTCCAACGGCAGCAGGATTTCGTGAGAGTCGGTGGTGAAAAACACTTTACTGACACCTTCCGGCTCCAACAGCGCGGGTTCGAACAGCGAGTAGTTGAACACCGCTTCTTTGAAGAAACGCATTTCATCCGGACGATGGCGGTTCATAAACCACTCATCCTCGCGGTAAACATTGGTCACGATGTCCGGGTTCGCATTCACCACACCAAACAGGTCGCTGGCAATGTCGCGATCCAGGTTATGCGAGAAAACAAGGTTCCCGTCAGTATCATGCACACGCGCACCGTTGGAGGTGATCATGTAGGACTTAATGCCGAGGTTGTCGCGAATTTGCCCCACATCGATATGATGGCGACCGGTTGCAAACACAAAATTAACGCCACGAGCCGTCAGCAGCTTCAGCGTTTCTTTGGCATAAGGGGACAGGGTATGGTCGGGGGAAAGCAGCGTACCATCTAAATCAGATGCAACTACCTGATACATAAAAAATTAAACCTCTAAGCAAAGCGGTGTCCGCTGGATGTGTTATGCCTGTCGAAAAATTCGACAATGGCGTTGAGCGCGACTGAGCGCATTGCGTCCTTTTCAAAAAGGATCTCATGGTACGCGCCTTTTATGACTAGCGGCTGACCTCCCTCTACAGGATGGCCCGCTGCGGCGCGGAGTTCACAAAAACGATCGTGCATGCGGTTATCCACCACACGCTCTTCTTCAGCCTGAATAAGCAATGTCGGGGTCGCGTCATCTCCCGCCCCAGCCAGCACCTGCTCACCCGCCAGAATGCCTTCACGCACCCAGTGATAGGTCGGCCCGCCGACTCGCAGCTTCGGATCATCCGCATAGAAGCGCAGGTTGCGCCGATAGCGCTGTCGGCTATGCGTTAGCGAATTCATCCCGAATGGCAGCGCTCGCCAGCGCCCGGTCCCCATCGCATAACCTTCACGAATACGTGGATGCCCTTCTGCCCAGTCAAGAATATGACGTACCATCCAGTCGGGAAAGCGCATCACGATCCCAAACATCGGGGCGCTGAGGGCTATGGCATCACACTGATTAGGGTGGCGCTGCAGGAACAGCGTGGCGATGGCCCCCCCCATGGAATGCGCCAGTATATAGCGTTTTCTCCACGGACCTGGCTGCACTTCCTGCTGCCAGAAGGCGGTCAAATCGTCGACATAGTCATTAAAGTTATCCACATGGCCACGATGCGGGTCCGACAGCATACGCCCGGAACGCCCCTGACCACGGTGGTCGATAATGAGCACGTCAAAACCAGAATAAAACAGGTCATACGCCAGTTCAGCGTATTTTACGTAGCTTTCTATGCGCCCGGGACAGACGACAATGACGCGATCGTTTTTTTCTGCACGAAAGCGAACAAAGCGTACAGGGACATCATCTACACCGGTGAATTCTGCTTCTTCCCGCTGATGCCAGAAATCTGTCAGTGGCCCCATGGAAAAAGCAGCAAACGCGTTTTCTCTTGTTTCCCAGTCTTTTTGCTGCTGAAACATCGGGTATCCAGCCTCGCTGACCAAGTAAAATCGTTTTTTTCGCCGTCTCTGACAAAACCTAACGGCAGTAGCGTATTGTGGCATAAAAATAGACAATTCGGGAGTTTCTCATGACCTTTGAATGGTGGTTCGCTTACCTGCTGACGTCCATTGTTTTGAGCTTGTCGCCTGGCTCTGGCGCAATCAACACCATGACAACCGCCATCAGCCACGGCTATCGGGGAGCAACTGCGTCAATTGCCGGTTTGCAGACTGGGCTTGGCATTCATATCGTGCTGGTTGGCGTAGGACTAGGAACGCTATTTTCACGTTCGGTGATCGCCTTTGAGGTGCTGAAGTGGGCGGGGGCAGCCTATCTGATTTGGTTGGGCATTCAACAATGGCGCGCGGCGGGAGCCATCGACCTGAACACCATGGCAAATACGCAATCACGCAGCCGTCTGTTCAAACGCGCGGTATTCGTCAACCTGACCAATCCGAAGAGCATTGTGTTTCTCGCCGCCCTGTTCCCGCAGTTCATCATGCCGCAGGAGCCGCAGTTGATGCAGTATGTGGTGCTGGGCGTTACCACCATCGTGGTCGATATTATTGTGATGATCGGTTACGCAACGCTTGCTACCCGTATTGCGGGCTGGATTAAAGGGCCAAAGCAAATGAAGGCGCTAAACAAAGTGTTTGGGTCGCTGTTTATGCTGATCGGCGCCCTGTTGGCGTCAGCACGGCATGCCTGACGTCAGTGCCGGATAGCGCTGACGCGTATCCGGCCTACAGGTAAGTTAACGAGAAATAATCAGGTGAATGCCAAAGCCTGCGAACAACGCCCCGGCAAAACCATCAATCCACTTCGCCAGACGCTGATAGCCACGACGCATTTTCGGTAGCGCAAACAGGCTGGCAACCACAGTAAACCAGGCCAGCGTCTCAACGATAATCAGCGCAAAAATGCCCCAGCGGGCAGCGGTACCGACGTTGTCGCCAACAAACAGCGAGAACACGGAGCCAAAATAGATAATGGCTTTAGGGTTCGCCAGGTTGGTCAGCAGACCTTTTAAAAAGCTGCGTCCGCTCTGCGCCAGTTCAACCTGCGGTGCGGGTGCTGCAACGTCCTGTTTTTTAAACGCACCGCGCAGCATCTGATACCCCATCCAGCACAGATAAAGGCCACCGCCGACCATAATAATTGTGTGCAGCCATGCCATTTTTTCGATGATAAGATGCAGGCCGAGCAGCGCCACGCCCGCCCAGACCATGACGCCGCAGGTAATGCCCAGCACGCCCATCATCGCCTCTTTGCGTGAACGACTCACCGCCGTTTGAGAGACAAAGAAAAAATCGGGGCCAGGACTCATCAGCGCTACGATGTGTACCAACGCAACGGTAAAAAATAGCGTTAACATAAAAAAGACTCGCGGGGGAATAGTTCAGTGAGTCACCATCCTGGCACTTTTTTGCCTGGCTGACTACTCTTCGTCGTCACCATCAACATGTGCGCGGATAAGTGCCATAAACTCTTTGCCAAAACGCTCAAGTTTACGCATTCCCACGCCGTTGACGCTCAGCATTTCGCTCGGTGAAACCGGCATTTGCTCGGCCATTTCAATCAACGTGGCATCGTTGAAGACCACATACGGCGGGATATTCTCTTCATCAGCAATGGCTTTACGCAGCTTACGCAATTTGGCGAACAGTTTGCGATCGTAGTTGCCGCCAAAGGATTTCTGCATTGCGCGCGGTTTCAGCGCCACAATACGCGGCACGGCAAGCTGTAGTGGAACTTCACCGCGCAGTACCGGACGCGCAGCTTCGGTTAACTGTAACGCAGAGTGGTGAGCAATATTTTGCGTGACCAATCCGAGGTGAATAAGCTGGCGAATTACGCTGACCCAATGCTCGTGGCTCTGCTCACGGCCAATGCCGTAGACCGGCAGTTTGTCATGAGCCATCTCACGAATACGCTGGTTATTTGCCCCGCGCAGAACCTCGACGACATAGCCCATACCAAAACGTTGGTTAACGCGGTAGATCGTCGACAGCGCTTTACGCGCATCCATTAATCCGTCGTACTGTTTTGGCGGATCGAGACAAATATCGCAGTTACCGCACGGCTCCTGACGCCCTTCGCCAAAATAGTTCAGCAGCACCAGACGACGGCAGGTTTGCGCCTCGGCAAAGGCCCCCATCGCGTTGAGCTTATGCCGCTCGATATCCAGCAGTTGTCCGGCTGGTTTTTCTTCGAGACAACGGCGTAACCACGCCATATCTGCCGGATCGTAAAACAGCATCGCTTCTGCAGGCAGGCCGTCACGCCCGGCACGCCCGGTTTCCTGATAGTAGGACTCGATGTTACGCGGGATATCAAAATGCACCACGAAGCGCACGTTGGGTTTGTTAATTCCCATACCAAACGCTACGGTCGCGACGACGATTTGCAGGTCGTCACGCTGGAATTTCTCCTGCACGTCGGCGCGCACGCTGTTTTCCAGCCCGGCATGATAAGCCCCGGCGCTGATCCCACGACTTTGCAGGCGTGCTGCTGTGTCTTCAACCTTCGCGCGGCTGTTACAGTAAATAATGCCGGACTTGCCGCGCTGTTCTTGTACGTAGCGCATCAGCTGATCGAGCGGCTTAAATTTCTCCATCAGCATGTAACGAATGTTCGGACGGTCGAAGCTGCTGATCTGAATAAGGGGATCGTTAAGCCCGAGCAAACGTACAATATCCTGCCGGGTGGTGTCATCGGCGGTGGCCGTGAGTGCCACAAACGGCAGCGCGGGGAAGCGTTGACGCAGCTGGCCCAGAGCGGCATATTCCGGGCGGAAATCATGCCCCCACTGGGAAATACAGTGCGCTTCATCAACCGCCAGCAGCATCGGATTCCAGTGCGCCAGATTTTCCAGGAAGTTATCCAGCATCAGGCGCTCGGGTGCAATGTACAGCAGGCGGATTTGCCCGCTGCGACAGCCTGCCATCACCTCTTGCTGCTGTTCACGACTCTGGGTTGAGTTCAGGCACGCCGCCGCCACGCCGTTTGCCAGCAGCTGATCGACCTGGTCTTTCATCAAGGAAATCAGTGGCGAAACGACAACGGTGAGGCCGTTCAGCAATAATGCGGGAATTTGATAACAGAGGGATTTACCACCACCGGTTGGCATAACGACCAGACAGTCGCGGCCAGAGAGCACGGTGTCGATGATTTCTTCCTGACCAGGGCGAAACTGTTGGTAGCCAAAGGTTTCCTGCAAAACCTGTTTAGCGCCCATTTCCAGATTCAACACTTCCGCCTGCGCCACATTAACCCCGTTAACCTTAAATAAAAACAGGCGCTATTTTCAGCGCCTGAGAGAGAAACTGCAATGATTAAAATACTCTCAATACCGATCAGAAGATATCGTTGAGCATTACGCCCACACCAACGCGCGTCTGATTAAAGTTATAGTCAATCAGCGACTCGCCATAACCACTGTAGACCTGAGTATAAAGGCGAACATGTTTTGTGATCGGGTAGCTGACACCCAGCTCAGCGCCGCCGTAGCCGGTATTCCAGTTGTACTGACCTTTCGCGCTTAAGACAGCGTCACCTAAGTGATAACCCAGTTTGAGCTGATAGTAGCCCATATATTTAGTGATGTCGGGGTTATCGTCAGTGCTGCCGATGACGTACCACGGCTTCACTTCCACCAGCCAGTTACCGTTTTCTGCCATCAAGCGGGTATACAAGCGGTTCCAGCTACGCGAGGTCGGATCGGAACGACCGTTGGAGTCATGGTTGTACCCCATTTCGACATCACGTAGCGTCCAGCCTGCAAAGCGATAGTCGGTGGCGAAACCGAGAAACAACTGCGGCTCGTAGTTAGTCTCGCGAAACGGCGAAGACTCTTCGCTATTGGAAAGCTGCCACCAGGATTTCTGGGTGTAAGAGCCACCGAGCACGGAGTTCGGGCCTAAAATCCCACGCCATAGTGGAAACGCCAGGCTCAGCTGAAACTTCACCTCATCTTTACGCGCATTATCAGACCAGCTATAGCTGCTGATGGCCTCTTTATTCATGTCGCTGGTATTGGTGTAGATGAGATAGTTGGTGTCATAAGGATAAAGCGTGAAAGGATTGTCATGCTCTTGCAGCATATTGGCAATAATACTGCCGCGTACAGCAGGTGCATCATGAATCTCTTTCACTGTCGCTTCCTGCGCATACGCGGTCAACGGCAACATGACTGCTGGTAATAACCACCCCAGAATCGCCCGCATCGGTACTGTTCTCCTGAACCAAAATATTGATGAATTGTATAATTATCTGGCAAGCATTCTACATACTTAGAGAGTTCCTCGTTAGTTATCCCGTCTTAAAGTAGAAAACAACAAATAATAAGCATAATATCAACATTTCATTAACCATTGAGATGTAGGGATCGTATGTCTGCCGTACTTACTGCTGAGCAAGCGCTGAAATTAGTGGGCGAAATGTTTGTCTACCATATGCCGTTTAACCGGGCGCTGGGGCTGGAGCTGGAACGCTACGAAAAAGAGTTTGCCCAATTGGCCTTTAACAACCAACCGATGATGGTTGGTAACTGGGCACAAAGCATCCTGCATGGGGGTGTGATCGCCTCAGCGCTGGACGTGGCCGCCGGACTGGTTTGCGTAGGCAGTACGCTGACACGTCACGAAACGATTAGCGAGGACGAGCTGCGTCAGCGGATGTCGCGCATGGGCACTATCGATCTGCGTGTCGATTACCTGCGCCCGGGCAGAGGAAATCGCTTTACCGCCACCAGCAGTCTGCTGCGGGCGGGTAATAAGGTTGCCGTTGCGCGCGTGGAACTGCATAACGAAGAGCAGCTTTATATCGCCAGCGCCACCGCGACTTATATGGTGGGGTAAGCGCCTGAAACAAGGTAAACTGCGGTTACATTTCTGAAATGAGTTTTCCCGATGGATGCTAAGCAAACGCGGCAGGGCGTATTACTCGCTCTTGCTGCCTATTTTATTTGGGGCATTGCACCCGCGTATTTCAAGCTGATTTACTACGTCCCCGCAGATGAGATCCTGACGCACCGCGTGATCTGGTCGTTTTTCTTTATGGTGGTGTTGATGAGTGTCAGCCGCCAGTGGTCAGGGGTTAAAACGCTGCTACAAACGCCAAAGAAGGTTTTCCTGCTGGCGCTCTCTGCGGTGCTCATTGGCGGAAACTGGTTGCTTTTTATCTGGGCGGTCAACAACCACCATATGCTGGAAGCCAGCCTCGGCTACTTTATTAACCCGCTGGTGAATATTGTGCTGGGCATGATTTTCCTCGGCGAGCGCTTTCGCCGCATGCAATGGCTGGCCGTTCTGTTAGCCGCCTGCGGCGTACTGGTGCAATTGTGGACATTCGGCTCACTGCCAATCATCGCTCTGGGGCTGGCCTTCAGCTTTGCTTTTTATGGCCTGGTGCGTAAGAAAATCGCCGTCGAGGCGCAAACCGGCATGCTAATCGAAACCCTGTGGCTGTTACCGGTTGCGGCAATCTATCTGTTTGGTATTGCCGATAGCCCAACCAGCCATATGGGGCAGAACCCGATGTCGCTCAATCTGTTGCTGATTGCCGCAGGCGTCGTAACTACCATTCCGCTGCTGTGCTTTACCGGCGCAGCGACCCGTCTGCGTCTTTCCACGCTAGGTTTCTTCCAGTACATCGGACCAACGCTGATGTTCCTGCTGGCGGTGACATTTTACGGCGAGGTGCCGGGCGCGGATAAGATGGTGACGTTCGCGTTTATCTGGGTGGCGCTGGCGATATTCGTGATGGATGCGATTTATACCCTACGCAGAACGCAAAGGGGACTTTAACGTTGTTGTGCCGGATGACGCTACCGCCATCCGGCACCAAACTCATAACCAGTTTTTGCGCTTAAAGTACAAATACGGCGCCAGACCCGCGAGCATCATAAAGACAATCGCCCCAGGATAACCGAAGCTCCAGTGCAGTTCCGGCATGAACTCAAAGTTCATCCCATAGCTGGACGCCACCAACGTCGGCGGCAGGAACACCACGGAAACCACCGAGAAGATCTTGATGATGCGGTTCTGCTCGATGTTGATAAAACCCATCGCCGCCTGCATCAGGAAGTTAACCTTCTGGAACAGCGATTCGTTGTGCGGCAGCAGAGATTCGATATCGCGCAGGATCTCACGCGCCTGCTCCAGCTGACCGCCCGGCAGACGCGCCTTACGCACCAGGAAATTCAGTGCGCGCTGGGTATCCATCAGACACAGGCGAACTTTCCAGCCGATATCTTCCAGTTCCGCCAGCGTGGAGAGCGCTTCATCGTATTCATCACCCTGACGCCCTTCCATAATTACGCGGCTGAGTTTTTCCAGATCGCTGTAGATGTTTTCTATTTCATCCGCCAGCTGTTCGATTTTCGTTTCGAACAGATCGAGCAGCAGCTCGTAAGCGTTGCCATCAACCATCGCCTGGCTGCGCGCACGCATGCGGTACAGACGAAATGCTGGCAGCTCGCGTTCACGTAGGGTAAACAGGCGGCCTTCACGAATGGTAAATGCGACAGTTGAGTTGCCCGCGTGATCGTCGGCATCTTCATAAAAGAAGAAGGAGTGAATATGCAGGCCGTCTTCGTCCTCAAAGAAACGCGCGGATGCTTCGATGTCTTCCAGTTCAGGGCGCGTAGCCAGGTTCTGGCCCAAGTCCTTTTGCACACGGTTTCGTTCATCGTCGTCCGGCTCGACTAAATCGACCCAAACCGAGCTGGCGAGATGCTCAATCTCATCCGCCTCAAGACGTATTAAACGATTGTTTTCCAGTTGAAATGCGCTCAGCATGACCGGGACTCCCAATGCAAAAAATTATCGGACAGTTCGATGGGCACACAGAAACAATTTGGGTTTCAGACCATTAAACAGCCTGACTCAGCGCGACGGGAAAAAACAGAAGGTCGCTGACAACCGCGAAGG